>JBCCOV010000282.1:0-5110 GCA_039039985.1 Pseudomonadota bacterium | reverse complement strand
CGCAGGCGTGGCAGATGATCTTGAACGATGCGCCTGCCCGCACGACCAACCACGTCTCCAAGAAACAAAAACCGCATTCTAATCCTTTCGACAGCGATGGACGATTGTCGGCGTCGCGACGTAATCGAGCCGCTGGTCATAGCGCTCGCGGGGAACTGCGTCGACCTCTAGTTCATCAAATGCCAGCCCAATGGAGATCGGAGGCGTCGCGCTGTGCATGCCGGCGAGCGTGCGATCGTAAAAACCGCCGCCGTAGCCGAGCCGATAGCCGGATCTGTCAAATGCCAGAAGCGGCACCAGAACGACGGTAGGTTGCACCACTGGCGCGGATGCTAACGGCTCAAGAATGCCCCATTTGGCCTGCGCCAACGGATCGGAAGGCGACCAGGCATGGAACGTCAGCGGTTGCCCGCGACCGTGCATTCTGGGCAACCCAAGTTGGGCCTGAGCGAAGGCGTCCGCGGCGACCGCGACGGCGTCGATCTCATCGCCGATGGCCATGTACGCGGCAACAATCGCGCCTGGTCCGGCCAGTCGCTCCGCGCGAAGATGCGCCGCAATGAGCGTCTCTGGAGCCTGCATTGCCGACCACTCTGCCCGAACAGCTCCACGACGCAGCTTTGCGGCTTCTCGCAATTGTTGCTTGTCAGACTTGATCGTGCTCATCCCGGTCGGCAGCTTTCAGGCACAGCGAACACTAGATCATTTCCGCCATAGGCGGAATCACTTCGCCGGCCCACACCTTGTTCTTCAATTCCATTTGGCCGGTCCCCCGTGACATCGGACCGTTAGGTCGCCGGCCAACACAACCAAAAGACGAGGTGTGGGATGGTTCGAGCTAAACCTGAAACGTTCTAGGCGTGGCGTGGTTGCTGGATGCGCTTGCCCCGCGAAACGGTCCCAAAACGCTGGCAGCAACACTGTAGAGGCCACCGCCAACTCCGCGTCCCATTAGGGATGGGATTGTGCAATCCGCACCCAAGCAGATCGACCGTCAGGCCAAGCTCCGCAGTGAGTTCAGCGCCGCGCTGGCCGTTGGAGACGATCATCCCGCCAGGTCCCTACAAACGTAGGTGGGCGCCGTGTGTCCGAGACCACGATCCCGGCCAGGGACAGCTCCCAGGCAGTGCTTATCGGCCCAGGGGAAAATTACTCCTGACGAACCGCGCAGCAGTGTGAACCTAGGCACTCCAGGACAAGAATGCCAGCGTTGACGTTAGGGGTTTCACCTGAGGATCGCTTCGCGCGAACGTGGCTGCCGTTTCGAGCGGCCGGCCCGTGGCGTATCACGGCCGGCCCGCTGGATCCTCGGCTGACGACAGTTTGCTGAGTCGTTCCCGCGCATCCCAGAGCTCATCAGCTGTCAGAATCGCAGCCATCAACATCAAGCGTTCCGGTGCGATCTGACCAAATTCGCCTGCCAGCCGGTCGACGATACCGGCAACATGGCCGGCGAGCTCCTGCAACCGGGCCTCCTCTCCGTCCTTACAGGCCAGCTGATAGGTTCGCCCGTTTACCTCAAACGCAACCTGAGCCATCGATGCCCCCTCGTTGCCGCTATCACCAACGTGCGCATGGCCCAGACAGCGGTCAATACAGAGCGTTCAGACGCGTTTTCGCCGTGTCGAGCCTTTGTCCGCATCTTCAAGTGCGCTGCGGAGCGTATCCAATATCCACTCGATTCGGTTGATCACGTCATTCTGGCGACTTTCGAGTTCGCTGATCCGAACCCTGGCTGCTTCCAGTTCTTGCTCGAGCGCGGCAACATCAGGCTTATTCACGCTTTTCTTTGGCGATGTCTTTGCCGTCTTGGTTGCCTTGGCTGCATTGGTTGCCTTCGCAGCACTCTTTTTCACGCCGGCACGCTTCGACTTTGTCGGTTGTGTGGCAGATTTTTTGGAAGGTGTTCGAGCTGCCATGTGCCCCCGCATTGAAACCCTTGGCCGTCTGGTGGGCCGATTGGACCCGCGTCAACTTGCTTGCGCTTGCCTCCCTCGGCCGCGTCGAAGCCAAGCCTTGCGCGTCATCACGTAAAATCGCCTGCCAACATTGTCTCTACAATGAACTGAAGTGGATTATCCGACACGATCGTGCAAAGAGAGCGACATCTCATAAAGGCCATGCACTGAGGCGCAATATCGGCAATCAAACCCGCGTGCAGATGATGTCTTTTCATACATCAATCTCGCATCAGATACGAGGGGGCAACGGAGAAGAAAATGGGTGCAAAAGTAGCGATTTCTGGTTTCGGCCGCATCGGCCGTAACATCTTGCGCGCGATCGCTGAGGCGAAGCGTGACGATATCCAAGTCGTCGCGATCAACGACCTGGGCTCGGCAAAAGACAACGCCCACATGTTCAAGTACGATTCGGTTCACGGACCGTACGCTGGCTCGGTTGCCGTTGACGGTGACCAGATGGACATCGGCCTCGGCGCGCCCATCCGCGTTCTGGCCGAGCGCGATCCGACGAAGCTGCCCTGGCGTGAGATGGGCATTGATGTCGTCTTGGAGTGCACGGGCATTTTCACGGATCGTGACAAAGCCGCAGCTCACCTCGAATCGGGCGCAAAACGCGTTCTGGTGTCGGCCCCGTCGAAGGGCGCGGACTTGACGGTCGTCTATGGTGTGAACAACGACAAGCTTACGGCAGACCATACCATCGTCTCGAATGCGTCGTGCACAACCAACTGCCTCGCGCCGGTGGCCAAGGTGGCACACGATCTGATCGGCATTCAGTCTGGCTTCATGACGACCATCCACGCCTACACAAACGACCAGCGCATTCTTGATCAGGCCCACAAAGACATGCGGCGGGCGCGGGCGGCCGCGATGAGCATGATCCCGACATCAACGGGTGCGGCAAAGGCCGTCGGACTGGTGTTGCCAGAGTTGAACGGCAAGCTCGATGGGACGGCGATCCGGGTGCCGACACCGAATGTCTCGGTTGTCGATCTCAAGTTTATCCCGGGCCGGGAGACGACGGTTGAAGAAATGAACGCCGCCATGCAGCACGCCGCAGAGAGCAGTCTCAAGGGTGTGCTCTCGATCAACGAAGAGCCGCTGGTGTCGATTGACTTCAACCATTCGCCGTATTCGTCGAACTTCGACGCAACGCAGACGCAGATTGTCGATGGCAAACTGGTCCGCGTCCTCTCCTGGTACGACAACGAGTGGGGCTTTTCGAACCGAATGGCTGATACCGCTGTTGCGATGACGAAGCTGATCTGACCGCTTCTGAGAAAGCTTGGCTCAGTTTCCGCTGAAAGCGCTGCCGGAGCCATGCCTCTCGGTCTACAAGATGTCTGATGGACCGAATCGCGATGCCGCGTCTCGCAAACAAATCGTGTCTGGTAACCGGCGCAGCTCGCGGTATCGGCGCCGCAATTGCCAGCGCCTTTGTCGACGAAGGCGCGCGCGTGCTCATCACGGACAAAGATGAGCACGCGGGTCGCCAGACGGCGGAACGGCTGCGGAGCCCGTTCGTCCCTCTGGACGTCGCACGTGAAGTCGATTGGGCCCGGCTTGAGCACGAACACCCGACAATGGATGTGGTGGTCAATAACGCGGGCATCACCGGGTTCGAGTCCGGGCCGGTCGCCCACGACCCGGAACATGCGTCGCTCGCGGATTGGCGCGCCGTTCACATCACGAACTTGGATGGCACATTTCTGGGCTGCCGGTATGCCATTCGGGCTATGCGCCGGGCAGGTTCGGGCTCGATCATCAACATCTCGTCGCGCTCTGGAATGGTTGGCATCTCCATGGCCGCCGCGTACGCCTCATCGAAGGCCGCGGTCCGAAACCATACCAAGAGCGTAGCACTCTACTGTGCGGAGCAGGGGCTCGATATCCGTTGCAACTCCATCCACCCGGCCGCTGTTCTCACGGACATGTGGATGCCGATCATCGGAGATGGCCCGGATCGTGCGGAATGCATGCGCGCTGTCGTCGCAGATACGCCGGCCAAGCGATTTGGCCGACCTGAGGAGGTCGCAGCGCTTGCTGTGCTTCTGGCATCGGACGAAGCGGCCTACATGACGGGCGCGGAACTGACGATCGACGGCGGCATCCTTGCCGGATCGGTTGCGTCGCCCGAGTAGCTCTCACCGCCAGACTTGCAGAACGAGAGGTACGGCGCCAGCACAAGCCGCAGGTTCGCCCGCGCCTCTTTCAGAGGCACAGGCACTGTTGTTTCAGCCGAAGACGAGATACCTAAAACGCGCCGCGATTATTACCGCGCGGTTGCTGGCCCGAATTGAACGCGTCGTTGCCACTCCGGTCCCTGCGGCGCTTGTGATGTAACCAGCACTCCGCGACACCATTGGCTGCGTCATACGCGTTCGTAAGCTTGAAGCTGGACGTCCCGGAGTTCGAGCGGATCGTCATCACACGTCCTGAAACCAAACTCCGAACGGGATCGACAGATCGACCGATCTCCAAAAACACGCTGCGGCCGCGATACGTCGCATCTGTGTTCCGGAGCACGCGGCCGTCGACTTCAAGTGCGGCACGGAACTTCGATACGGGGCGGCGCGGCCAATTCTGATTATAGAATTGCAACGTCCACCGGCCGTTTTCATAAGCGATGAGTGATACGTTGATGCCATTGCGGTAGGACACGCGCGCATAGCAGCTCAAGAAGTTACCGGCGTTATAGAGAGCCGATATCGTCCAGTTGCCAGCCTTAGAGTATCGATACGTCTTGAGGTTGTCTTGGGCCGCTGCGGAGTGGACACCAAGTAGACTGACAAAATGGGCCGCCACCAGCAAACCCAATAATCCAGCGCGACGCATTGCAATCTCTCCCGGAGCTTTCCCAACCGTGGACCGAGCAGACGCTAGCATGCAGGTTGAGCAGCGTCTTCTCAAAATGTGGGCCTCATAGGCAGAACTTCCGGGTTTTGCAGCCCGGTTCCGGCCAGTGCGCCCGATCAGTGCCCCCGATCAGTGCGCCCGATCAGTGCGCCCGGGCATAGCAGCTTTGCACGCGCGCACGCGCTCGATCACCAACTGTCGATGTTACTCCTTCCAATCTGACAGTTTACCAATCGTCGGCTGCGTTGTGCAGCCAAGACAACCTGCGCGGGCTGGCCCGATACTTCGATGAT
>JBCCOV010000281.1:0-5119 GCA_039039985.1 Pseudomonadota bacterium | reverse complement strand
TGCAGCGAGTCTGCAATGAGCGACACGCCCGTGTACAATACGGGAAACCACCAGGCCTGATAAATCTCGGGATCTGCCCGGCCTGCGCTGTCGACTGCGAGCGCAAGAACAGCTCTGCGGACACCGGCGGCGGCGCCGTCGATCACCAAGGTCGCTGCGGCCGCCAAGCAGGCAATCGCCATAAGTGCCGGAAGTACCCGCCAGAAACAGCTCAGCGAGAACCGGTCCGGCGCTTGCTGTTGGAACATGTGCCTGAGCACGCGAAAGTCGACAACAGGCCAAACCGCAATGGCCCATACGAGCGTGACGGCCCAACGTTCCGGCAGCCGCTGGGTAAAGTGAAATGTAAAACAATTCAGTGCAACGACAGCGAACGTTCCGATGACCCAGGCCAGAAGAAACACCACAACGAGGGCTGTTGTATCACGCCAGAGCACAGCGAAACCGGACTTGATCCCGGCAAGTGCTTTGGTCTGCATCGCGGGCTCCAATTCGCACAATTCCGCGTCATACTGGTGTTGAACTGAACAGCGAAAAGGTGCCCATACCATGGTCTCGGTCGACGACCTGTTCCCAGGTTTTTCCACAGCAACAGTAGCGGCTGACGGCATCGAGATCTTCACCCGATCCGGCGGCAGTGGCCCACCCGTGCTCTGCCTGCATGGTTACCCGCAAACCCACACGATGTGGCACCGCATCGCCCCGGAACTCGCACGCGACTTCACGGTGGTTGTGGCGGATCTGCGCGGATACGGCCAAAGCTCTGCGCCAGCCGACACCGCTGATCATGACACGTACACAAAGCGCGCGATGGCGGCCGATATGGTCGCTGTGATGCGGGCGCACGGACACGCCAGGTTCGCCGTCGTCGGGCACGATCGCGGCGCCCGCGTCGCCTACCGCATGGCGCTGGATCATCCCAAGACCGTAACCCGCGTCGTGTCTGTCGACGTGATCCCGACACTCGATGTTTGGGAAACCATCAATCAAGCGCGCATGATGCGCCTCTATCATTGGGCGTTTCTGGCCCAGCCGGCGCCACTGCCGGAAACCTGGATCGGTCATAACCCGGCAGGTTGGGTCGCCCAGCGCGTGTCCCGCGGGGCGCCGACACTGCCGGAGTGGTTCGATCCCCGCGTCCTGGCGCACGATCAGGCCTGCTTTTCTGAGCCCGCCAGGTTGGCGGCAAGCTGCGCCGATTATCGCGCTGGCGCAACACGCGACGTAGACCACGACCGCGCCGACCGGGACAGCGGTCACCGGATTGCAGCGCCGCTTGCGGTCTATTGGGGCACGCGCGGAAACCTTGTCGACGGCCCCGATCCGATCGCGACATGGACGCGGTGGTGCGAACAGCCTGTCACCGGCTCCAGTATTCCCGCCGGACACTTTGTGCCCCAGGAAAACCCGGATGCGCTTATTGCGGCACTCCGACGCTTTCTGTCGGCCGAGACAGACCCCATCTCGGGTGATTAAGGAACAGGTCCAGCAAAACCGGTATCAGGACGGATGCCCAAGCTTTCGAGCGCCTATCGCACCACCAAACCCGACATCACCCAGCGCCGCGTGGGCCTTGCTCTTGGCGGCGGCGGTGCCCGCGGACTGGCGCATATCGCAATCCTGGAGGTGTTCGACGAGCTCGGCATCAAACCGGCCGTGATCGCGGGCACATCCATTGGCGCGATTTTCGGCGCCGCATACGCTGCCGGCTACCCGGCGGCAAAAATCCGTGAACTCACCGAAGACGCGCTTGGAAACCGCTGGACCATGATCCGTCAGCTGCTCGCGGCCCGTGCTGCGCCGCGACAGCACATGTTGCGACTGGTCCCTGTCCGCTCGGCCTTGCTGAACCCGGAAGCGGTCCTTGACCTCGTTCTGCCTGGGGACATGCCAGGTACGTTCGACGCCCTCAACGTCCCGCTATCGATCACTGCCACAAACCTGAGGACCCACACAACCGACACCTTGACCAGCGGACCGCTTAAGACGGCGATTGCAGCCAGCATGGCCATTCCGGTCGTTTTCTCGCCGGTGGAGCGCAATGACATCCTGTATCTTGATGGCGGGCTAACCAACCCCTGCCCGTTTGATCTCGTCATGCCCAATGCCGATATCACCGTTGCGATTGATGTCAGCGGCGCGACAAGTGAAACCGCGATCGGCGCCAACCCGACAGCGATGACGATTGCCGTCCAGACCGCCCAGATCCTGCAAAAGGCAATTACAAGAGAACGCCTGCGCCATCAGCGCCCCGATCTCTATCTCGACTTCGACCTCGACGGTTTCGGCGCATTCGAATTCTACAAGGCACGCGAGATCATTTCCGCAGCCGAGGCGGTCAAACCCCAATTTCGCGCTCAGCTCCAACGGCTCCTATCAAGCGCCGACGCCGAGTGACACCAGGTGACAGGAGCCACCCACGTGCAGCGGCGCCTGGCACCGGTTTCGAGCCTTACTTCGGCCGATAGACGATATCGAACCCGATCGTTATGGCACCGGCCGGTTGTCCATTGACTGTGAAACGCTGGCTGATTTGCTGTGAGAACGTGTTTGTCGATTTGTCAAAATCAACCCGGTCGATAAAGCGGTCAGACGTATCGGCACCGAACGTGCGCTTCCACTTCGCTTCATCGCCTTGCCAATAGTCCGACGTGACACTGCTGATCGCGATATTGCATCCCCGCTTACCCATCACGATGATCTCAGCAACTACACCGTCACTCGCGGCGGCCACCTTCGCCAGCGCCTTGGAGAGCTGGTTGGCGAGCAACGGTTCGATCAGCGTCTGGTCACCTTGGCGCCAACGACGATCTCTGGCTTGGATCTCGTCGTCCGACCAGGCCTCGGCTTGCTGATTGTGCGTCTCGACCAACTGAGAGAACTCGGCAGACTGTTGGATGGTTTTGAGCACAGCGTCCAGCGTCACGAAATACGAGTTCTTCTCCGGCGTGGCCGGCTGTGCTGCAGCGAGTGGGGACAGCATAAGCAACGCGGCAAAGACACCGAACAGGGGTACGAACAAACGCGATACGAGAATGCGCCGACGGTGGCGCAACCAGTCAACTGTCAAAACACGATACCTTGCACGTCATCTGTCCTCGATAAGGACTAGTTATATGTGAACTTCATAGTATACATGTTTTGTGCAAGGGACCCGCCACGACAAGTGTCGGCCCGGGGCGAACGCCTCTATTTCCGAACAACTGAGGCCGATTACGCACATTCTGACAATTAGCGATCCCGAAGCGCCGCAAAGAACGTTCGCAGAAGTTCCGATGCTTCGGTTTCTGCAATGCCATCGTAGATTTCAGGGGCGTGATGGCAGCTGGCTTGGCTGAACAGTTTCGGGCCGTGCAGAACAGCACCCATTTTGGGGTCGGATGCACCAAAATAGAGTCGTCGAATGCGGGCAAATGAGATCACGGCCGCACACATGGCACATGGCTCAAGCGTCACGTAGAGGTCGTGATCAACGAGGCGTTCGCTGCCAAGGCGTTTTGCGCCCGTGCGAATAACCAGCATTTCGGCATGTGCGGACGGGTCCGACAGCGCCCGTGTGCGATTGCCGTCTCGCGCGACGATATCGCCACGCGGCGACACGAGAACAGCCCCGACCGGAACTTCCCCTCGGGCCGCCGCGTCGCGCGCTTCGTCCAGCGCAATATGCATGTGGCTTGTCCGGTTATCCGATGGCATAACCGCGCTCCAGCAACAAAAGATCGACTCGCATGGCGAAAAGACCATCGGCCGGACGTCCGCGCAAGGCGCCGACCATCACGGCAACGAAAAACAAGCGCCAGCGCCCCCTGCGTGGGCAGCGCGGCACCGCTCAGGAACAGGCAGATGCGCCGCGCAACAAACGTGGCCCCCAGAGCAAAGCAAAGAGCGGGCTGAAGCGCACGCCACAGGTTGCGTCCACGCGTGCATCTGGTGCCGGTGCCGCGAACAGGCGCGGTCGCCCATCTCGGCCGGAGCCGACCGGCGGCCCGGTCGAGCCCATGCGGATTGCCAAGGCGATGGCGCGCGCCGGGCTGTGTTCGCGGCGCGATGCCGAACGCTGGATTGGTGAAGGTCGCGTCGTCGTGAACGGCAAAACGCTTGAAACTCCGGCCATTGAGGTCGGGCCGAAGGATCGCATCCTGGTGGACGGCGCGCCGTTGCCGGCTGCGGCAGCACCGCGGCTGTGGCGCTATCACAAACCGAGAGGCCAGGTGACCAGCCATCGCGACCCCGAGGGGCGGCCCACGGTTTTCGACAATCTCCCCAGACATCTGCCGCGCGTGATTTCGATCGGGCGCCTGGATTTCAATACCGAGGGCCTGTTACTGCTGACCACCGACGGTGATCTGGCCCGTCATTTGGAACTGCCTGCGACGGGCTGGCTCCGGCGCTACCGGGTGCGGGCGTTTGGCACAGTCACCCAGGAGCAGCTCGATCAGATTGCCGACGGTGTCGAAATCGACGGCATGGCATACGGCCCGATCGAAGCGACACTCGACAGCATCTCCGGCCAGAACGTCTGGCTGACGGTCGGCCTGCGCGAAGGCAAGAACCGTGAGGTGCGCCGCGTGCTCGAGAGCTTGGCCTTGCAGGTCAATCGGCTGATCCGCATCTCCTACGGCCCGTTTCAGTTATCTGACCTCAAGCCCGGCGAGGCTGAGAATGTGAAGCGCCGCGTCCTCGCGGAACAGCTGGGCCCGCAACTCGCCGAACGGTTCCGGATCCGGCCCGAAGAGGACGACGAGGCCGCTGCAACGCCTGCGAAAAAGCCGAAGCGGCCGATGCGCAAGGTCGCGCGAGGGGAGAACGCCGCGCCGCGCCATCCGGCAAACGCGCGGACGAAACATCTCCGGCCACAGCCCAACCGTGGCGCCAAGACGCGTCAGAAGCCACGAGCGAAGTCATGAGAGTGGTCGGCGGTCGCTTGCGTGGGCGCGCCTTGGCACAACCGTCCGACCAGTCCATTCGCCCCACCTCAGACCGCGTGCGGGAAGCCGTATTCAACATTCTCGAGCACGGCATCGAAGATCTCGTGCTGCACGGCGTGCGCGTCCTCGATCTTTTCGCCGGAACCGGCGCGCTTGGCATTGAGGCGCTCTCGCGCGGGGCGCTGACCTGT
>JBCCOV010000280.1:0-5157 GCA_039039985.1 Pseudomonadota bacterium | reverse complement strand
GCGGGACATTCATACGCCGGTGTCGTCGGGCCCGGTCAGGCCGTGCGGATTTTTACTGGCGCGCCGATGCCTGAAGGTGCCGACGCAATCGTCATTCAAGAGAATGTCACCCGCGATGGCGCGCAAATCGTTTTGACCGATGGCAGCGGTGAGACGCGGCATATCCGCATACGTGGCGTCGACTTCTTTGAAGGCGACGCGCTCTTGGCAGCCGGTACGCGGCTGGGCCCACGCGCTGTCACGCTTGCCGCGGCGATGGGGCATGATGTGCTACCCGTTACGCGGCGCCCGCGCGTTGCCGTTATTGCGACCGGCGACGAACTTGTGCTTCCCGGCACAGCGCCAAACCCGGATCAAATTATCTGCTCCAACCCCTTCGGCATCATGGCGATGCTAACGCGCGCCGGCGCTGAGACGAGCTTTATCGGCATTGCCGAAGACACCGAACCGGCCCTGCATGCGCATCTCGACCGCGCTGCGGACGCTGATCTCGTCATCACAATTGGTGGGGCCTCGGTTGGCGACCACGACCTGGTCGCGCCGACGCTGCGGAGCCGTGGCGTTGCATTCGATTTCTGGAAAATCGCCATGCGCCCCGGCAAACCGCTGATGTTTGGTCGTAAGGGCCCACAGCGTTATCTTGGCCTCCCCGGCAATCCGGTGTCGTCGCTGATCTGCGCGCGCGTCTTTGCATACCCGTTGATCCACGGTCTGCTCGGTTTGGCGTGGACAGCCAATCAACAAACACGCGCTATTCTGACCGACCGACTTGAGGCGAACGGTCCGCGCCGCCACTACATGCGTGCGATCTCCAAACGCAGCGAAAACGGAGACCTTTCGGTCGCGCCTGTCTCCTCGCAAGACAGCTCGCTCCTCGCAACACTTAATCGCGCCGACGCGCTCATCGTGCGCGAAGCTCACGCACCGGTTGCAGAAATCGCTGAGCCCGTCACAGTACTTTTGCTAGACTTCTGAGCGTTACAAACAGAACACAAGCTGCGCAAAAGAAACACTTGCAGAACCAATGCTGAACATAGTATATGTGTGTTCGCGGTTCGTTTTTTGAAGCGCTGGCGAGCGGGAGGCGGTGGAATGCTCACTCAGAAACAGAAAGACTTATTGGTCTTTATTCATGATCGGTTGCAGGAAACAGGTGTTCCGCCGTCGTTTGATGAAATGAAAGATGCGCTCGCGCTGAAATCAAAATCGGGAATTCACCGACTGATTACGGCTTTAGAGGAGCGCGGCTTTATCCGCCGCCTGCCGCACAGGGCCCGCGCGCTGGAGATTATTAAGTTGCCGGAAACTGCCGCCAACGGTGGTGCGCGGCTAACGCTGATCGAAGGCGGTAAAGACCCGGCCAGCGCCGCACCGGGCGGCACCGCACCGATCGGGTCGTTGCGACCAACGTCGGTGTCGATTGACAGCCGCACGGTCTCCGTACCGGTCATGGGCCGGATCGCAGCTGGTGTGCCGATTAGTGCGATACAGGATCACACGCACGACATTGCATGCCCGCCGGACCTGCTGACCAGTGGCGAGCATTTCGCGCTGGAAGTGCGCGGCGACTCGATGATCGATGCCGGTATCCATGACGGCGACATGGTGATTATCCGGCGGAGCGATACGGCCGAAAACGGCGACATCATCGTAGCGCTGGTGCGCGATGAGGAAGCGACCTTGAAGCGCCTACGCAAGCGCGGCAGCACGGTCGACCTTGAGGCAGAGAACCCGCAATTCGAAACCCGTTCGCTGCCGGCGCATGACGTTCAGGTTCAAGGCCGCCTGGTGGGGTTGATCAGGCGTTACTGAGCACTTGGCAGGGTTGGCTTTGCCGTCGCTGGTCGCGGTCGCTTTCGGGTCAGTCGGGTCCTAGGTGACAGAACCCAGGGGCGTTTGCCACGGACGTCGTCCACCGAAAACACGCGGGCAGTCGTGTCCGGTTCGATGAATACGACATGTGGGCCACCAATCCGCAGGTCTCTGCGATCAATCATGATCCGCCGGCCAGCACAGTCGTGCGGCTTGCGATACGTCAGAACGAGTATGTCGGCACGCACGCAATCATCGCGCAGGCTGCTCGGATATCGCGACAATGCAATGGTACGGCCGTGCGTTCGGCCGATGCATCCCACCGTGTCGCAGCGGCGGTTGACACCTTTCAAGACCGTCTTTGTATCGCGCCCGTCTCCGTCCGCCTGGAGCCAACGCGATAGCGCAAACGTGCCGCCGCGGCCGATGGCTGTCAGGCGACCATCGGGATTGCGATAGGCAACAAGGCGTCCTTCGGCACCAATCAGGATGTCCGGCGCGTTGCGAAGCGGTGTCAGCGCCAGCCCGATTGCAATCGCGGCCAGCCCCGCAAACCGCCACCTTCGCCGCCAAATCACCAGCCAACAGCCGCCGATGACACATAGCGCAAACGCCATGGTCGGAATTGCCGGAACCGGCGTGACGGCGCCGGGCAGGCCCGCAACCGCGTGTGCCACCCAAACCAGGATATCGAGCGCCCAGCCCATGACGATCAGCGGCCATCGCTCCAATTCGAACGGCAACGCCAGCAGCGTCAGAAAGGCCGCCGGCATCAAAATGAAGTTCGTCACCGGCACGGCAACCAGATTTGCAAGGACCGCGAACTGCTGGCTGCGGTGAAAGTGGTAAACAGCAATTGGCGCGACGGCCAAGCTGGCGACCAGGGTCGTCAGAATGATGCCACCGAACACCAGAGCCAGACCAACAACCGCGCCGCGTCGCACGTCGGGTGGACGCGCTCGGCGGCGATCACGAATGGCCTCGTATGCCGCCACCAACGCGACCACGGCGGCAAACGACATCTGAAAGCCAGGGTCCAAGAGACCTTCCGGCATGACGACCAGCATAGCCAAGGCCGCCAGCGCCACGTTTCGGAGTGAGATCGCCTGCCGGTCCAGCATAATCGCGGCGAATGCGATCGAAATCATAAGGAACGATCGCACGGTTGCCAGCGCACCGCCCGAGATCATCAGATAGCCGAATGCGGCGATCATGGCAGCGGCTGCCGCCCATTTCTTAATCGGATATCGCAGGGCAATCACTGGGAACAACGCCAGAAGAAACCGCACGACAACGAAAACGAAACCGCCCATCACCGCCATGTGCAGTCCGGAAATCGAGAGAATGTGGAGCAGCCCCGAATCGCGAAAGGCGTCGTTGATGGTTTCAGGGATTCCGCCCCGCTCGCCTGTGATGAGGGCATTGGCAAGCGCGCCTCTGTCGCCGGGCAACACGGCCTGGACACGCTGCCCGATCCGCTGCCGGAGTTGCTCGATCTCGGCGGCAATGTGCAGCTGCCACGGCAGAGGTTCGGGCGCCGGAACCGTTTCCGGCAGCGCGAACGTGTAACCAACGGCGCCAAGGCCCTGAAAAAATGCTCTGCGCGCAAAGTCATAGCCGCCCGGCAGGGCGGGACGCGGCGGCGGCGCAAGACTGGCACGCACGCGGATATGGCTGCCAGCACGGACACCAGCAACTGGCCTGAGAAACCGGACTCGAACGCGGTGCGGCCAATCTGCGCGCACTCTGCCAGAGAAGCCCGTGACGCGAAGTGTCACGCGGGGGCCGCCACTTGGGCGCTGCTCAATGCGGCGCACGAAGCCCGTTACCACCACATTGTTCAACTTGCGCTCCAGAATTGGCGCGCGGACGAACTCGGTGCGCAACTTCGCCACACACAGGCCGAACGTAACGGCGAGAGCCACGCCCGACACGACCATAGCGATGACCCCGCGCCGCCAGACACATCGTATCAGCAGCGCCGCAAACGCCGGCATTGTCGCAGTCAGGAGATCCGGCTCGGCAGGAAGTGTGAAGTAAAGCACGATCCCGGCCCCAACAAATACCGGAGCCCACAGCGCCCAACGGTCCTGTTCCGCCAGAAGGGCACCGAATATCCCGTCGTTCGGGCCAATCGCCGATCTGCCATACTCCGTTGTGATCGTCATTTGCTCCCGATGACTTCACTGCGCGCCCTTAACGACACCCACGGGGCCGTGCTAGAGCCCGCCGGACCTTGCTTCTCCACCTGTCGCTGCGAGCACCGATGACCCAGACCGCGCCGCCAACCAACGTCGTGACACGCTTTGCCCCGTCGCCTACAGGCTTCCTTCATATTGGAGGTGCACGGACGGCATTATTCAATTGGCTTTTTGCGCGCCACTGCGGCGGGTCGTTCAAGTTGCGCATCGAAGACACCGATCGGGAGCGCTCGACGCAGGATGCCGTCGACGCAATTCTTGAGGGCATGTCCTGGCTCGGCCTGGCGTGGGATGGCGACGTCGTCTATCAGCACGCGCGCGCCGATCGCCATCGGGAGGTGGTCGAAACCCTCTTGGCGGCCGGACATGCGTATAAGTGCTACGCCACGCCGGACGAGCTTGCGGAGATGCGCGCCAAGGCCGAGGCTGAAAGGCGCCCGCCGATCTACGATGGCCGCTGGCGGGACCGCGATCCGTCCGATTCGCCTCCGGGCGTTTCTCCGGCCATTCGCTTGAAAGCCCCCCAATCGGGCGAAACAGTTATCTCAGATCACGTCCAGGGCCGGGTCGTGTTCCAGAACGAAAACCTCGATGATCTGATCATTCTGCGCAGCGACGGTTCGCCAACGTACAATTTGGCCGTTGTCGCGGATGACTACGATATGGGGGTCACGCACGTGGTGCGGGGTGTTGATCATCTCACCAACGCCGCGCGCCAAGCCCTTGTTTATCAGGCACTTGGCTGGACTCTGCCGGAAATGGCGCATTTGCCGCTGATCCACGGGCCGGATGGCGCGAAGCTGTCCAAACGGCACGGGGCGCTCGGCGTCGAAGCCTACCGGGCCATGGGTTATCTGCCAGCGGCCCTGCGTAACTACCTTGTACGCCTGGGTTGGAGCCACGGCGACGACGAGGTCTTCTCAACAGAGCAAATGATTGCCTGGTTTGCGCTGGATGGAATCGGCAAATCGCCGGCACGGTTCGATTTTGCCAAGCTCGCGGACCTGAACGGCATTTACATGCGCGACAGCACGGACGATGAGCTGTTCCGCTCCGCACGCGACATCGCGCACGAGATCGAAAACGGAGCTGATTTGGCCGACCGGTTTGCGCAAATCGGTTGGGACCGGTTCGCCGCCACGGT
>JBCCOV010000279.1:0-5226 GCA_039039985.1 Pseudomonadota bacterium | reverse complement strand
TTCGGAAACCGGCACTCCGCGCCCCATACCCACGCCTGTGTCCGTTACGATGATCTCCGGCGCGTGATCGGCGACGAACTGCGCCGTCAGAACGACAGTCCCCCCGGACGGCGTGAATCGCAGGGCGTTCGCCGTCAAATTGAACAAGATCTGCCTGACGCAGCGCAAGTCAGCTCGGACAGCGACGCTGTGCCCCTGCACATCCGCCTGCAGGTCGACACCGCGAATCTTCGCCAACGGCGCCATGGTCGAGGCAATCTGCCGACACACACGCGCCAGATCGACATCGATCAGGCTAAGCGGACCAACGACATCGTCTTGGGCACGAGCCGCATCCAGTGTAGACGCAACGACCGCAAGCGCATGCAAAGCGCTTTCACGAATATCATCTGCATACTGCGCATATCGTGCGTCGCCGCGCAGATCAGGCGGCGCATCACGCAAGACCTCGGCAAGCGTGACGATGGCACTGAGTGGGGTCCGCAATTCGTGAGCGAGTGTCCGTAAATCAGGAACGATGTCTCGGGATGTCTCAGCATGGGCCACATCGCGCGATGCGGGTGCGATCAAATCCGGTCCGCCGCGCTCCGGCTCCGACCGACGCGCCCCGCCAGGCTGATCGCCATGAACTGCCTGCTTATCAGGCATCTTCGGGGGTCCCACCCTTATGCCTCCTCAATCGGACCGTCGCACAACCTCTCGTAGGCATCGAAGTTTCGCTACGCTCAAAAAACCTGGCACCGTTGTATTGCACATGGCGACGGGCCACGTCACGATCCTGACGGTTGAGCAGGATTCGATGCCGACAATTCATGAACAGGAGCCGATCCGATGGAGAACAAGTCGTTCGAGATCCCAGAAAACATGCGGAAACTGGCGGAGCAGAACATCGAGCAGACGCGCGCCGCCTACCACCAATTCATGGAGATGGCCAAGCAGGCGCAGGATCTCGCCGCAAACTCTCAGGGCGCAATGCTGCAGTCGGCGATCGAGATTCAGACGCGCGCCTTGAAGTTTGCCGAGAAAAACACCGAGGCCAGCTTCGAATTCGCAAACGATGTCGCGCAGGCGAAGGATGTTCAGCAGTA
This sequence comes from Pseudomonadota bacterium, assembly GCA_039039985.1. Lineage (GTDB taxonomy): Bacteria > Pseudomonadota > Alphaproteobacteria > Rhizobiales > Hyphomicrobiaceae > JBCBWG01. The sequence goes on along the minus strand of JBCCOV010000279.1, from coordinate 4,138 downwards.
CGTCGACATTCAGACCCGTTATGCACAAAAACAGATGCAGGCCTACCAGGAACAGGCAGCCCAGCTTGGTCAGCTGATGTCGGACGTCATGCGTAAGGCTGGTACGTCGCGCTGACGGAGGCGCACAGCACCAGTTTGGTGTGCAATCAGCCAATGGACCCATGCGCAGCGGGGCCCGCCGCGTTGCGTGCGTGCAATGTCTGGTCGGTCGCTGGTGTGACCTACGGATCGGCAATCAACGCCCTTGACCTGGCCATCGCTTTCAGGTTTTTTGCGCGCTCGCGGCGGTATGCGTCCGTCGGCAGACAGCATCCCGCTTGGATGGCTTGGCAGAAGCAGGCCGCCGCTTTGCGTGCTGAGTACAACGAAAGCCGCCTTAGCTCAGTTGGTTAGAGCGCTAGATTGTGGATCTAGAGGTCCCAGGTTCGATCCCCGGAGGCGGTACCAAATTTCCAACATTTCGTTGCATGGTCACGTCGGTCTTGCTTTGTGAGGCTTAGGTATTGGGTTCGTACGACCCAATAGAGCGCCAATTGGTTCCAAAAAGTCCGACATCTCGCATATAATCTGATTACTGATAAAATTCGCAATTGATAAGTGTGCACACAATACAAGGTCGAAATCTTAGCGACCGTTTGTGCAAACACGCCGCGAAACAACCCCGCACACGTTCAATGACACGCGCCTCTCTTGAGCACTGCGCGACTGGATTTGATCACGCTTGGAACATTCTCGCACGCACCCAATGCGCCGGCACCAACGGGATCGCTGTTGTAACGCCTTCGGCATTGCACGACCTAACGTTCTCAAACACGACGGCTGAATATGCAGCCGAATTTACGAACGCCTACCATTGAACCAGCACGTGGCGGGCTATTGCCAAAGACTGCACGCTGCCCCACCTCTGATGCGACCGAATATGACCCGCGGCAGTGCAAGGTCTTGCTCTTCGTCTCTGGTTGTTGAATCGTATGCTGGCTGCCTGCTTCCGGCAGCACAACCTATGGTCCAATCCGGTGACCCTAAGCACGACCCACGCTTGTAATACGGCAGAAGAATTGACTGCTCGCGGTAAACAAACTGAAGTCCGGACTGGCTTATGGCTCAAACCAGTGGTAAGGGCGGATTGGAAAGCAATTTTGGGTCGTGCCGATACTATCAGTTTATGAAAATTACTTTAGCCTGTCGGGCAACGGAGATAAATCGATGGCGGATTTACGTAGTGCGTGTACTGAGGCATTGGAACCGGGCATCGAGTTGCCGTCAGACGACATCATGGAAATAGCACGGAGCCATGAACGCGTCGCATCTGCTTTGCGCGCGCTTGACGCATACGTTGAGGCATTGTCGCGTTACGACAGTTCAGTCGAACATAATCCTCTTATTGAAATTGAACGTAGTCGGCTTTTAGATACGCGGTCTGAATTGGAACAGAAGCTGTCTGCGTGTCGTGGCCGGACGATGTCTGAACTCGGGTTTAAAGCGAAGCTTCTGAACGATTTGGTCTCGGACACGGACGATGTGGCCACGCGGCTGACACTGTCCTTGTGCCGGGATCTGGAGCAATTGGAAAATCAGAGCGAATAGCGCTGAGGGCGAGAGTAGAAGTGAGTTACGGTGATTGGCTTCTGGACGACCAGGGTCGGTTCTGGCGCACAGGTTCGCAGCAGCTGAGGCAAGATCTATGGATCTCGCCGTCGCACCCCAACTATAACGAGATGGTCATTCGGAACTTGGGCTTTGTCCGCCTCAGGGCTCTGCCGAGCGGCACCGTCATCACGTTACGGCCAGAAGTTGTCAGCGATGCGGCCCTGGCTGCCGCCTGCTACTGGCTCGGCGACTTTAAGCCGTCCCGTGTTGTTGTTGAGCGAACCGGGAGACACCCTCAAACCAAAATACTGATGACTGCCAATGCTGCGATTGATCATATATCCAATCTCACGGTGCGATCTCGCCTCAGCCGGCGGCTTACGGAACGCCCGCTTTGCATCCGGCACGATAAGCCCCCCGCCGAACTCGCGATGCTGATCGAGAAATGGTCATCCTCCGAAGACGTTATCGTCGATCAGCTGGTTGAGATTTCCAATGCGCAACTCAAGTCGCGCCACTTGATTACAAAGCTTGATCAGAGCACCGGCGACGTGCTGTTCGACACGATCGGCGCTGGCTTGGAGGTTCCTGACAACGCTTTTTTCTCAAGTGGCCCGGACTCCCCGTTAAACCAACAGGCCGATACCGAGTACTGGGCCTGGGCGGAAGAGAACCACCGAAACGCCTTGATACATGGCCAAGCCGGTATCAGCCGGATCACAGCAGAGATCTTTTGGCCAGAAACCGGCTGGGTGAAACGTGACTACATTCGGCTTCTTCTTCCTTGTGTGACCTTTGGCGGCGAGAGGCGTTTATTCAGCGCCAACTGCGCGGTCAAGGCTGCCTGACTCAGCTTCGAGCGACTCGAGAAATGACTGGAGATCCCGCTCGGTCTCGTCACTTTTTAGCCAGAGATAGGCATATCTGACATTGCCCCAATCGCGGTTATTAATGTCAATTGCCCATTCTAAGTTTGCGTATCCATTACGAGGGTAAACGCCTCGATGAACGTTCTGCTCCGACATAAAAGTCACCGTTGTGCGGACATCCCAAACCGCTCTGGCGTAAGCGCGTGCAAACCGCGGCAGCAGTTTCACCAGGCCTTTGCCGCGGTAATCCGGCCGGTACCATGCCCCACCCGAGTAAACGCAGCGGCCCGACGTACCCCGAGCGGCAAGGCTCGTAACACGGTAGGCTTCATCCGGATCCGCCATGCGCGCCGGCTCGTCGTAGAACAAGCTCATGCTTTCAATCGCATCAGCGCAATTCGTCCCCGTCCAGTCGTAGAGCCGCGCACCCTGCACCGCAACGACATCACCGGCACCGTCGCGACCGACCAGGAACAAACAGTTATCCGCCGTCAAATCATTATATCGAACATCAAAGAGTCGAAGGAGCGGAAGCCATGTGTCCGAATTCTGCCGGTTGGCGTCCAGGACTTCTTCTCCGGTTGAGAATGACAGTTTTACGCCAAGATTCCCGGCGAGCCTCTCGGTCGCCAAGAGTACCCGGCCCAATAAGGCGACCGGGCCATGGTTTAGTGTAATTTTGTCGAGCAGCGGAGAACCCGAAAGAGCTTCTGGAGCATCAGAACGGACCGCGATTGGCATTGATACTGGCATTGGCATTCTCCTTATGCGGATTACTGCCAATAAGTGCTGCGCCGATTCGGGTTTGACAAGACATCCTGGTCTTCGGGGTTTTCCCCAAACACTGGGCTGAGAGTTAGTTGTAGGAGTTCGCGTTTCGATGAACGACAATGACGACGGCAGCGCACATGCTTACGTTGTTGATCAGCACGTTGGATACCGAATGCGTTTCGCTCGGGAGCGCATGCAATTGAAACCTGAATTCGCTGCAAATGTTCTCGGAATTAGCCTAAGCGAGCTTTTGGATATCGAAGCGGGTCTGAAACGAACATCTCCTGAACTCTTCCTGAAATTCGCCGAGCTATACGATCGGTCTGCCGGCTGGTTTTTCGTTGGCCTGACCGAGAGCGCATCAGGCGAGAGCTCGAATGAGGATTCAACGGTTATTGATTTCGCACAGGCTCGTTTTGCCAAAAAGGGAAACAATCGTAGCTGAGATACGGTAAGCTTGTGTTTCTCTTGAAGCTTTTGAAGTTTATGCTCATTTGTCTAATTATAATGAAGACATGGAGCAAGAACTCATTCTCCAGTATTGAGCACAATGTTCAGCCGGCGCGGGTACACGCCGCTGCGGTCCAAGAGCTGCCAGGTCCAACCATCCAGCTGTTCGAAAGTTGTTGATCGCTCACGGCTGTTCCTCCCTGCGCTCGGGGCCCCACCGAGATGGCGTGCTCGCCATCTCGACATCTAAAATGCCCAACGCGGGAACACCCGCGTTGGGGTGGGCGCGCCGCAACGCGCCGGGCCGCAGGCGCGGCCTGGGGTGCCTGACGGCTGGCCCGCGCTGTTTGTTCATCGCTCACGGGCTATTCCTCGCTTCGCTCAGGCCCCTACCGAGATGGCGTGCTCGCCATCTCGACATCTGAAATGCCCAACGCGGGAACACCCGCGTTGGGGTG
>JBCCOV010000278.1:0-5393 GCA_039039985.1 Pseudomonadota bacterium | reverse complement strand
CTTCCTGGTGTCCGGCTCAGCTGACCAGACGGTTCGGCTCTGGAACATCAAGACACGCGAACTCGTTGTTACGCTTTACCATGCACCAGGCCCCAACGGTGGCGCCGGTGACTGGGTGATGTGGACGCCGCAGGGTTTCTATACCGGTTCACCGGGAGGCGGCCGCCTGGTCGGATGGCAAATCAACAAAGGTGCGGACAGTGCTGCCGACTACGTCACGGGGGCGCAGTATCGCAACACGCTCAATCGTCGGGACATCGTCGAGCGGGCGATCATACTCGCGAGCGCGACGGCGGCGGCAGCCGAACTCGCGCGGGGCTTCGACCTGAAGGATGTCGTCGCTTCGCTGCCACCGGAAATCGCGATTGCAACGCCGGACCAAAACGCAAAGGCCTACAATGGCCGCATCACTGTTACGGCATTTGTCAAACCCGGTGTCCTAGCCCTGAAGGGCGTCGAGATCACCGTCAATGGATCGAAGGTGCGCAGCACGCCGGCCGCCATACCCGCAGACCACCCGCAACCCGGACCACGCGAAACAGTCTATGCCTACGAGATTCCACTGTTCAACGGCTGGAATGACATTGAACTTAAAGCACGGAACGCGGCAGGCGAATCGCGCCCGGCATCCCTTCGCGTTCACCATCAGGGCGAAGGGGCGCTCGATAAGCGGGAAGTGCTGCGCGTGGTCGCCATCGGCGTTGATGACTATGACGGCCTCAGCAACACCTGCGGCCAGGATGGCCAACAGTCCTGCAACCTGTCATTCGCCGGCAAGGACGCGAAGTTGTTTGCCGATACCGTCGTCCGGGAAATGGGCCGGCAGCACAACCGCACCCAGGTCCGGCTGCTCACCAACTCTGGCGCTCCGGAAGATCGCCCGACGCGCGCCAACATCTTGAAGGCGCTGGACGAGATCGCGCTGGCCGGCCCTAACGATACCGTCGTTCTGTTTCTTGCCGGCCACGGCGAAACCGGACGAAATGGCCAGTATCATTTTCTCCCAACGGACATTCGCCGGGGCGCCCGTGCGGAACCCGGAACCGGTGAGAATATTCTCCCGTGGACAGACATTCAGGACCATCTGCGGCTCGCGCTCGGGCGACGGCTTCTGTTTCTGGACGCCTGCCAGTCGGGCGCAGCCCACGCACGCCAAGGCTACAACACGCGGCTGTCAGAGAGTGCGTTTCTCGACCAGTTCGTTGCGTTTACCGCGGCCGGACCAAACCAAGTTGCGTTCGAGAAACCGGCGCAAGGTCACGGTCTTTTCACGCTCGCCGTGGCCGAGGGGCTCAAAGGCGATGCGCTTGACCCGACCGAACGTGCGGTGCGGGTCTTCGGCCTTGGCAACTACGTTGCGCGCCGCGTTCGGCAACTCAGCGGTCAGCGGCAGTCACCGAACGTTTACTCCGGACCTGGCGACGTCGTTTTGGTGCGCAAGTAGCGGCGGCGACGCGAAACCGCTACCCACTACTCGCCGGCCCCGTCCCGAGCCTTGTCGCCATTGGCCGTCGCGAGCGACGACTGCAGCGCGCGCAGTTCCTGCTGCAGTTCATCGAAGCGGGCATGGATGGCGGCCAGGTCCCGCCCCGTTGGCTGCCCCGGTGGCTGCCCAAGACCACTTGCAGCATCTGCTGCTTCGGCCTCAGCCTCCGCCGCTTCATTCGCGTGCGCCGTCTGCATCGCATCAACAATGATACCGATGAACAGGTTCAGAACCGCAAAACTGGTGACGATGATGAACGGCACAAAGAACACCCAGGCGTAGGGGTAGAGTTCCATCGTCGGCCGAACGATGCCCATCGACCAGCTTTCGAGCGTCATAATCTGGAATAGCGTATAGCCGGATGCCCCGATGGTTCCGAACCACTCCTGCATGCGGGGATCTGGGTGCAATCCGAACAGCTTCGTCGCCAAGACCGACGAGATGTAGAACACCAACCCCAACACGCCGATTACCGAAATCATCCCGGGGATGGCGTGCCCGATCGCCCCGATCACACGCCGCATCTGCGGAACAACCGACATCAGTCTTAAGACACGCAGCACGCGGAGCGCACGCAATATCGCCAGCCCTTCCGCGGCGGGCATCCAGGCAATGGTCACGATCGCAAGGTCGAACAGATTCCAGCCGGAGCGAAAGAAATCCAATCGATAAGCATAAAGCTTGAGCGCCAATTCAACAGTGAACACAAGGAGAATAGCCAGATCGATCGCGCCCAAGACCCCACCGAATCGCGCACTGACATTGACATCCGTTTCCAGACCAAGCGTGACGGCGTTGATCAAAATGAGTCCGGTAATCGCGACCGTGAAGCGATTGCTCTCAACGAAAGCAGCAACCGCCTCGCGTCGTTCTGATTCACTTTCAAAATTCCAGGGCGACTGCGTCACCAGAACCTCCTGCACAGGCCATTCGCTTGAAGCCGCCGACATTCGGAGGCTGATCCCACATAAGCCCGCTACGCCACAGGTCAACGCGTGGCCGTCAATCAGCGGTCGATTCCGCAACAGCGGGGCGGCATGGCGCCGTGTACGCAGAACTGCGGCTGGGACGTGGTGGAAAACCGGCAAAACTCTGTTCGTCACCCGTGGCATGACGGCGACTCAGCCTAGCGATGGTGCTTAAGGTTCCACGTAGGACCCAGGAGTTTGGCATCATGCTCACCCGGTACGTCACCGCCTCGCGCGGCGCGATTTTGGCAATCGCCGCAATCGCTGCGTTTCTTGGCGCTGCGTTTCTTGGCGCTGCGTTTCTTGGCGCTGTGGACCCGACGGTCGCGCAGACACCGGCGGACAAGCAATTCGACGCCTATGAGCGTAGAATGGCGCAACTCAAGGCTGCTGGTCGGCCGGACATGGCGATTCGCGTCGGCGTCGCAGCCATGCAACAGGCCAAGGTCCGATTCGGAGCGGCCCATTGGCAATTCTCACGCGCAGCAAACAACGTCGGAATCATGCTGCTGTCTCAGCAGCGGCGCCAGGCCGCAGCGAAACTCTTTAAAATGGTGCTGGAAATCGATCGCAAGATCTTCTCGACCAAGCATCCCAAAATCGCTGTGACCATGAACAACCTCGCGCTCACATACGCCGGTATGGGACGCCAAACCGAAGCTGCCAGCCTCCTCAAACGAGCAGCGGGAATTCAACGGGAGGCCTATGGCGAAGACGATCCCCGGTTCGCATTGACATTGAAAAACCTTGCGACGTTGCGGCAGAAGCAGGGTCAGCTCGCAATGGCGAAGCGTCTGCTAACCAAGGCGCTGTCCATTTATCAGACGGCCTTTGGTAAGACCGATCTTCGCGGTGCCGAAATCCTGGATCAGCTCAGCATGGTTGCGTACCGCCTCGGAGACTACAAGCTTTCGCAACGGTATCTTCAGTCCGCATTGCCAATCCTGACAGAGCGGCTCGGTGAGAACCATCCGCGCATTCAAACACTGAAAAGCGTTGCACGGGCGCTGCGCCGCCGCCCCGCCTCAAAAGGCCTCCCGGTTAGCGCGCGCGCCGGTGGTGTCGCGCTATAGCGATAACGCAGGCCTCAACCGGATACGCTGCGGCGAACCCGCTTAAGGTGACCGGACGTCAATGCAAGATCTCTTCGCGTGGCAGCGGACCTTCGGTCTAGCAACACGACCGCCGAAGCCTTCGGAGGCGCCGCCGACCTCGGTCGCACTTGCATGGATTGCTCTTCTGAGTCCTGGGGAGCGCCCCAGAACGCCGCTACGGACGGACCGTTACGCACCAATCGATCGCGAAACCAGTTGATGATCTCATAGGGCCAAACGCGGCGCCCCATTTTCGAATACCATTGCATCGCATGGCGCAGACCGCGATCAGGTTGGCAATACGTGCGCCACAGCGCCTTAGGTCGCGCCTGCAGCACAACTTCGGTCAGCTTGAACCAGAGCAACACGCGCCACGGCGGCATATGGCGCGTCGCCAAAACCTGGTGCTTATAGTCCCACTTTCTCTGATCCGTCTGAATAACCGTTCTCTGCATCGCCAAACGGAAGTAGGGCGTCCAGCGGTGCGGCGTGACGTATAACATTTGGATCTGGTCGGGATCATAAGACAGCAACTGGCGCATTCCGCGAATATGATCCCAGTCGGTTTCCTCTTCAAAGCCGACAACCCAAGTCGCCATCGAGAGAATGCCATGCGCCCGCAACAGCTGGATCGCCTCACGATCCGCCGCGACTGTCGCACCTTTCTTGATCATCTTCAGCTTTGCTTCGTCCGTGTTTTCGAGACCGAGCAAAAACCTTTGCCAGCCTGCTCTCTTGTACAAGTGCAAGATATCGCGATCGCGCACGATATCATCGGCACGCGTCGACCCGACGAGGATCAGATCAACATTTTCGGCAATCAGAGCTTCGAGGAACTGCGTCCAAGCCCGCTTCGAGACCGTCGGATTCTCATCGGCGAAATTGATGACTTTGACACCATGCTCGCGATGCAGCCGCGCGAGTTCTTTGGCAAACAACACGGGATCGCGATGACGCCAACGTGTCCAGAACCCGCGCTGGCCGCAGTAATTGCACAGGTGTGGGCACCCTCGTGAAAACTGGACGACGACGGCGCGCAAGCCGCCCCAATAGCTGTAGCGCGCGTGGTCGATCAGCTCCCACCCGACGCGGTATGCGTCCAGGTCGGCGATGACTGCAGCAGGCGCTGTTGCAAATGCGATGCCGCCGCGTCGAAACGCAATGCCATTCACGGCACCGAGCGGAATGTCGGCAGCCAACGCCGCAATCAACTGCCGGGTTGTCTCCTCACCTTCGCCCCGCACAATCGCCGTGACGTAAGGCTCTTCGGCAAGGATTTCTCGCCAGTGATAGGTGGGATAAACGCCTCCGTAGATGATCGTGACGTCCGGCAACGCCACCGCTGTTCGGGCGGCGACCTCCGCAATGACGGGATGGCCGGACGTTGAGCCCGAGTGCCCGAAGAGAACCGCATCCGGCCGCCAGGCGATGATTTGAGCGACGAGATCTTCAACCTTTGCCGGCCCAAACTCACCATCGATCAAACGAACGCAGTGTCCATCGTCGATCAACGGTCCGCCAACGGCCAGTAATCCAAGTGGCGGTAGGTGATCATCCGGAATGCGACTGCCAATCGCTGGATGAGGAACGTTTATCAGAAGGATACGCATGTCCGAGAAACCTTGTTGGCCGACTGACTGTTCGTTGTGATCAAGTCACCGCTGGCACGCAGCGGCGGGCAGTTCCGGGGGGCAAAGTTCCACCGTGATCGCTTGTGTTGCCTGAAGGGTCCGTCGCGCACTCCGGGCGTCCGCCAAAACGGCGATCGCGTTTGGCGTAGGCGCGCAGAGCTTCGGCAAGATCGTCCGCCGAAAAGTCCGGCCACAGCGTTTGCGTGAAATAGAG
>JBCCOV010000277.1:0-5453 GCA_039039985.1 Pseudomonadota bacterium | reverse complement strand
TTCGCGGCCTGGGATCATCCTACCAGGACAGCCGGCGCTCGAGCCGCGAGCTTGCGAGCGTGCGAACAGCGCAGTTAAAGATTCTCGCTCACGGCTATTCCTCGCTTCGCTCGGGCCTCCGCGGGGGCGCCGCAACGCGGCGGGCCGCATTCGCGGCCTGGGGTGCCAGACGGCAGGGCCGCGCTGGTTGTTTATCGTTCGCGGCCTGGGATCGTCCTACCAGGATAGCCAGCGCTCGAGCCGCGAGCCTGCGAGCGTGCGAACAGCGCAATTGAAGAGAGAGAAATCTGAATGCCACTGATCCTCTATGGCTTGAAAACCTGCGATACCTGCAAGACGGCGCTCAAGGCGCTTGATGCAGCAGGCAAGTCGCCGACGTTCATTGACATCCGTGCCGAAGCGGATCTCGCTGCCAAGGTCCCGGAATGGCTTGCCGTGACCGATGCCGCGACTTTGATCAATACGCGCTCGACCACATGGCGGGGCCTGTCTGATTCCGACAAGGCCAAAGCCGAAACCGACTTGGCCGCCCTCCTTATCGCCAACCCGACGCTCATCAAACGTCCGGTCATTGAAGCCGAGGGCAATGTCTATGTCGGTTGGTCAAAGAAGGTGCAAGCCGAACTCGCGCTTTAGGAGATGATGGATGCGCAAGCGCGACGCGGACTTTGAAACGTGTTCGCACCTCGGACTTACTCCGCCAGCAGGCCCTCAACAAAACTCAACGGGCTGATACAGAACTCGCGCCACAGCCGAAAGTGGTCCGTGTCCTCCAGTGTGACCGGCTCCAGACCGTACTTCGACATATGCAAGAGCGACGCCTCCGGCAGCGCCATGAGGATCGGAGAGTGCGTCGCCATGATCACCTGACACTTTTCAGAGTCGTGCATGGCGCGCAGAAGCTTCAGAAACTCGACCTGCCGCGCTGGCGATAGGGCAGATTCCGGTTCGTCGAAAAAGAAGATGCCAGGCTGGCCGCACCGTTCCTCAAAGAACCGCATGAACCCTTCACCATGCGAGTAAGACAGAAAGTCGGGCGGCGCATTGCCGGACGCGATCGCGGCTTCATCGAGATACCTTGCGACCGAGAAAAAGCTCTCCGCGCGAAAGAACCATCCATTGGTGATTTTCGGCCGCCACGCCGCGCGCAACACCTCACCCAGCAACTCGCCGCCCGTCTCGACTGCGTTCGAATGATCAACCGGACGATACCCATTGCCGCCACCGGCACCGTCGAAACCACACAAGCTCGCAATCCCCTCGATCACGGTTGACTTGCCGACGCCGTTCTCGCCGACGATCACCGTAATGCGGGAATCGAACGCCAGCTCAAAGCCGCGTTTGAGGAACGGCAGGACAAACGGGTACGCGTCCGGCTCCGGAATGTCGTCCTGGTCAAGCCACACGCGCAGCAAGTACGGCGCAGGAAGCTTGGGGTCCGATCGCTTGCGTCGCGCCATCGCCGATTACTCGCAGCCTCGCTGGTCTTCAGCGCTCAAATGTTCCGCCAGTGCTTGAATTTCAAGTGCTGCAGAGCAGCATGGCTAATGCTTGCTCTTCGACGAGCGCCATCCTAGATTATAGCTATCCGAGGGGCGCCGGGGCACCGGCTGAGATCGCGATGATGCCACACGCGAGCACCCTTTGAACCTGATCCGGTTCGGACCGGCGAAGGGACGGATGCTCGGCTCACAATGTCACCGACATCCCCCTCACGCTTATCTTAACCGGCCGCGATGGTACAAGGATTTGCCCCTGCCGGGGGCTGCCGCGTGGCCATCACTCAGCTCGGCACACCGTGTGCGCCTCATAGACGAAGACGCACGGACGAAATTGTGAGCGAACAATGAACAAACCGACGCGCCCGCAAGACTTGATGGTTCCAGAGGTCACCACCGGCCCGATCGTTGGCAGCCACAAAGTCTATGACAGCCCGGACGGCTATGCAGATCTCAAAGTCCCGTTCCGCGAAATCCCGCTGCATGACTCCAGCGGCGAACCGCCGTTTCGCGTCTACGATCCGTCGGGTCCGTACACCGACAACGCAGTTGCGATCGATGTTGAAACCGGCCTGCCGCGCCATCGTGCAGCCTGGATTGTGGAGCGCGGCGGCGTAGAGGCATACACGGGTCGCAACGTGAAGCCGGAGGACAACGGCAATGTCAGCGGCCGCCATCTCGCACGCGACTTTCCCAACAAGCCGCAGCCGATGCGCGGTCTCGACGGTCAGCCGCTAACACAATTCGAATATGCCCGCGCCGGCATCGTGACCAAAGAGATGGTCTATATTGCTTACCGCGAGAACCTCGGCCGCAGCGCTGCGCTCGCACGTGCCAATGTTGCGCTGACCGACGGCGAGAGCTTCGGCGCCGATATCCCCGCGCACATCACGCCCGAGTTTGTCCGCGATGAAGTTGCCCGCGGCCGCGCCGTCATTCCGGCGAACATCAACCACACCGAGCTTGAGCCGATGATCATCGGCCGCAACTTCCTTGTGAAGATCAACGCCAACATCGGCAACTCAGCCGTTTCATCGTCGGTTGAAGAAGAAGTCGACAAGATGGTCTGGGCGATCCGCTGGGGCGCCGACACCGTCATGGACCTGTCGACCGGGCGCAACATTCACAACACACGCGAATGGATCCTGCGCAATTCCCCGGTGCCGATCGGTACGGTCCCGATTTATCAGGCACTCGAAAAGGTCGACGGCGACCCCGAAAAACTCGACTGGGACGTCTACAAAGACACGCTGATCGAACAGTGCGAACAAGGCGTCGACTACTTCACGATCCATGCCGGCGTGCGATTGGCGTACGTGCCGCTGACGGCTCATCGCGTGACGGGCATCGTTTCACGAGGCGGCTCGATCATGGCCAAGTGGTGTCTGTCCCGTCACAAGGAGAGCTTCCTCTACGAGCGCTTCGACGAGATTTGCGACATCATGCGCAAGTACGACGTCACGTTCTCGCTTGGCGACGGCTTGCGTCCGGGCTCGATCGCAGACGCCAACGATCGCGCTCAATTCGCTGAACTGGAAACGTTGGGCGAGCTGACCAAGATTGCCTGGGACAAAGGCTGTCAGGTCATGATCGAAGGCCCCGGCCACGTGCCAATGCACAAAATCAAGATCAACATGGACAAGCAACTGAAGGAGTGCGGCGAGGCGCCGTTCTATACGCTCGGGCCACTCACAACGGATATCGCGCCGGGCTACGATCACATCACGTCGGGCATCGGCGCCGCGATGATCGGCTGGTTCGGCACCGCCATGCTTTGCTACGTCACGCCGAAAGAGCATCTTGGCCTGCCCAACCGCAACGACGTCAAGGAAGGCGTGATCACGTACAAGATCGCTGCCCACGCCGCGGACCTCGCGAAAGGTCATCCGGCCGCGCAATTGCGGGACGATGCCTTGAGTCGCGCCCGCTTCGAGTTCCGATGGGAAGACCAGTTCAATCTCGGTCTTGACCCGGACACGGCCCGGTCGATGCATGATGAAACATTGCCGAAGGAAGCCCACAAGGTGGCCCACTTCTGCTCCATGTGCGGGCCGAAATTCTGCTCGATGGAAATCACCCAGCAGGTCCGCGACTACGCCGCCACGCTGAATGAGAAACAGGCCGGCCCTGAGGCTGAGCTGGATCATGCGCGCCAACAGGGCATGGACGAAATGTCCGCCAAGTTCCGCGAAATGGGCGGCCAGGTCTACGTCGAGGCGGACAAGGCGAAGTCGAGTAACGACGCGTTGGGTTGAGGTTGGCCTCAGGTCTTACGGCAGCGTTTGGCGTCAAGGGCACGTGGAAAAGCTGGCACGATCACGACTCAATAGACTCTCATCCCAACTCAAGACCGTCATCCCGGGCCTCGGTGCCCGGGATCAACTCCGAGTTTGTCTCGAACAGTGAGTGCGGTCGACCAAGACCACCGCGCCCAGACATCTGGCGTCACGCATCAAGTCTTTTCTTGCCTTTTAGACGCCGCACCAGATTCATTGTCCGGCGAAGCCAAGGGTATCTTCGGCGCATCATTCTGACCGCATAAGCGTCAGCCTCTTTTTCGTCGTCAGGGTCCTGCCAACCTCCTTCATGCCGACCGACATGATGACCAATCTCGTGGTACAGTACCTTCTGGATAAGAAAACGCCCCAGCCACGACCGAGTTGCAGCGGTCTCCCAGATCACGTTTATGACGGCCAACCCCGGCAAGTACGTGCCCCAATATTCTGCACCCTCAGATTCCGGGCTGATGTAAATGCGCGATATGCCGGCCAAGTCGTCAGCGGGAACCGTGGTCAACCATGCGGTGACGTAATCGGTTGCACTTTTTGTTTGTCGAACTGGTAGGCTCTTGTGCTCAAAGATCTCGATATGCTCAAAGCTGGACCGCCTGTAGTTGTCTCTTGAAAATCGCTGAATACTCCGGAACCCGGCCGCGATCACGGGATGGACGCTGCCTCCATCAACGGATGCGAAGAACTCCTTCGCTACACGCTCATCCAAATCATGCAACAGCGCAGCCAAGCCAACCGCCAGATTGCCGTTTTCCCCGCGGCCAATATCTTCAAGATTCAAACGCCGAAGATCAGCCGCGATGTAAGAGATCGATCCTGGCGCCGCGCCGTAGAGGGCTCTTTGAGCTTCACGCGTAATCCGAGGCGCGCCGGTCAACAGACCTTGACGCAACCGAACCATGGCGCGCTCAATTGTATTCTCCGGCCCAAGGGTCAATAGACAGCCTCCTTCGATCAGCGCTCAACCGAAGTGGGAAAGCCAAAGCTCCGCACAGCTGAACCGCCGACTGCTCTTCGCACATGGCACGTGGCGGCCCGACCCAACCTTGATCCAGCGACGTCAGTTCGTCTCGTACGTGCCGTCCCACGGAGGACTGAAGATCGCATCGGCGCCAGGCTGTAGAACGACGTACCAGACATCGTCGGGATCATCCGGATCGGGAGCGATCGGGATCATTCCAAATGTAATCCCGTCATGCTCAACCGAAAATGCCGCAATCGCAATGTCGCATTCTTCCTCGATTGGCAACCGATGGAAACGTGTGTTGAGCTCAATTCCAATCCCGACGTGTCTATCCTTATCGAAGTCCTGAATGTCGGATGCGGCCAGCTTGCCATCCGTGAGAAACTCAAAATGACAAATGAACGAACGAACATCCCCCTCACCCTTGGGGGCTCGATGATGCAATGGAACAAGTAAGAACTGTCGACCGGAGCTCAATCGACCCATTCGGTGAAGGTGGCCCCAGGTCTTGCTTACCGGGATCTTGTCTGGCGGTCCACTCACGGCTTTAACCTGAATCTAGGGTCCGGACCCTTTAACGTTGCGGTGTAAGATTCCCAAAACGGGCGAAGCGTGATTCTGTGCCTGTCAGCGGGGAGGTACGGACATGACTGATTTGTTTTGGTTTTCTGATGCGCAGTGGGCTCGTGTCGCGCCGCT
>JBCCOV010000276.1:0-5477 GCA_039039985.1 Pseudomonadota bacterium | reverse complement strand
CTTGAGGTCTATTTCGGTATGGCGCCAACACGTTGGCTCAATTCACAGTGACTTCTTCCCAACACGTTCGTCGCCATGAGCTATGCTATCATGGGACAATCTAACTGTGCTGCCCAGCACCTCAAAATCTCAAGCAAGCGGTTCGAACTTACTCCCTTTAGGTCCACCAAACCGTATCCGTTGTCGTTGCATTCCTGCAAAACCCTGAAAGGCAGGGCGATTGCGGCGGTTCGCTATCCCCCGTTCCGGGCGTAGGCCACCTTCCCGTCAAATGCCAGTTTCAGTACCAGTTGACGCTCGGCTGTATCGTCAGAATCCCAGAGTTTACGAGGGTTTGACAGAAATTCGAGAGCGGTTCGATATGTCTGCTTCAACCACCAGCAGCCATGCGGTATGCACTGCAAAAGCTAACTATTGATCCACTGCGGAAGTGTCTGACAGCAGTTTTTCAGCGCGGCTTCACGGGCCCGGAGTTCCAGATGAGCGAAGTCCGCGCATTCGCGCGGCTCGCGACCGTATGGCAGCGCTTGCAAAGGCGGCGCGCGAGAACGGCATTCCCTTGGTAAGCTGTTGCGCCGGCCGTCCGTCGGAAAAGGACGTCCAGCCCTTGAAAGTCAAAGCGTTGGATCTTGAGTTCTTCGTCGGAAGCCCGGCGCTCGAAATCGACCTCAACGTGTTGGATGAGGACTCTAACTTCACCCTCATGACGTGAGCGCCGTACATGTTCTTCCAGACGCCGATCAATCTGTTTCTGACCAGACATCGCGTCGACACGACGATCATCACCGGTTGCGTCAACCGAAGCCGACGAGATTATCCTGCTCTCGCTCATCCCGTCGTAAGAACTGCGTGAGGCGGCGTTGCGGAGGCTGGCGGTGGCACTCGGGGTTGGGGGGGGGATGTCCGAACTTGAGGAGAAAGCGGATGTTCAACCAGATTGTTTCCGTCACAGGCGGAATCGCTTCACCGGTACATACACCCACCACCGCCCCCCGAACTCGGAAACACCCGATGTCGTTGGACCACCCATGAAGTTATGCCGTCGTGTGGCCGGCCAAGTTGAATCAAATAGCCGGTGTGGGACGGTTCCAGCTGAATTTCACATGCGCTAGGCTCCGACTGTTGGTCACGTGCTGTAGCCAAGCTGCACGTCCCTCTTACTGGCTGATGCATGGCGTGCGCTCGGGTCGCCGAAGCCGCCACCTCCAGGCGTACGCAGGAGTACTTTGTCGCCCTTCGAGATCGGATGCTGCTTGTGCACGTCCACGGGTTCACCGTTGATCAGGACTGTGCCCGGCTCTCCGGCCGCGCCGCCGGCAATGCCAGGTGCGCCGAAGCGCACTCTTTCAGTCATGAACATCGCAAGGATCTGCTTTTCCGACGTGCATTCGAACATGATGTCCTGACCGAGTCCGCCGCGGCGCTCGCCGTGACCGCCGGAGCCAGGCCGCAGCCGCTTGAAGTGACAGAAAAGTGGGCCGTTGCTTTCGCAAATCTCGACGGGCGTCGAGGAGATGTTAGATGGATATGACATCGCATTTTCACCATCCTTCGCCGAGGTCGCGCCCATACCGCCATTATAGAAAAGTACGTTCGCGAACGTGGAGCCATCATCTCGCAGACCGGTGATAGTGAAAATCCAAAGTGGCGAGCCGGTTGCCGCCATCACCCGGTCGGGAATGGCGTTTTGGAGCGCCGCGTAGATCAACGGCGGGAGATAGTGGCCGGTGTTTGAGCGCGCCACGACAGCAGCCGGGAACTGCGGGTTGACAATGGTGTCTTCGGGCGCGCTCACGGTGATCGGGCGGTACATCCCCTCATTGTTCGGGATGTCCGGGAGCAGCGCGCATTTGAGGGCGTAGGCCGTCATCGCGTAGGTGTACGCCATGACACAGTTGATGGCGCGCGGCTGCGTTGGCGAGCAGCCGGAATAGTCCACTTCGATGCTATCTCCGGAAACCGTCAAGGCGGCCTTAAAGGTGAGTGGTTCGTCGAAGCCATCTGTCTCGAAGCCCGCCGTGTATGTGCCGTCGGGCAGCGCTGCAATCTGCGCGCGCATCGCAGCTTCGGTTTTCTCAAACAGGCTGTCGCCGAATGCTCTCAGATCTTCGAGCGAATAGTCCCGCATAAGTGGCTGGATGCGCTCGTTCATCAGCTCGCAGGCGCCAATTTGGGCCCAGATATCGCCGAGGGTCTGATCGGGGGTGCGGACGTTCGTGCGGATGAGAGTGACAAGCGTTTTATCGGGCTCTCCTTCGCTCAGGAACTTCATCACCGGGATCTGAAGTCCTTCTTCGAAAACCTGTCTCGATTCGAGCGCGCGCAACCGTCCGCCGATGTCCGGAACATGCGAGGTTGTCGCCGCAAAGGCGACCAACCGGCCCCTGTGAAACAGTGGCTTGGCAAGACACACGTCGCTCAAGTGTCCGGTGCCATGCCATGGGTCATTGGTGCAATAGAGGTCACCATCACGCATGTTCTCGATGCCGACGACGTCAATGAAATGCCGTACCGTCTTGGGCAAAGTCGCAATGAATGAAGGTATGCTGCCGGAGTTCTGAGCCAGGGCAAACCCACGGCTGTCTGTCAGGACACATGCAAAATCGTTGGCCTCGTTCGCTAGGGTCGAGAATGATGTACGCACGATTGCCTTTGCGGCCTCATCGACGATCGAAATCAGTCGGGTCCAAAGCAATTCCATGGTCACAGCGTCGAGGGGCTGGTGTGGCGTGCTCATGGTGCTCTCCAATCATTCCGGCATGTCGACAGTGATGTTTCCGTTCGCGGCAACGGTCGCCTTGGCACCGGGGCCGACGATCAATGTCGAACCCGCTTCCTCGATCAGTGCCGGGCCGTCCAGTGTGCAGCCGACGGGAAGTGTCTCGCGGGCATAAGCCGGCGCCTGGATGAAACCGTCGGTTTCGGGGAAGAATACAGGCCGCTGCTCGCGGGATGCCAGGTCGCCACCGACGCCAGCCCATTCAAGCGAGATCCTGTCACCGGGCGCAGGCGCGGTCGCTGAAACACGAACGTTGATAAAGTCAATCGCAATGTCTGGGGGAGTCCGTGAGAATTTCCGCCTGTATTCGGCGCGGAAGGCGTCGGCAATCTCGCTACGGCGCGTGCTGTCATAGGGACCTTGGGGAAGTGGCGCGACCAGTTCAAAGCCCTGGCCGAAGAAGCGCCCGTCGGACTTCCGCTCGAAGGTGATCCCTGCAGGATCAAGACCTGTTTCGGCGATGGTTGCCGCGGCGGCCCGCTCGAGATCCTTGAAGGTCCGCTCAAGGGCCTCAAGATCACAATCGTCGAGGCGTACATCTACGGTCGCAACCTTGTCGACGCGGCCAGGTGCAACGAGCAGGCCGAGTGCCGAGGCGACGCCAGCAGAGGCCGGGCAGATGATCGTGCGAAGACCAAGCTTCTTTGCCACGTAGTAGGCGTGGAGCGGACCGCCACCGCCGGTGCAGAGGAGTGCGAAGTCTCTCGGGTCGCGCCCGCGCTCTGCAATATGCACACGGGCGGCGCTGGCCATGTTCTCGTTGACCACATCATAGATGCCCCAAGCTGCGCGCTCGACAGCGAGTCCCGCCCCGGTCGCAAGTCTGACGAGTGCCGATCGGGCGGCGTCAGCGTCCACTGGGACCTTGCCACCGGCGAACGTTGCCGGATTCAGATAGCCGAGAACAAAATTAGCATCTGTTACGGTCGGCTCGACACCGCCGCGGCCGTAGGCAACTGGGCCGGGTTCGGAGCCGGCGCTGCGCGGTCCGACCTTCAGCAGGCCAAGCCTGTCGACTGCAGCGATCGATCCGCCGCCTGCGCCGATTTCGATGAGTTCGATGGTCGAGATCCGGATCGGCAGTCCGCTGCCTTCTGCAAAACGCTCCTGGCGTGCTGCTTCGAAGCTGTAGGCGGCAAGCGGCCGGCCGTCCTCGATGAGGCTCAGCTTGGCGGTGGTGCCGCCCATGTCAAAGGCGAGGACGTTGCCGCGGCCGTCCTGCTCTCCGAAGAACGCGGCAGCGAGTGCGCCCGCTGCGGGCCCCGATTCTAGCATCTGCACCGGGGTTCGCTTCGCTTCGGCCGGGCTCGCAAGCCCGCCCGACGAAATCATCAGATGGAGCGGGGCCGAGATACCGAGTTCGACGATCTTCTCGGACAGAGATCCGAGATAGCTCTCCGCCAGCGGCTTGACATAAGCGTTGGCGGCGACGGTCGACGCCCGTTCGAATTCGCGGATCTCTGGCGCGACCTCGTGAGACGCGGAGACAGCGACGTCAGGATATCCGGCGCGCACAAGAGCTGTGGCGCGGGCTTCATGGTCAGGGTTGGCGTAGGCGTGCAGGAACACGACCGCGATGGATTTTGCGCCCGCTTCAACGAGGCGGTCCGCAGCCGCACGTACACCTGCCTCATCGAGTGGCGTGACAACGGAGCCATCAACTGCAGTACGCTCCTCAACGCCGATGCGCATGTCGCGCGCAACGAGCGGCGCAGTCTTGGCGATGTTCAGATCGTAAAGCGTATATTTGCGTTCGCGCCCAATCTCGAGCGTGTCCTCAAATCCTGCGGTCGTGATCAGGCCGGTGAGCGCACCTTTGCGCTCGATCAGGGCGTTTGTGAACAAAGTGGTCGCGTGGACCACCCGTGAGACCGACCCGGCAGAGAAGTCTCCGGCGTCGAGAAGGGTCTTGATGCCGTCAACTACGGCACGCGCCGGATCGTCGTAGGTCGTGAGGACCTTGGCATTAACCTGGGTTCCGTTCGAATGATCGTAGGCAACCACATCCGTGAAAGTGCCGCCGATGTCGATGCCTACCGAGATAGAGCCCACGTTCAGTTCTCCTTCACGAAATACCATCGGGCGAGGGTGACCTCTGCGCGGCGCCGGCCGAGCGGCGCTGGCGCACGAGGAGCACGACTGCGACCGAGGCGAACAGCGCTGTTCCGACGAGGTCGGTGCGCCAGTCGGCCTGGATCAGGAACAGGGAGGACACAAACGTTGCAAGCCGCAAGCCCCACCCTAGCGGCGCAACGAACCAGCCGACGATCGCAGCCGACAGGATGAAGACACCAAGTGAGGCGGTAGCGGTGGCGTAGGCGACCTCCAGCGGCGTGCCGAGGCCAAGTAGTGCCGGGCCATAGACGAACATGTAAGGAATGATGAACACCGATAGCCCAAGCTTGAAGGCTACCAGACTGGTGCGCCAGGGATCGGTTCCAGCGACCGCGGCCGCGGCATAGGAAGCGATGGCAACGGGCGGCGTGATCGAAGACTTGGCGGCAACGTACATGATGAACATATGTGCACCGAGCAGCGGCACGCCGGCTTCGACAAGGCCAGGAGCCAGAAGAGCCGCGAGAATGATGTAGGCCCCGGATGTCGGCATACCCATGCCGAGAACAACACCCATGATCGTGGTCATGATCAAGATCAGGATGAGGTGGCCGCCCGAATAGTCGAGGATGATCGAACTCAG
>JBCCOV010000275.1:0-5480 GCA_039039985.1 Pseudomonadota bacterium | reverse complement strand
GCCGAAGGCGTTGGCTTCGAGGAGTTCAAACGCGATTTCCTGGACATTGCGGCCCGCAACGGTTGGTCTGGATGGACAGGTCAGGGCACGAAAGCTGGCGAGCACTGGCGGGCGCGGGTCATCTACCGAACCAACCTCGCCACCACTTACGCAGCCGGTCGCATGGCACAGCTGCGCGCAAAGGGTTTTCCGTACTGGATCTATTTCCATGGTGGGTCGATCGAGCCGCGTCTACAGCATCTGAGCTGGGACGGTCTTGTGCTGCCATCTGACCATCCGTTCTGGAACACACATGCTCCGCCCAACGGTTGGGGCTGCAGCTGCTACATCGTGGGCGCGCGCTCGAAACGCGCAGCGCTCCGGTTGGGCGGTGATCCTTCAAAAGTGCTGCCCGACGACTGGCAAAGCATCGATCCGCGCACGGGCGTTCCGGTTGGCTTGGACCGGGGCTGGGATTACCCACCAGGTGGAAGCGTGAGCGATGCCGTCTCAGCCTACGCCCAGAAGCTGCAGGAACTGCCGGCGCGTCCGGCTGTCACACTGATCCAGGACTGGCTGGACGGGTCGGCGTTTCGATCTTGGTTTCGGGATCCCGATGGCTTCTGGCCGGTAGCTCGCGTGACCAGAAGGGACGCCTTCCTGTTGGGCGTCAATCGCCCTGTCGTATTCCTGTCTCCGGATACCCTTTCAAAGCAGCTTCGAAGGCACCCGGAAGTGACCTTTGAAGAGTATCGCCAACTAGCCTCGGTCATATCCAATGCCAGCGAGCGGATCTTTGATGGCGATCGGTCGCTGATCTACGTGTTGAACGATCCGAACCGTCGAGGCTTCGTCCTGGTCGTCAAGGCGGTTCGCAACGCCGACGAGATCTTCGTCACCAGTTACCGAAGACTGCCGGCAGACGACAGCAAGCTGGCAAGCGAGTTGCGACGTCTGCGGAACAAGGGTTCGTGATGCGTCGTGCGGACGGCGGGGCCTCCCATCCGGGGGTAGCCGGCAACCCCGCAAAGCGCTCCGATCGGAAGATCGTGCTACGGCCGGGAGAATATCACCGTGTCGCGCCCGCAAACGGAGGATAGGCATGTATTCCGTCGAAATCAACGACGCCGAGGTTGATGCGGCGCTCGCCCGTCTTGAAGCCCATCTGGACGACATGACGGGGGCTTTCGACGATATTGGCGAGTACATGGTCCGATCGACCAAAGAGCGCTTCACCCAGGGCGTCAGTCCCGACGGGGTGCCATGGGCGCCAAAGTCTCTCGCGACGATCGAAGCCTACCGACAACGCAGCGACAGCCGTAACAGCCGGTTAGACTACCGTCCGCTCTTTGGTCCGACTGGCGCTTTATCGTCGACCATCTCCGCCCAGACCGGTCGGGACTTTGCCGAAATCGGCAGCAACATGATCTACGCAGGACCGATGCAGTTCGGTGCATCGCGTGGCGCATTTGGATCGACGTCACGCGGATCGCCAATTCCGTGGGGCGCCATTCCGGCGCGACCATTTCTTGGCGTAAGCGATCAGGATCGGGTTGCGATTGTCGATGTTATCGACGAATGGCTGGGCGGCTTTGTGGATGATTGACCTCGCCCTCGGTTAGCGCCTACGGTCCAGCAGCGCTTCCATGAAATCCCCTATCAAACCGTTGTAACTGTTTCGGTGCAGGCCGCATCGGCACAAAGGCGTCATGCCAAACGCCGAGACCCTCACTGCTCATATGCAATCTGCGCCCTTCCCAAACGGGAAGGAGGGTGACGGCGTCGATGTGCCTGAATGGATCCACCTGGTGCCGGTTGGCGCGGACGGGGTGATCAGCACACATGACGAAAGAGGACCCTATGTAGCGACCGACCTTCATGCGGTGATTGAGGCCAGCATGGCTGCCAACGATCGCCTGCCGATCGATGAGAACCATGTCACTGACCACGGTGCCGGGACCGGCATGGCCGCGCCAGCACGTGGATGGATTACCGAAATGGAGGCGCGCGCCGACGGCATTTGGGCGCGTGTCGAATGGACCAAGGCTGGCCGGGAGCTGGTGTCGGATCGCGCTTATCGCGGGATCTCGCCAGTTATCGTTTCCACCGTCGACGAGCCCCACGAGCTGGTGGGCGTTCTTCGGGCCAGCCTGACCAACACCCCAAACATGCGTGGCATGGTCACGCTTCACGAAAAGGAAACCCAGGCAATGGACTGGAAGAAGATGCTGATGGCCGAGCTGGGCCTCGCTGAAGGTGCCTCGGATGATGACATCAAGGCAGCGCTGAAGAAGGCGATGGCCGGTGGCAAGTCTGACCCCGAAATGCAGTCGACGATCGAGGCTGTTGGCAAGGTGGTCGGCTTTGATGCGGATGCCGAGGGCGCTGACCTGGTCAAAGCGGTACAGTCCGCGATTGCGAAGAAGCCCGAGGGCGACCAGTCTGAGGTCATCGTGGCTCTTCAGGAAGAGGTCAAGGATCTCGCTGGCAAGCTGAAGACCACCACCGAAACCCACGCCCGTCAGAAGGCTGAGGAGTTCGTTGATGGTGCGATCAAATTGGGTCGGCCGGGCGTGAAGCCAATGCGCGACACGTACATCACCGAACACATGCGCGATGCGAGCGGCACCGAAGCCCGCATCAACGCGATCCCCCCGCTTGCGCAATCCCACACAACAACCCTTCCGCCTTCCACGGCGGGTGGGACCGAGGTCTCCCTCAACGAGGCCGAGATGTCCGTCGCCAAGGCGATGGGCAAAACCCCCGAGCAGTTTGCGGCCGATCGTGACGCCGCTGGCAAGAAGGAGAGCTGATCAATGGCTCCATTGACCAAAGGACGGACGACGCCTGAATTCGCAGGTGATTTCCGCGAGCAGTCTGTCGCTGCAGGCGCTGTCATCTACACCGGCGCGATGCTCATGCGGAACGCGGCCGGGGATCTGCTGCCGGGCGCGGTTGCGGCCGGTGGCGTCGGTGTCGGCCGTGCCAATCACGACGTCAACAACACCGGCGGTGCGGCCGGTGATGTGACTGTCCGCTACAAGCGCGGCTGCTTCGGCTTCGCCAACGGCACGGGCGCGGACGAAATCACCAAGGCCGACATCGGCAACGTGTGCTTCATCCTGGATGACCAGACCGTCGCCCGCGTCGATGGCGGTGGCGGTCGTTCCCCTGCCGGCATCATCGACGATGTCGCCGGCGCAGTCGTTCACGTGCGCTTCGACGAGGCGCTGACCAAAGCCGCTGCGGCTTAAGGAGACCCGAAATGCAGATCAACACGCCAAACCTTGAGGAGCTGCGCAAGACCTTCAAGCGCGACTTCGACGGCGCTCTGGCCGCAGCTTCTTCCGAATGGTCGAAGATCGCGACTGAGGTCAGTTCGTCCACGTCGCAGAACGTATATGGCTGGCTGGGCAAGGTCCCCGGCATGCGCGAGTGGATCGGTCAACGTCAGCTGAATGCGATCATGGAGCATGACTACACGCTCAAGAACAAGCCGTACGAAAGCACGGTGGTTGTTGATCGCGACGACATCGAGGACGACAACCTCGGCGTCTATTCTCCGTTGATGCGCGAGATGGCTGAAGGGTCCGAGACGCATGTCGACGAGCTGGTCTTCGCCGCGCTCAAGGTGGGCAACCAAGAAGAGTGCTACGACGGCCAGGCTTTCTTTGACACCGATCATCCAGTCATTCTTGAAGATGGCTCAACCGGCACGGTTTCCAACTATGCTGGTGGCGCCAACTCATTTTGGTGTTTGATGTCCACCCAACGGCAGATCAAGCCGATCATTTACCAGAACCGCCGTGCTGCTGAATTCCAGGCAATGGACGATCCGACCGATCCTCATGTCTTTATAAACAAGGAGTTCGTTTACGGCACGGACGCACGTCGCGCTGCCGGGTATGCGTTCTGGCAAATGGCTTATGGTTCGCGACAGCCGTTGACCAGCGTCACCTACTGGGCGGCACGTACCGCGATCCGCTCGATGAAAGGCGATCATGGTCGGCCCCTCGGTATTCGGCCCAACCTGCTCGTCGTCTCGCCAGACATGGAAGAGACGGCGCGTGAGCTGCTCACCGCAGAACGCAACGCCGCTGGTGCGACCAACGTGGCTCGGAACACAGCCGAGTTGATGGTCACTGAGTGGCTGGCGTAAGGGAGGGCTGACCATTGGCACGTTCCCCAAAAAGCACAGCGAAGAAGACGGGCGCAAAAGCGCCGTCTTCTGACGCCCCAAAGGGCGATAACGCCGATGCCGATCTGAAGGCGCAGCTTGACGCCGCGCAACTCAAACTGCACGCCGCCGACCAGTTGCAAGCTAAGCTCGACGAGCAACTGCAAAAATCGCTTGCTGAGCGCGACACGGCCGAGCAGGACAACGTCGCTCTCAAAAAGCTCTTGGAGACAGTGACCGCTCAGTTGGAGTTGGCGAAAGCCGAGGCTGCTACTTCCAAAGACGATGTCCCTGAAGAGGGCGGCCTTCCGGACGGGAATGGTCACGAACGCGGTGTGAATTTCGCGCGCGTCGTTGGTCCAAAGCGCGGCCGCTGGCGTGCCGGCACCGAGTTTGGACAGACGCCGACCTTCATCGACGTGGCGGATGTCACTGAGGAGATGGCCGGTGCCATCAACGGCGACGACAAGCTGACCCTGACCGTGGTCACCGCTGAAGAGCGCGAAGCGGAGCTGAACTCCGACTGACCTCTCGGCTTCCTGGTCTGTCGGTCGGCCGGGTGGCTCCGGTCCTTTCGGGTGGCGCCGCATTCGCCGCCCGTTTGGCGACACACACAACAGGACGAGGCAATGCCTTACACTTCACAACAGATCCTGATCGACCGGTACGGCGAGCATACGCTCGTCCAGGCCACCGATCGCGGTGATGTCCCCACTGGCACCGTCGACACAGACGTTCTTGATCGCGTCCTGATCGACGCCGACGCAGTGATCGATGCGCATATCTCCGGCCGGTACCGACTGCCTGTTGCGACGGTCCCTCCGCTGCTCGTGACGATCGCGAGCGAGATCGCGATCTACAAGCTTCACGTCTACGAGCCGGACCCGAAGCTGAAGGCGGACTATGAGGCCGCAATGAAATCGCTCACGGCCATCAGTCTGGGCAACATTCGGTTGCCGATCGACGGGGTTGAGGCACCGCAGACGGGCAATTCCGGGGCCGAGTTCACCGACCGTGAGCGCCCCTTCACCGAAACCAACCTAAAAGGCTTCATCTGATGATGGCCGCGATCGAGACCCGGCTCGAGACGCAGATCCCCGCGTTGCAGGGGCGTGTCGGCACTGGCGGTGAACTTGCGCGGATTGTTGACAACAACCATACGCCGCAGGCGCCCATGAGCGCATATCTCATTCCGCTGGGCCTGGCGCCGCGCGACCAGGGCAATGCGATGGCTGGCGCCTTTGATCAGATGGTGGACGAGACCATCGGCGTGGTCCTGGTCTTCAGGGCCGCTGATGTCGGTAAGACCAGCAAGCATGTCGAG
>JBCCOV010000274.1:0-5602 GCA_039039985.1 Pseudomonadota bacterium | reverse complement strand
GCCTGACGCCGCTAACGTTGAGGGGCCGATCCGTTGGTATTGCAGGACTGGGGCGCATCGGCCGGGCCATCGCCCATCGCTGTGAGGCTTTCGGTCTCCCGGTTTCGTACTTCGGGCGCACCAAGAAAGACGACGTGCCATATCCGTTCTATACGGACTTGGTTGAAATGGCGGCGGCCGTCGACACCATGATCCTTGTGACCCCCGGCACTGCGGAAACTCAGGATATGGTAAACGCGGATGTTCTGGCCGCACTTGGCGCAAATGGCGTGTTGATCAACATTGCCCGCGGATCGGTGGTTGATGAAACCGCTCTGATTGAAGCACTGCGCGCGAACACGATCGCCGCGGCTGGTCTCGACGTGATGAAAAACGAGCCCAACATCGACCCGACGCTGATGACGCTCGAGAACTGCGTTCTTCTTCCCCACGTCGGGTCGGCATCGCTCCCGACGCGGATCGATATGGGCAGCCTGGTCATCAACAATCTGAAGGCCATGGTTAACGGCCAACCACCACTGACCCCTGTTCCGGAGACACCGTTCACCGGCTGGTAGGTCAAACCTGTGATCGCAAGTTACAACTCATTGTTGGTCAGCTGTTCTGGTGCGTTCAGCGTGCCGGAACAGTGTCTTGATTTCTTTTCCTCGGATTTTACGAAAGATTGAGACTTGAGCTTATAGCTTAGGATACGTTGTCTACGGAAGATTGTGGAGCCGCGCATGGCAGCTGAACACGCACCGTTGAGTGCAGCAAATTCTGCGGAACGGCAGGCGACCAGCGATGCCGGTTTCTGGATCGGCTTGCTCGTTGTCATCGCCTGTCCGGCTGGCTTCTGGGTCGTTGTTGCACTAGCCGCGGCCGCGATTTCGGACACAGACGTCCCGGCCATACCGTTGGCGTTGGGCATAGCCATAGCCGCAACGGCCATCCTTGTGCCGATTTGGGCGGGCCTTCGGGCAAGTGCACGCCATGTGACGGCCTCTGACGCGGATCGAGGCGCATCACGCTGACGCTAGCGTCACACCGGCTGCTGATCTAACTGACGGCACCCCAATTGCAGACCAGACGGCGGCACCTGCGGGCAGCACCTGAGCCCGGTATCCGGCATCGCGCACGCACGAAGCGGCAGCGCCGGCATGAAAACGCGGATATGCAGCCACGAAACAAACCGCCACGGCGAAACCGGCATTGGCGAACGGTTTGGCATCGGCGGCCATTAATGATCGTGGAAGCCTGCGCCAACGTCCAGAGCTGTGCGGCACCGGTTGTCACGTGTTGCGCGGCACCCTCGTCTGCTTGCGCACTGACGGGGCCCAACGCCGCAAATGCGATCGCTATTGCGCTCAACAAAACCATGCATACCCGCATCGCCACCTCCGGTTCGAATGTGAACGCGCGAAGCATGCAGTGCCCACTGTGCGACGGCAAGCAAGGGACAGCTATCGGTGGCTGAACGGCCTCCGTAAGTGGCAAGCCGGTCACCACTTGCTCAATGGGAGCTAAAGGGATGCGCGGGCGCAGTCTCGCAAAAATGGACCGCGCCGCGTGACGTTCTTACGACGGGTTATGGACCGTCTGGCCGTCTCGGCTCGCCAATGATGCCGACGCAACCGCGGCATCCGCCATCGCAGGATCAACGGCCGCGTTGTCCTTAGGCTGCACGCAGGCCATGTAATCTTCGAGCATTGTCTGACAGACCGTTCCCGGAGTGAATGTCACATCACCAATCGATGCCACAGGTGTGACCTCAGCCGCAGTACCGGCGATAAAGCACTCGGAGAACTGCGAAATCTCGTCCGGCATAATGACCCGATCAATCGTGGTGTAATCGCGTGCGCGCGCAAGCTCGATCACAGTGCGGCGTGTAATGCCGTCGAGAAAACAATCAGGGGTTGGCGAATGCAGCTCATTGCCTGTTACGAAGAAAATGTTCGCGCCCGTACATTCGGCAACGCGACCGCGCCAATCCAGCATCAAGGCATCCGCATAGCCTGCGGCCTCGGCCCGGTGCTTCTCAAGCGTGCAAATCATGTATAGACCCGCCGCCTTGGTTTGCGCCGGCGCCGTCGTCGGATCGGGTCTGCGATACTTGGCCCAATCCAGTCGAATGCCCTTGAGGCGTTGTTCCATAGGGAAGTAGGAGCCCCAATCCCAAGCCGCGACGGCAAGATGGATTTTGCTGCTCTGAGCCGAAACACCCATCATTTCGCTACCGCGCCACACGATCGGGCGGACATAGGCATCGGTGAGACCATTGGCCGAGACGGCCTCACGGCATGCGGCATTGATCTCTTCAACCGAATAAGGGATTTCAAAATCCATCGTCCGGGCACCGGCGATAAGCCGCTGGGTATGCTCGGTTAATTTAAAAATCTCGCCACCGTAAGCCCGCTCGCCTTCGAAGACCGCGCTTGCATAGTGCAAACCATGAGACAGCAAGTGAATGTTCGCATCCCGCCACTTCACGAGCTGCCCGTCCATCCAGATCCAACCGTCGCGATCATCGAAAGAAATAAGAGCCATTGGGGCCACCCCTGATTGTATAGCCGTCGCCCGATTGGGGACAGCTTCGTGTTATGGTTCAACATGCTGCATCAGCGGCGCAAAAGCGAAATGGCTGCAGGGTCGCTGTTACATAAGGTTGTCACGGTAGGCACCGACGGCATAATAAGTCAACATGGCTGACCTAACGAACAGACCTGTGTCTTCAGAACTGCAGCACAGCGCGGCGCAAGCGCCAGAGAACGCGTGCGTGGGCAATGCAGAAGCGGATGCAAGCCAGTCGATGATTGAACTCATCGAGTGGATGTTCTTTGCATACCGTGAGTTTACGGGCGAAGCGGACACCTTACTGGCCGAACGCGGCTTCGGCCGGGCGCATCACCGCGTCCTGCACTTCGTTCACCGCCATCCCGGCATGCGCGTGGCAGATCTGCTTGAGATTTTGAACATCACAAAGCAGAGTCTTGGCCGGGTATTGAAGCAGTTGGTTGACGAAGGCTACATCGAGCAACGGCCAGGGAAGTCAGATCGGCGCGAACGCCACTTGTTTGCGACCACGGCCGGCGCCGAACTGACGGGTGTGCTGATTGAGTTGCAATCGCGGCAGCTCGGTGCGGCGCTGTCCATGGCCGGCCCGAATGCTGATGCCACGGTCCGGTCGTTCTTGCGCGGTCTTGTCCATGACACGCGGCGCACGGATGTCACGAAACTGATCGGCGTCGGCGAACCGCAGGACGGTTGAACCGCCGCGCCCAGCGCGCCACGCGAGATGACGGAGTTATAAGTATGCGCATCGCGAGAAACATTACGCCGCAGTTTGTCGGCTTAATGCGATGCCGGGCCCAGCGTAGGGCACCAGGCCGTCATCGTGAGGCGCACCATGGCCACTGAACCAAAACATGAGCCACACGACCGACTAGCGCAGCCGTCTGCGGCCAAATGTGCCCTGCCGGATGATGCGCCGCATATCCTCATCGTCGATGACGATCAGCGGATACGGGATCTGTTGTGCCGCTTCCTGATGGACAACGGTTTTCGCACAACGCCAGCGTGCGATGCGGCCTCGGCACGCGCAGCCATGCGCGGATTGGCCTTCGACCTCATCGTTCTCGACATCATGATGACAGGCGAGAACGGCTTATCGCTGGCGCGAGATTTGAAAAAGGCCGAGCAACAGATTCCAATCTGCATGCTCACGGCGAACTCGGAGCCCGAACAACGTATTGAGGGCTTGGAAGCCGGCGTTGACGACTATATGACGAAGCCGTTCGAACCGCGGGAACTGTTGTTGCGATTGCGCAATATTCTCAAGCGTGGCGGTTCCATGCAGTCTGGCGACCGCGAACAAATCACGATGGGGGACTTCACCTTTCACGTTGACCGCGGCGAACTGCGCAAGGGCGATGAAACGATCAAATTGACCGAACGGGAGCGAGATCTGCTACGCCAGTTTGCCCAGCGCCCAGGTCACTCGATTGCGCGCCACGAGCTTGCGCCCGACGAAACGACCGGATCGGAACGGGCGATCGACGTACAAATCAACCGCTTGCGACGTAAAATCGAAGCGGATCCCTCGAATCCGGTCTACCTTCAGACCGTGCGCGGTAAAGGATACATCCTGTACACCGACTGACGGGCATCGCATGTTGGGAGCAACGCCTTGGATCATTTCCGCCGTAGGCGGAGTCACTTCGCCGGCCCACACCAGTTCGGCTCAACCTGGCCGGCCACCCATGAAATCGTCCCATTGGGTGGCGGGCCAGGAAGACCGAAAGAATGGGGTGTGGGAAGGTTCCAGCCAAACCTGAAACGCACTGGAACTTGCTGGCCGCAATAAAGCGATAAGGTAGGGGCATGGCATCGACAACTGACAACCGAGAGCTTAGCGCGATCGGCGGCCTGTTTGCCCATGTCCTCTCGCGCCTGAAGGGGCTTCCTGCGTTCCTCTCAAGCTTTATCAGCGAGATCATTCCGAAGGGCCTGTATGCCCGCGCGCTCATCATCATCATCGCGCCAATCGTGATGCTGGAAGGTGTGATCGCGTATGTCTTCATGGAAAGCCACTGGCAAGCCGTTACCAGACGGCTGTCGGAAGCGACGGCGCGTGACGTTGCCGCCTTGGTTGAGCTCTATCGCGGATACGACGAGAACGACGACTATCGGAAGCTCACCGGGCTAGCGCTGGATCAATTGAACATTGCATTGGCCGTGTTGCCCCCCGGAGACCTTCCGAGCGAACAACCGCGGCCGTTTTTCTCGCTTCTCGACAAAACCCTGTCGAAGGAAATTTACGATAAGCTTGAGGGCGTGCCGTTCTGGATCGACACCGTCGGCCGGTCCAAACACGTCGAGGTTCGCATCAAACTGGACGACGCCGTCCTGCAGTTTATTGCGCGGCGAAGTCAGACGTACGCATCAAACTCTCACATCTTCCTCGTCTGGATGGTCGGAACGTCGATCGTGCTCTTGACGGTCGCCATTCTGTTCTTGCGCAACCAGATCCGACCGATCCTGCGCCTCGCGGAGGCCGCGGAGGATTTCGGCAAGGGCCGGATCGGCCCGACGAGCGAGTTCCGGCCGCGCGGCGCACGCGAAGTCCGCCAGGCCACACTCGCGTTTATCGAGATGCGGGACCGTATCTCGCAACATGTTGAGCAGCGCACGACGATGCTTGCTGGCGTCAGTCACGACCTGCGGACCGTACTCACACGGTTTAACCTCCAGCTTGCCCTACTCGATGATACGCCCGAGGTTCACTTTCTGCGCAACGACGTCAAAGACATGGGTCAGATGCTGGAGGACTATCTGGCATTCGCGAAAGGCGATGGCGGCGAAGACTCAACCGAGACGGATCTTGGCGTACTCCTCACTGAAGTCTTCAACGGCGCACGCATGTTGCGCAGTAAGGTGCATCTCAAATTGCCGCGCCGGCGAAACGACCTCTTCGTTCCCATAAAGAGACGGGCGTTCAAGCGCGCACTCACAAATCTCGTCAGCAATGCCGCAAGATTTGGTGATGCCGTGTCCATTCGTGTGGTCAGCGGGCGTCGCGTCATTCGCATCGATATTGAGGATGACGGGCCCGGCATTCCCGCTG
>JBCCOV010000273.1:0-5619 GCA_039039985.1 Pseudomonadota bacterium | reverse complement strand
GTCATCAACACGGTGCGAGACGCGCCAATCTCATCCAGGAGGACAGAGAAATGAAAATCATGTCACAAATACGACAACGGATGAAAGAAGCCGAAACACGGCGGAAAACGCGAGACCTCAGCGACCACCTCCGGCGCGATATCGGCCTGCCGGAACGTGAGCAACTCCCCCGATTTGATCGCTTCTAGGCATCCGACATGACCGCATTTGAAATAAGACATCGTATCGCACCGAAGCCGTCCGCAGCGGATGTCCGCTGGCGGGAGCGCCTTCGGGGCACCAACTTACAGCGCTTCTTTGGCGCAGTTTGATCTTTGAAGGACACGAAAAATGACGATCAAGAATTCTATCCTTGAGACGATTGGCGATACGCCGATCATCCGCATCAACAAGTTGGCGCCCGACGGCGTGGAGCTTTACGTCAAACTCGAGGCCGCAAACCCCGGCGGTTCTGTGAAGGATCGTCTGGCCCTGTCGATTATCGAAACAGCCGAACGCGACGGCTCCTTGAAGCCGGGTCAGACCGTTGTCGAGGCCACGTCAGGAAATACCGGCATCGGCCTCGCCATGGTCTGCGCGCAAAAGGGCTATCCGCTTGTTGTGACAATGGCGGAAAGCTTCAGCATCGAACGCCGCAAACTGATGCGTTTTCTGGGCGCGAAGGTTGTCCTTACCCCTGCGTCCGAAAAAGGCACGGGGATGGTGAAGAAGGCCCGTGAGTTGGCGGAAACGCATGGGTGGTTTCTTGCCCGACAATTTGAAAATCCCGCAAACCCAGAGGTTCACGCGAACACCACCGCTGTCGAGATCATCGAAGATTTCGGTCCTGACGGGTTGGATTACTTCGTTACCGGGTTCGGAACCGGCGGCACACTGACGGGAACCTCACGCCGCCTGCGCGCGGATAGCCCGGCGACGAAGATCATCGCGGCTGAGCCGGAAAACGCGGTTCTTCTCAATGGCGATCACGTTCAAGAGTACAATGCCGACGGTAGCGCAGTTGGCGCGCATCCGGCATGGCGCCCGCATCCGATGCAAGGGTGGTCACCAGATTTCATCCCGCATGTCGTGCAAGAAGCATTGCAGGCGGATCGGATTGATGCCTACCAGCCGGTCGGGGGTGCGGCGGCGATGCAGGCGTCCCGCGATCTTGCCCAAAAAGAGGGTATCTTCGTGGGGACATCTGCTGGCGCCACGTTAGCGGCCGCGCTTGAGGTGGCGAAGTCGGCGCCCGAGGGATCAAAGATACTCGCAATGCTGCCAGATACCGGCGAACGGTATCTGTCGACACCGCTGTTTGACGATGTCAGCGTCGAAATGTCGGAGGAAGAGCTTGCCATAAGCCGATCGACTGAGACGATCCGATTTGATGTTTCGGCATCTGGCGGTGCGCCGTCGTTCCCGGTCGCCGATACCGAGGCATTGGCCGAAGTTCGGGACGCTGCGGCCCAGCATCCGGTGTTGATGTACGTGCTTGAGTGGTGCGAGTTTTGCTGGTCGGTCCGCAAGATGTTCGAAGACGCGGGCATTCCGTACACCGCCATCGCAATCGACTCGGTCGCATTTCAGGCGGACAACCGCGGCGCGCGCCTTCGGTCAGCCTTGCTGGAGATCTGCGGCACTCACACGATCCCGCAGGTCTTTGTTGGTGGTAAGCACATCGGCGGCGCGACAGAAACCTTTGACGCTTACAACGCCGGCGAGCTTATGTCTCTGCTCGAAGAACAGCAGATCAGCATGACTGCAACGATGGAGAATGCCTATAGCTACCTCCCCAACTGGCTGCATCCGCGATGAGACAGGAGGTGATTTCATCGTCCGCGGATCCTGTTTTGAAGTTCGCTGCCGACTACGGTCTGACCTGGCGGGACCAGGTGAGACCGCTGGATGCAACCGCCAGTGCGGACGAGCTTCGAACGGCTTTTGGCGGGCCGCTGCCGGAAGACGGGATGCAGGAAATTGACGTGGTTCAAGACCTGATCAATGCGGCGGAACCCGGCCTTGTGGGCAACACGCGCCCTGGTTTTCATGCGTGGGTCATGGGCGGGTCGAGCCCAGTGGGCGTCGCCGCCGACTGGCTGACCAGCGTTTGGGGCCAGAACGCAGGGATCTATCAGTGTTCGCCAGCTGCCGCTACGGCAGAAGAGGTTGCAGCAAATTGGTTGCTTGGCCTTCTTGATCTGCCGCGTAGTGCAAGCATTGGCTTTGTAACGGGCGCGACGATGGCTGGATTTGTATGCCTGGCTGCGGCACGCCATGACGTTTTGCGCCGCGCGGGCCATGACTTCGACAAGGACGGCTTGATCGGCTGCCCAAAGATCTCTGTTTTTGTTGGCGATGACACGCACATATCGAACCTTGCAGCCTTGCGGTATCTTGGGTTTGGGCAAAAACAGATCGTGCGGATCCCAACCGATACCCAGGGTCGGATGCGTGTTGAGATGCTGCGGACTGAAATGCAGAAGGAAACTGGCCCGAAGATCGTTTTGGCGACGGCGGGACATATCAATTCGGGTGCATTTGACGATTTCGATCAAATCGCCGATCTGGCCAAACTTCATGACGCGTGGCTGCATGTCGACAGTGCCTTCGGCCTTTGGGCACGGGCGGTGCCCGAATTGAAGGAACGGACATGCGGGTTGGACCGTGCTGACAGTTGGTCAACCGACGGGCACAAGTGGCTTCAGGTGCCGTACGATTCCGGCTTTGCGATTGTTCGCCATGACGAGGCCCACCGCCGCGCGATGGATATTTCCGCCAGCTACTTGACCGAGGCGCCAGAGGACGGTCGTAACCCAACCCACTTCGGCCCGGAACTTTCGCGGCGCGCGCGCGGATTCGCGGTTTGGGCGATCTTGAAATCACTTGGACGTAAGGGCGTGGCCAAACTTATCCGTGGTCACTGTGCCGCTGCGAGCGTCCTGCAGGAATACCTCTCGGGCGTTGAAGGCATAACGATCGAGAACGAGGTTGTGCTTAATCAGTTGATCTTGACGTTCGACGATGGTCGGCGTGATCCGGATTATCTGGCTTCCAAGATGGAAGCGGGGCTTAACTTTGATGGGGCTCATTTCTTTCGCACCTCACGTTGGAAAGGCCGGAACATGCTACGCATTTCCATAATTGAGGATGGAACCGGCGTGGATGAAATCAAAGCGCTCGCGCGAAAGATCGAGAGGGTCTGGGTTGAATTAAACAGTACTCACTTAGCCGTCTAAGATGCGCCTTGAATTCGGATTGGAAAGACTCGCCATCGTGGCGAGTTTTTTCTTTGCAGCGATAGGGCACTCTATAACGATTGAAGCAATCGATACGAATTACTCGAATCCCAGAACAACAACTGAAACGCGCAAGGACTATGCGAAAACCTCTAACTACAAGATCCAACGAAAATAGTATCGAAAGGAAATTTGCACATGGCGCGTTTCACCAAATCCAACCGCGCGGCAGCCGAGGACATGGCCGTCGTCAACATCCACCGCCCGGGCACGGTCCAGGGCTTCGTTGTTCCGGTATCCCGCCGGGAGTTTCACAACTTCGTTTGCCACCCAACGTCTAGCTGAGTAACGAAAAGAGGATTAGATCTGGTGACCAGGCTTACCGATGTGATCCTTACAAGTGCACGACAGGCGGGGCTCGCGCGTGGGCGCTGACGCATTCGACCTCACCCAACACACCAAATGCATGACATGAGATCAACTTCGACGGGATGCGCCGGAGCTACAACCGCGATGCAACCCGCGCGCTTGAACAAGATTGTGGAGGCCGAGAAAGCAGGCATCGCGCGGTTTGCTGATAATCTCCTCGCTGCTTGAACAAACCTTCACTTGTGCGCTACCGCGCAGGGCGTCAGACTTGCGTTTGATACGGGGGATAGTCCTTTGGAAAGATCGCTTTATGAGAAGTACGGTGGGTTCTCGACGGTCAGTAAGATCGTCATGCGCCTTTACGACAAATTGCTGGACGATGATGATGTTGGACCCTTCTTCGATGATGTCGATATGTCCGGCCTGATCGATCACCAGACCAAGTTCGTATCCTCTTTAATGGGCGGCCCCGCATCGTTTTCCGACACGCATATTCAAAGTGCGCACAAACACCTGACAATCGACAATTCACACTTCGACCGGTTGAAAGAGTTGGTTGACGAGACGCTGACCGAGTTCAGTGTGGACGTGAACGATATCCAGACCGTCCTCGCCGCGTTCGAGCAAAGGCGCGGCTTGCTGGTTGAGACCTGACATGTCCATTGAAGCCATCAATGAACAGCTTCTGCGAGCGATTGGCGTTGGCGTCGCGCTGGTGGAAACAAAGGGACTGACGGTTCGGTTCGCCAACGACACGTTTGTCGAATGGTTTGGGCCCATGGAAGAGACCGGCAATCTGTATGAGGTCTTGCCAACATTTGACCGTGAAGCGGCGATTGCTGGCCTCAGACAGGATGGGAAATTCACAACCGAGGTGACCTTCAAGGTAAAACGTCGCACGATGACGGTCGCCGTCGAGTTCAATCGGGCGCTCGAACACGACGAGGGAATGATCGTGCTCGTGTGCCAGAACATCACGCGGATCAAGGAACTTGAGGCGATGATCGACTCCTACTCAATGATGGTGGAGCGCAACACGCATGAGATCCGGCGCGAGAAAGAGCAGGTTGAGAAGCTTCTGCTCAATATGATGCCGCGCTCTGCCTATGAAGAATACAAATCCTTTGGCGTCGTTGCACCGCGTGTATTCGAGAGCGTTTCTGTTCTAACGCTCGACTTTGTCGCATTCGATACAATTCTTGCTGCACATGAGCCGGCAGTAATTGTGAGCGAGCTAAACGATATTTACACGTCTTTCGACCGTATTGGTGAGCAGTTTGGCTGCGAGCGTGTTCGCACGACGGGGGACAGTTATTTCGCCGTTTCCGGCGTTCCGGACCCAGTTCAAGACCATGCAGCGTCAATTGCGAATACGGCCGTCAGATTCCTGAGGTATCTTGAACGACGCAATGAAGCACACCCAATCAATTGGACGGCGCGTATCGGCCTTGCATCCGGCCCGGTCATCGGCTCTGTCGTCGGCGTTCAGAAATACATCTACGACGTTTTCGGGCCTGCTGTAACGTCCGCTGATCGGGTTCGTCTGGCTGCCAGGCCTATGGAAATCGCTGCAGACGCGTCCCTTGCCGACTTGCTGGATTCGCGCTTTAAAATTGATGCTTTCGATGGCGCACCCACAAATGAACCCGTTGCACAGGCATTTGTTCTGACCGAAGGCGATGGCTCGAGGGCGTCATGACAGCGGGTCCACTCAGCAAAGATACCCTTCAATGGGCTGAGCTGATTGAACTTTTTCCTGATCCGGCAGCAATTTTCGATAAGGACGGTGCACTTGATCTGACGAATGCAGCCTTTCGTCGAGCTTTTGCGCAGATCGAACAATTCCTTGCTTCTGGAACATCGTGGCAAATCTTTCTTGCCGAGGTCAGTCGGAAGGGCGTTCTGTCGTCCCAAGCCTGCAACGAATTGCGCCTGATTGAAGAGAACCATCTGCAACGTGGCGGTGTGGCCCCGACAGTTGCGTCACATTTGGCGGACGGCTCGCACGCCGAACTAACGCTGGCGGCGTTGT
>JBCCOV010000272.1:0-5647 GCA_039039985.1 Pseudomonadota bacterium | reverse complement strand
GGCAGAGAGAACGTTGTGTCGGCATTCACCACGGCATAGTCCATGTATCCAAGCCGAGCGATGGGTTGCATTGCGGATGTGTCCACTTTCCCATCTTTCACAAACGCATCGTCGATATAGACCCCCACAACCGTACCGATCACGAGCGTATAGCCTGGCGGTGCTCCGGCTTCGATCGCTGGCAGATCGATCGCCTTCCAGAAACGACACTCAAAGGCCGCCGGTGCGCCGCGTACGCGCGGCGGCTTAACCAACGTCGATGCCGCCGCCTCGAGCCCGGCAACGTCGAACTCGCTGATATCAGCGGGCACCGCCGCCGACGTGACGTTCTGCTGGTCGCGCATCTCATACGTCGCCAGCGAACAGACGAACTCTCCGGTTTCTTCGATGTTGCGCACACTGTCCTTACGGCCGGCGGACCCAAATACCACGTACGGAGGGCGGTCGCTCATCGCGTTGAAGAAGCTGTACGGCGCCAGGTTCAGCTGGCCTTGCGCATCGAGACTGGAAACCCAGCCAATCGGACGCGGCACGATCAAAGCCTTGAACGGGTCGTGCTTGAGGCCGTGAGCATTTGATTTTGTGTCGTAGAACATGCGATCCCCAATGCACTAAGCCGACCACCGGCTGACAACATGAGACAAGTCCGGCCGATCGCGATCGGCCTGCCGCTCTGATGCTGATCCGATATAGATAAAGCCGGCCATGCGCTCATGTGCTTTGAGGCCGAGAACGCCGGCGACGGCAGGACTATAGCTATACCACTCCGTGATCCAGGCTGTTTGAAATCCCAGCGCATTCGCCGCCAGGCACAAGTTAAAGCAGGCCGCTCCGCACGAGAGGATCTGTTCGAGTTGCGGAACACCCCGATCCGGCACCTCGGACGACACGACACCGACGACAACGGGCGCGCGCAGGAATCGCGTCCGCTCCGTCTCGAGCCGAACGTGGGACGGTGCATCCTCGTCTTCCTTTTGCAACGCCTGCGCTAGCTGTGCGCCGAAATCGGCGCGGGCATCTCCTGCAAACACAATAAAGCGCCAAGGAACGAGCTTCTTGTGGTCCGGAACGCGGGCCGCTGCAGCCAGAATGGCATCCAACTGATCGGTATCAGGTCCGGGCTCGCTTAACATCGCGGGCCGAGCCGATCGGCGCTCCATCAAAAACCGGTAGACTTCTTCGGACACGCAGGACCTCCACATATTCGCCCAATTGCATCACGGCGTGAACGAACACGTAGTCATAACCACTGCGCGGCACCAGTCCTTCTACCGAGGTGCGCTGCGAAAGAGATGCCCACCAATCGCTGGAGTGCGTACCCAAAGAGGCGGTGACACGTCACCGGATCATCAGACCCGATCAGCGCTCAGCCGTCTCGCTCTGCCAGCCAGCGCTCACCACAGGACACCGGCGCGGCTCAATGCACCCCGAACTGCCGGAACGGCATTCTTAATGTTTCTAAGTACTGGCACCGCAACTTTGACCACGGAGTTGGCGTAGACCGCACCCGCAACCGTCAAGGGATGCACATAGTCACAGACCGCAACTTCACCATCTGCGATGGCTGTCTTGTAAGATGCGTTCGGAGGCAGCAGGTCGTAGCGAGAAATGCCCTGCGCGCAGCACTGGGCGATCATGTCATCAATGAGCAGAATACCTGGACTATAGCTGCGGTATGCTTGGTCATACGTTCCGATGTGCGCCAGATACCCGCCGTGGCACGTCAAACCGACTTCGCGCGCAATAACCTGATCACCGCAGATCAACAGCGAAACCGAGCACGTGGTCGTTGGGTCTGCCGACGCGGCGATAGACCGGAAAAAGGCCCGGAAACTGGGGTCTGCGATTGCAACGGGAATGGTCGACCCGCGTTGGAGTTGTTCCAGCTTCTCCTCGATCGTTATGGCCACTTCCCGCGCAGCGTCGCGCCCGGGCTCAAGGTGCAGCAACCGCAGCGGCCCATGTGCAGCCAGGCGTCGACGACGGCGAAGCCGCTGCTTGCGTCCATTCCTCGAGAGCCGCTTTGCATAGTCATCGTAACAAGACGCAGCCGACAGATCGATATACGGCGCACTGGTCTCGTTGATGGCACTCGCACCCTGGCTCTGCAGCACCGGGGCAACCTGCGAGTCCGCGCGAACCTTTTGGAGATTGAAGATATCCGCACCGGTCTGTGCAGCGGCAAACGCCAGCGCCCGCCCAATCAGCGCTTTAGGATCTGCAACGTCGGCCACCAGAACATCGCCATACTGGCCGACGGGAGCGCCCATCCAGCGAAGTGTCACAAGCCCCGCGCGACGATACACGGCCAACGGGCAGATCAGGACCACCTGCCCATGTCGACGCGCGATCACAACCGCGATCTGTTCAGGCCCCCATGTCCCCGTGCCGATGTAGTACGAGCACCAGTGCCGGCTCCAGGCATGCGTTTGGAAACACTGATGCGCACGGCCGTGGCGCTCAAACAGCTCGTCCCACTCGCTCTGCAGCGTCATGAGACCAATCAGATCCGTTACAAACTCGAACGTCAGCTTGCCGTCATCAACGCACTCGGAAGCCGAAGTTGGCGCCGTTCGCGCCTCAGGCCCGATCTGCGTTGACCGACTCAATAACGGAGAAAACATGCTCTGCGTACCTACTCAGTGAACGTCGACGGCTTGACCGACTGTATCAATGTCATCATCCGGCACCGCCGGCGGATGAGCAGAGGGAATGGCGGCCCACGGCAACCGCCATTCACGCGTGTTGCGCTACGCTTGGTGGATCGGGCGCCAATCCTGTTGCTGGAGGTCGACGATCGCACCAGGTGTCGTCGTGTCTAGCGCAAAGGACTGGATCATTTCGCGCTCGTTCTGGCTGTGGACACCGACCTTCTTAAGCGCCAGGGCCGACGCGCACTTGGTCAGAGCCCCCAGGCCTTGCGTTGCCGTCGACCGCGGCTGAATACCGAGTCGGCGCCGCATCAGCCCGTTTGCGTAATAGACGGCATACTTGCGCTGCGCGGCCGGCGTAAAGAAGTCCGTCGTAATCGAAACGTTCAGTCCATCGAGATTATCGACGCGGTGCGGTGCGTTCTGCGGCCAGCTGAGAGCCCAGCCTGGCTCAAGGTCGATCGCCTGCGCCTCGGCATCCCAAGCGACGTCATAAGGAATCTCTTCTTCGGTTTCGCGCAAAATGACACCTTCCAAAACCTCGTCCGGCAGGTGCTTTGGATTTGCAGCATCATAGAGCCATACGCGTTTGCGGCCGCGTACGTGCCATAACGCGATCATCGGAATGTCCGAATGATAGAGCACCCGCGCACCGGGAGAAGAAATCAGCAAGCTCGATTTCCGGCGACTGGTGCACAGATCCGGATTGCGGGCTTCTGCGTCTGCAAAAGCATCGTTGACCAGAGCGTCATACTCCGGCGCAATAAGATCGAAGCGACGGAGACAAAGCCATAAGCACCCTTCGCGTATGGCGTTAAGCGTGAAATCTCCGGAGGCCCCGTTGAGATCGCCATTGCGCCACGCCACACGATCACCGGACTCGTCCATCGTCGTGATCATATAGTATTCGCGAGGATAGCGTTCGATCAGCTCCGCCAGCTTTTCATCAGTAAACAGACCGCTGTCTGCAAACCCGTGCTGGAAATGGATGAGACCTGTACCAAACTCCGTCTCGGTCCCCGGAGTGAACTCCAAATGCCCCGAGTGAGCGGTCGTATGTTGTTGCAGCATGCGAAGGGCCCTCATTGCGTGCAGTCGGGAGGCGTGGCACGGCCAAGAACTGGCCAGCGCCGCCTACGGAATATTGCAATGATGAGCCTGACCGCGAAACACTGCGATGAAATCAGGCTTTTTCAGACGTAAATCGTCACGATTGGCTTTTATTACAACTTGTGCGGAATGTGGATGTTCAACTGCTTTCTCACCAATTTCGCTGACCAAACGTGTACCAGCGGCAGATCTTGGATATGGTCTCGCCTGGAGCCTCATATCCTGCGCAGCATAAGGTTCCCTGTATAGTATAAGGTGCCTGGGATGTTTCATTTTTGTCCGCATCCTGCGATAAGCCGGGCTAGGCCGCATTGGGCCGCCAGACTTCGGACACGCGCGTAACCCATGATCACGAGTCAACGAGGGGTCGTGGCTCGGTCGACGAAGGATTGAGGATGCATGCGCAGCTGTGAATTTCGACGTCGCCTCACCCGGACGCTGATGCGCCTCATCATTGCGCTCAACTTGGCATGCCTGCCGGGGTACGTCGCATTTGCTCAAACTCAGACGCCCGAACCAACGACCGTGATCGTGTTTGACGGGTCTGGTTCGATGTGGGGCCAGCTTGGCACCGGTCGGGCTAGCAAACTCTCGGTGGCGAGGCGTGCGCTCAAATCCAGTTTGTCTGCTGCGACGCGCCCGGGACGGATCGGGATGACGGGATTTGGCTTTCGGCGCCGGGGCACATGCCGTACCAGCGAAATCCCGGTTCCGGTCACAGCCTTCAACCGGCAGCGGCTGTTTTCAACCCTTGATCGGATGAACCCGCGGGGGCGCGGCCCGGTCGCCGCGTCGTTGGAAGCTGCTGGTGCTCAGCTGAAGCAGCATCCCGCGCCACGACGTATTCTTCTCATCCATGATGACCCGGATAACTGCGGGGAAGATGTTTGCGGGATTGCCAAACGACTCAAGACCGATATGCCGGATCTCGTGATCGAGACGGTGTCGCTTCGAGATCCTAGCGAACCCAAGGCGATGGCCTGCCTCGGGCGGATCACCGGAGGCCAGGTTGTTGAGGCGACGACGCCGGAATCTGCAACCGCTGCCATATCCGCCGCCGTCCAGCGCGTACTGTCGGCACCAACGCAGCGTCGTCCGACGCCGGCGAAACCGCCGCAACAGCCCAAACCGACCGCTGAGCGTTTTGAGCCAGGGGTTCACGTACAGCCCGGCCCGCGTCAGCTCCTCGCCTTTGCCAGAGTAACGGGCGTGCGCGCTCAAACGCGCGCGGACGTGCTTTGGACGATCCAGTCTGAGGGCGCCGAAGGCCAGACCTATCAGGCACGCGGCCCGAGCCTTCGTTTGCCTCTGCCCGAAGGGCAGTATCTGGTCACGGCCCAAGCAGACAGTTTTGCGACACGATCTCAGGTCCGCGTGGTTGCAGACCGAACAAGCGTTCTGATCACCGAGTTCGACGCCGTCGAGGTCCAGGTGAACCCGGTATTGCCAAAGGCGGAGTTCGGTGTGTCCGGCTCAATCGTCTTACGCTCTGCGAATACGGAACTGCCGTATGTGATCGGCCGGATCGCACCGCACACGCGCCTCCTGGCACCTGGTGCCTATGTTGCAACCGCCTCGCTGGGTCTCGCACGGGCTGAGCGCAAGTTCGACGCGGTTCTTGGTGTCACAACGTCGGTGGAGTTACCGCTTCAGGCCGGTACGATCGCGGTCCGCAACTCGGATGAGAACGGCAGCCCAAATCAAGATCGCAGGATCGTTAAGATCATACCCGGTCTTGAAGGCTCGGCCGAAGACAACAAGACAGAACTGGCCCGCACGACGGCGCCGAACCCGACATTCATTGTGCCCGCCGGCCCCTACCAGGTCGTGGTTGAGACCAGCAGTGGGCAGATCGAGCGGCGGGTCATCGTCGTCCCCGGAGCACG
>JBCCOV010000271.1:0-5664 GCA_039039985.1 Pseudomonadota bacterium | reverse complement strand
GTCGCAATGGGAGGGTGAAGGCATGCCCATCGAGTTTCGCAAAGAGTACTTTGCCGACGAGCGCGATGATAATCTCAATGTCATCGGCCAGCCCACCCGGCGTCAGGACATTCTCGGGCATGTGACCGGGCGTTCGCCGTTTTACGACGACCACCTGTTCGACGGCCTTCTGCACATGCGGTGCGTCCGCAGTCCGCATCACCATGCGCGCATCCGGTCCATCGATGTCAGCGCGGCAGAGCGCATGCCGGGCGTCCGTCGCATTCTGCTCGGGCGTGATGTCCCGGTGAACCTCAATACGCTGTTGAGCTTGCTCGACTTCGGCCTCGACGACGAACCCCTGCTCAGCGAGACCAAGGTCGCCTATATCGGCGAGCCGGTTGCAGCGGTCATTGCCGATACCGAGCAAATGGCACGCGATGCGGTCGCAAAAGTTCGGGTCGACTGGGACGTGCTGCCCCATGTTCTCGATGTCGAGGAGGCATTGCGGCCAGGAGCGCCGACTGTCAACGAGACGTATCCTCGGAATACATTCGTCTATCACAGCAAGTACGACCATCAGAAACTGCGATACGGCGATGTCGAGCAGGCCTTTCGCGATGCTGATCACGTTGTCGAGGGGCGCTATCAGATGTCGCCGATCGAGCAGGCACCGATGGAAACGTGCGGCGCCATTGCCGCGCCGGAAACGAACGACCGGTGGGTTTGCTACACCGGCACTCAGGCGTTGTTCTTTTCGCTCGGGACTGCGGCGAAGCTCTTGAACGAGTCGTCGAGCCGCTTTCACTTCATTGGTGGTACCGTCGGGGGCGGCTTTGGCGGCAAGGTCGATTCTCTGCACGAGCCGCTGGCGATACTTGGTGCGATGGCGACGGGCCGGCCTGTGAAGTATCAGTTCGACCGCGCGGAAGAGATGCAGGTTGGCGCCCCGCGTGGTGGTGAGCGCTGGTACATCAAAGACGGCGTCATGAATGACGGCCGGATCACCGCCCGCAGTTTCATCGGCTACTTCGACTCCGGCGCCTACACCCGGCTTTCCAGCTACGCGATCATCAAGAGCGTCGGGCACCTGCCGGGGCCCTACACGATCCCCAACGTTTATGCCGACGTCTATTGCGTGTTTACGAACCGAACCCCGGCAACGGCCATGCGCGGGTTTGGGATCACGGGGGTCGACTTCGCGATCGAAAGCCATATGGACCGGGTCGCGCATCAGGTCGGCGTGGACCCGATCGAACTGCGGATCCGAAACGCTTACCGCGACGGTGATATGAAGGCGCATCGCCGATTGGCAAAGAACACAGCGCTTATTGAATGCTGCCAGGTGTCGGCAGAAAAGGCGACGTGGCAACTGTCGGATTGGGCACGCCAACAGACTT
The DNA here is from genome assembly GCA_039039985.1 of Pseudomonadota bacterium. Classification (GTDB taxonomy): domain Bacteria; phylum Pseudomonadota; class Alphaproteobacteria; order Rhizobiales; family Hyphomicrobiaceae; genus JBCBWG01. Next base: position 4,285 of record JBCCOV010000271.1, on the reverse strand, counting down.
CGCTTACGGGTGGTGGCGGTGAACGTGCGGAGTTGCCGCGATTTACGGCAACGGACGAGCAGGGCCGCGTGGAGGGAGTCGGCAGTGGCGGTTATGCCAATACGACATCCCGTCGGCAGCCGACACAGCCGGACGTTGTTCGTCCAACGCAACAACCTATGCCCGCAAGTGTTGCGGCCACTCCGCGCGCAGCACCGCAACCGGCTCAACGGCCGGCTGCTCCACCCCCACCCCAGCCCAGTGAACCGGCGCCAACAGCCGATCCGCCCAGACCTCGCCGGGCGCCGGCGCGGTTTTCATCCATTTCCGGCCTGAGGAGGCGTTGATATGGCCCGTCACCGCGGAAAAGGTTTCGCCTGCATCAACTATCCCATCGGCATGAACCTGGGTGGGGATCCAAGCCAGGCGCTGGTGCATTCCAATCCAGACGGCAAATTCATGGTCGCCTTGTCGTCAATCGACCTTGGCCAAGGCATGAAATCGGTCACGGCGCAGATCGCGGCCGAAACGCTCGGCGTGCCGATCGAGGACGTCTACGTCGACACCGCGGATTCCGATACCGGACCGCACTGCATGGGCTCGTTCGCCTCGCGCGGTACGCACCGTGTCGGGAATGCCGTGATCCAGGCGGCACAGGAGGCACGCGCCGTCATGCTGGAGGCGGCCGGCGAGGAGCTTGAAGTGAATGCGGCCGATCTCGTCACCGACGGTCGCGGCAACATCCATGTCGCGGGTGCACCATCGCGATCCATTACCGTTATGGCAGCGTGTCAGGCGGCGCAGTTCAAGCAAGGCAAGTCGGTATCGGGGCGCGGCATATTCTTGATCCCACTGTCCGATGTCGATGCTGAGACCGGGGAGATGACGCCGGTCTCGTGTTTTGCGCATGCGGCCATGACCGTCGAGGTCGAAGTCGACGATGAAACCGGTGAGGTTTCGATTCTCGAAATGAACTCGGCCTACGAGGTCGGGCGCGCCCTTAATCCCAAACTGGTCGAGCAGCAGCTGACAGGCGGCGCGTGGATGGGCGCCAGCCACGCTGCATGGGAAACGACGGAGCCCTACTATCCGGACCGGGCGCACGGCCCCGTCGACTTCAACCGATATCTGATGCCTGGCCCCGGCGATGTCGCCCGGCACAACATTGCGGTGCTTGAGCGCCCAGCCGAGGATGGCCCGTATGGCGGGAAGGGGCCGGGAGAAATGTGTGCCAACCCTGTCCTGCCGGCCGTCGTCAACGCTGTCTTCAATGCCGTGGGCGTTCGGATCGATGAGCTGCCGGTGACACCGGAAAAGGTGCTGCGAGGCTTGCAGGCAAACGGCGGCGCACAACCGCAGACGCGCCGCTAGGGAGACAACACGTGCCGGTCAACCGTTCCATTGTTGGTCTCGATAGCCCTGAGGCGCTCGCCGCAGCGCTCAGAGCGGCGCAGTACCTGGCCGGTGACGAACTTTCAACGGCAGCCTACCTCGGCCTCGCACTTGGTAAGCCGATACTGCTTGAAGGCGTGCCCGGCGTCGGTAAGACCGAGGCGGCCAAGGCAATCGCCTCGTCACTTGGGCGCGAATTGGTGCGGCTTCAGTGCTACGAGGGCATTGATGCGTCGGCAGCCCTGTATGAATGGAACTACCCGCAGCAGATGCTCGCAATCCGCCAGGCCGGTGAGGACTATGTGAACATCTATGCCGACAGTTTCCTCGTCGCGCGTCCGATGCTGCAGGCTTTGCGTGATCCGACCGGAACCGTGCTGCTGATCGATGAAATCGATCGGGCCGATCACGAGTTCGAAGCTCTGCTGTTGGAGTTCCTTTCGGATTTCACGATTTCAATTCCCGAGCGTGGGACTGTCCGGGCCGAGCGCGAACCTGTTGTGATCTTAACGTCCAACCGCACGCGCGAGCTGCATGAGGCGCTCCGCCGTCGCTGCGTCTATCATTGGATCGACTACCCGGACGCAGAACGAGAAGCCGACATTGTCATGATCCGGGCGAGCAGCGTCGCACATGAAACGGCCGCGGCGGTGGTGCGCGCAGTGACTGCGTTGCGTAGCGAGCCGCTGGCGAAGCCGCCGGGGATTTCGGAAACTGTCGAGTGGGCCGAAGCGGCAACGTTGCTGCACAGCCAGGGTGCAGATTGGCCGACAGCTTTCCGGCGCGCTATCGGGGTCGCGCTGAAAGATCAGGACGACTTGGCCTTCACGGCTGATCGGCTCGATGACGTTATTGCGAAGGCGGTGGCATGACGAGCGGCAACAGCCTTCCCCGCGCATTGGAACCGTTTCTTCGCTTCGCTGGTGCGTTGCGCGCGCACGGCTTTTTGGCCGCGCCGGAGCAGACGCAGAGCTTTGTTGCGGCGGTCGGCCTGCTCGGGCCGCGCAGTATGACGGACATTTATCGCGCTGCGTGCGCTGTATTTGCGCCCTCGCCGGAGCGGATGGACGAATTCGATGCTCTGTTCCGACTGGTGTTTCATGGCCAGACGCTTGGAGCGCCGGCGCCATTCGCCGGTGATGATGACGAGGTTGAAGCCTATGATGCCGGGGATGGTGGTGCGCCTCCGCTTGAGCTGGATGAACCGGAAGAGGCCGGGTTGGAGGCGACGACGCTCGAGCGTCTTGGCGCCAGACGTCTTGAGGGCAGCAGCGAAGGCGCCGCGCTGCGCGCGTTGCGACGCCGTGCGAATGCCGCTCTGCCGCAGCAAAGGTCCCGCCGTTGGCGGCGGTCCAAACTTGGTCGTCGTCCCGATCTGCGTCGGGCGGTTCGTTTGTCTTTGCGGCGGGACGGGGAGGTTCTGCAGCTTCCCGTTATGAGCCGCCGGCCGAGGCTGCGGAACATCCTGCTGTTGATTGACGTCTCCGGCTCGATGGCGCAGCAGAGCGATAGCAATCTTGCGTTCGCGCATGCGCTGACGCGGAGCTGCCAACGCGTCGAAACCTTTACACTTGGCACACGGCTGACACGCCTGACCCGCGCGCTTCGGATCCGCAACCGCGCGCAGGCACTCAGCGCTGCCGCCGGACTGGTGGCCGACTGGGACGGCGGGACTCGTCTGGGCGAAGCCCTCCAAGCGTTCTTCAATGTACCGCGATTTGTCTCGACGGCACGGGGGGCCTTCGTGGTCGTGGTGTCTGATGGCCTTGAGCGCGGGGGCAGTGAGCCTCTTGCAGAGGCGGCCGAACGCCTGTCCCGTTTGGCGTGGTCGGTGTTATGGCTGAACCCGCTGGCCGGCGATGCAGATTATCGGCCTGAGACGGAAGGTATGCGTGCCGTCTTGCCGTTCGTCGATCGGATCGGGGCGGGCGCGCACACGCACCAGTTGGTCGATGAAGTGCTGTCGTTCGCGCGGAGGTCCGCGGCATGATAGTCGACGCGCACCATCACATCTGGCGCCAGGCAGATTTGCCTTGGCTACAAGGGCCGACGGTACCGCGGATTTTTGGTGCCTATGATTCGATCAAGCGGGACTACCTGATCGACGCGTACATGGCGGATTGCACGGCGCATGGCATTACCAAGTCCGTCTACGTTCAGGCCAACTGGCCAGTTGATGGCTTTGCCGACGAAGTGGCCTGGGTGCAGGACGTCAACAGGCAGTGCGGATGGCCGCACGCGATCGTCGGCTACTGCGATATGTTGCAAGCGGACGCGCGACCGGATCTCGACAAGCTTCAGGCCTATCCGGCCATGCGCGGCATTCGCCAGCAATTGCATTGGCATGATAATCCCCTTTATCGGTTTGCGCCTGATCCGGATCTGACTCGCAACACGCAGCTCCAAAGAAACGTTGGGTATCTCCGCGATTACGGCTGGGTTTTTGAGCTGCAGATCTTTGCCGGTCAGGTGGACGGCGCGTGTGAACTTGTCGATCGCTGTCCCGGCGTAACCTTTGTGCTCCAGCATGCCGGTATGCTGGAGGATGTGTCGGCAGCCGGACGAACGACGTGGCGCACGGCGATGGGTGAACTCGCAAAGCGCGACAACGTCGTCACGAAACTGTCGGGACTTGGCACGTTCGTGCGCCGTAACGACCCGGAACACATTCGCGACCTTGTTCCGGCGACGGTTGAGATCTTCGGCGCCGAGCGCTGCATGTTTGGTTCGAACTTCCCGATTGAGAAGATCTGGACGACCTACGACGACCTTGTCGCAGCCTACCAGGCTGCAACCGCCGACTTTCGTCCGGACGCGCAACGGGCGATTTTCTCTGAAACGGCGGCACGCATATACAAGCTTTAAGGGAGGCGAACATGGCACTTGAGATTAAGGTGCTCGACTACGGTGATAT
>JBCCOV010000270.1:0-5669 GCA_039039985.1 Pseudomonadota bacterium | reverse complement strand
GTTGGCGGAACGTGCGTGGCCGGAACGCAGAGGGAGGGCTGAGGGCTGGAGACTGCGCCGCCGGCCACGCCTCAAGCGCTACCAGCGAATGGTTCCGTGGCGGTGGTACGTGCGACCCGACGGAGTCGTGGTCGTGCGTGAACCGGAGCAGGAGTAGGCACCACAGGATACCGTGCCGGAGCGTTTGACCTTGTAGCCGTAAGGGCCTGTTCGCTTCACAGAGCGCGAGCAGCTGCTGCCGGAACAGCTGCCATGCGCGCTGACAGATGCCGAGCCATATGGACCGTAGACTGTCGTGTTCCGCGAATACGCGAACGCGTCCGAAACCATCGACACGGCAAGAAGGCTACCGGCAGCTGCCGTAAGAAGAACCTGTTTCATAATGACCTCATGGTTGGTTGTTGAACTGCCGTGACCAGCAGGCTTGTCTCTGCAAGCACTAGGAGATCTAGCGACTCGGCTTGTCTCAGGTTTTTCCGAGGTGAAACGACTTGTGACGAATGTTGCTTGGTTTTTGACATTTTGTGTCTGGGCCGCTTTCCGGCTTGCGCTGTCGCCGCGAATTCAACACAGTCTCGGTCATGAGCGCCCCAACGACACGCATCCTCATCGTCGATGACGACGAAGACATCCGCAGATTGCTGACGTCATTTCTGACGGAAGAAGGCTTTGCGGTGAGCGAAGCATCCGATGCAACCAGTCTCGATCAGGCGGTTGTCAGGGACCATCCCGATCTGATCGTGCTCGACCTTATGCTGCCAGGTGAGGATGGGCTCTCGATCTGCCGTCGGATTCGATCAAGCTCGGCGGTGCCGGTGATAATGCTGACGGCCAGAAGTGCTGAAGTCGACCGGGTCGTTGGACTGGAAATCGGTGCGGATGACTACCTGACAAAGCCCTTCTCAAAGCGAGAATTGCTGGCGCGTATTCGATCGGTCTTGAGACGCGGCCGTCTCGTCGCACTCAATCCTCCAACGACCGTTTTACGATTTCAAGATTTCAAGGTCGATTTGAATGCACGGCGCCTGACCAATCGGTCCGGGCAAGATGTCTCTCTGACAAGTGCTGAGTTTGATCTGCTGGCGTGCTTTGTCCAGGCGCCCCAGCGTGTCCTTTCGCGTGACCGACTGCTGGACGCCGTGCATGGCCGGGCAAGCGATCCCTTCGACAGGTCAGTCGACACTCTGGTCTCGCGTCTTAGAAAGAAAATCGAGACCGCGAGTGATAACGAGAGGCTGATCGCGACGATCCGCAATCATGGCTATCTTTTCACCGCGACTGTTCAGGTTTCAAATGAATGAACGCGACTCTGGTGGTCCGGATTGCTCTGACGGCGTTTACAGCTTTTCTTGCGGCTGCATTGGCCATCGCTCTGTATGTGATCCCTCTTCGCGAATTGAATGCTGAAAGCGCGCTTCCATCGCCGGCCCGGGTAGCCGCAATCATATCACTCCTCGAGTCCGTTCCGGCGGACGAAAAGGGGATCGTGCTGCAAGTTCTGGCAACGCCACAGCTGGCTGTGTGGCTGAACGCACCGCCGGTGTCGCAACGCGCTGCAGTCCGTCCGCGCCGCGCGAGCCTTAAGAGGTTGCTCGAGGCGTATCGCCGCGCTGTGCCCGGACGCCATTTGGAACTGGCAGTGGCCAACAGTTCTCAGCGAACGGGGCCGGTGTGGCGTTTCGTCATGAGCGAAACCAACGCACACGAGTTACGTGTCAGGCTGATTGACGGCGAAGAGTTCGTGTTGCGTTCAAAGGAGCTGTTGCCGATTTCGGCGCTAGGGCTGCCGTTCGGGTTTGGTGCCGGCATTGTCGGGACGCTGATTGCCGTTGCTATGCTTATCTTTCTTCACCGGCAGGTGCGGCCACTCCGCGACCTCGCACGGGCCGTCGAAAACACCGATTTCAATTCCGAGCCCCAGGAGATCCCCGAAGTCCGCTCGGCAGCTCCAGAAATTCAGACCCTTGTTGGTGCATTCAACCGCCAGCAGGCTCGATTGGCTCGGCTGATAGAATCGCGACTCACGCTCGTCGGCGGTCTGCAACATGACGTACGGACCTTCGCCACCAAATTGCGATTGCGTCTCGAAGGGTCAGAGGATCCCGTCGTCCGTGATCAGGGCACCTCCGATCTTGATGACATCGTGCAACTGCTTGATGACGCACTTCTGGCGACTCAAGGTACCACGTCATCGGCCGAGCCCGTGCTCGAAATGGTCGATGTTGAAGAGCTTCTGCGCAGCGAAATCAGATCACGAGAGGATGACCGTGTCCGTTTGGTGATCGCGCCCGCGTCTTCATCGAAGACCGCCTATACGCTTGGCGACCGGTTGGCTCTGCGTCGCGTTTTTGCCAACCTTCTGGATAATGCGCTGGCGTACGGCGATTACGCCGAAGTCGGCGTGTGCACAACACAAGACAGTATCACAGTCGCGATCGACGATGATGGTCCCGGAATTCCACAAGCGATGCGCGACATGGTTTGCGAGCCGTTCGTCAGGCTCGAAAACTCGCGCGCACGCGCGACCGGCGGTTCCGGCCTCGGGCTCGCGATCGTCGCCAACCTTGTTGCACAGAGTGAGGGCCGCTTCGAAATCGCGGATGCTCCATCCGGCGGCGCACGCATGATCGTAGAAGTGAACCATTTTCAGCCAGGTGGCACGGAGTAAGCGCGCACAACGCGTGCCGGCAAGGCCGCTCACAAGAGACCGCCTGCTGCAGTGAAGAGTGTGACGGGAAGGTCTCCGCTGCCGATTAGAGTACAGCGCGCAGTGGGACGAGCCTGTTCGTCCGGACCACATCGATCCGCACAGCACTTATTGCTCGTAAAGTAGTTTGTCTCATGCCATCAAGGCTGACGGACGAACCGCCTCTGCCCGACTTGGGACTAGCCGGTTGGAGCTGCTGCGTCGTGCAAGCGTCCTCCTATCTCACGGGCGCTGTATCGGACGTGAGCGCGTTGCTTCCATATCGACATCACTGCTGCCTCGCGGATCATCGAAAAACGACGGTGCAAAGCAGGCACTGCCGCGGACACCATGACCAGACTTTCAGCATCAATTCAGGTGGCGGCGGGCAATGCCGAACACTGCTCGAAAACTGCGTCTGAAAAGTTTTAACGGTTAATACTTCGGCCTTGAAATTTCGAGAATTTGCGCGAACGACGATCGGCATGCTTCGCGATGCGATCATGGCACGTCAACGGATCCTGATCGCTAGAGAGCTTTGTACAAGCCGCCATAAGGTCCACGTCAGGGCCTGTTCTCAGCACGTCGCCTCTCGCAGAGCTGGCCCATAAAGCCAGCCTCACGGCTCCCATGATAAACGCGAAAACAAGCAACACTGCTACGATCTCCGTAAAGCGATGCATCAGCGCACACCTTCACTGCAAATACCGATGTATTTCTATGAAAATGCCACATGCCGTCATGTTTTTCATTGCCACGCGGCACAGAGATATGACCCAAAATGTCGCACATTAAACCAAACAGACTCATAAGCGAGACTTTGACAATTTATATTGAACCTGAACTCTCTGCATGCTATCGCCCCGTTACATTCAGACCAAGTCATGGCAGTGTATTATGCGCAATCTGTTTACATTTTGGTCTTTCAATACGTTATCATATATTGAGCAAATATGTCTTTCATCAATGATCTCCGTCGGTTACTCCGTTCGGCTATACACATATCATCCTGAACTAATAACAAATCTTCCGAAGGGCGTTGAGCTACGGCCAGCATCAGAAGTTTTTCCATTTGAAAGGGTCGTGTTCCACAAAAAGACCGGCAGTGTATCGCTTTTTTCCAACTTCTTTCGCTATCGCGGACTTCAAATGGGCTTGGGAATATGGGTGGACGCAGACATGCTGCTTCTGAAACCACTAGAGGACTTAGGCGACGTCATCTGTGGTTGGCAGGACAAAAGTCGCATAAACGGCGCAGTTCTTCATCTGCCGCGAGACCATCCGTTCCTCAACGAGTACCTTGAGCTAATGGATTCGTCGATCGCAGTACCTCCGACTTGGACAACCTTGAAAAAGGCCCGGCAAAACCTGCGTGGCTGGGTCGGCCTACAGCGCAAAGTCGAAGAAATGCGTTGGGGGACGTTCGGGCCGTTGGCAATTACTTACGGTGCGAAAAAGTACGGCTTCGTCGCCCTTGATCCAGCTGTTTTTTATCCACTACCACCTGAATCTGCAGAGCAAGTTTTTAATCCACACTACGATGTTCACAAACATATTGAGAAAGAAACACGGGCACTTCATCTCTGGAATGAGAGAATTAAAATTAAAAAAATTCATCCTCCGGCGCCTGGCTCATTTATGAATTGGGCGCAACAACGTTATCTTTCTGCCTCCGCCAACTAGAGATCACCAGGTTGCGAAAGCTGCTGGCAGTTCATCCTCCCTCCTTGCGATGCTGGAATAGTTGTCGCCTCACTTAAAGCACAAGCTTGTAGGAGTGATTTAAAAGTGTTATCCGCCGGTTTGGATTCAATATTAAATGTTATCGTATCAATGAGATTAAGAGAAAACACCCGTAGATATAAAGCATACCTGGGCAATCAACCAAACTATGCGACACCACGGACATGGACAGAAAAGATGCAATGGCGAAAAGCGTTTGATCGAAATCCGATCTTTCCCGTCTTTTGCGACAAGCTTGCGGCTCGAGAATACGTCCGCCGTCGAGCTCCAGAATTGCAAATGGCTGAGGTTTTGTGGTCTGGACATCGTCCTGAGGACCTTCCTTTCGATGCGCTAAGCCCACCGTTCATAGTCAAACCGAGTCATCGCAGTAGAGCGTACATCAAGGTTTTAGCAGGAGACGCAGTTGATCGGGATGCGATAGTTCGAAGATGTCATTTTTGGCTAAAGAGACCGTATGGTACGAAGATTGCCGAGTGGGCCTATAAAAAAATCAAGGGACAAGTTATTGTTGAAAGGTATTTAACGGCATTTGATCAGGAACCAAGTGCATTGGACTTCAGGTTTTTTTGCTTTTCGGGTCGCGTTGCCTTCGTTCAAATCGAGAATGCAACGTCTGGATCAAATTTGAAATCATTCGTCGGCCGATCCGGAGAGCACTTGGAATTGAAGAAATGGAGGCCACGATTAGGACTCAGCACCGCAGATGCCAAAGGGGTCTTATTTAGCAACTTACCCGCTTCGTTTCCGGAAATGGTCTGCAAAGCTGAGCAACTGGCGGTTGGCTTGGACCATCTTCGGGTTGATTTCTATTGCTATGGCGAAAATTACTGGTTTTCGGAGCTAACGGTTTATGGGGGCTCAGGCTATTCCTTTCTCCATCCGACCAACGATCAATTCGGGGAGAAGCCGAGCGAGTGTCACAATATGGAGATTGGCGAGCTTTGGAACCTGCCGGAACTATCATACTGGCAGAAGTTTTATCGGGCCATTTTTAGATGAGCGCTATTCCACGAGCGTGGGGCTGACGCCGCAACGATATCCTCGCTGGTACCTCCTTTTGTTCTGGTTGGGAACTGTATCTCTGATAAAGTGTTATCTGAATAACTCCACCTCAAATAGCGCCGAGATCACGGCGATCAACGTAAGTTTCTTGGGAAATTAGCTGATCTGCGTCGCGCTTTTGTATTCTGTGCACCATTACGAGACGTAACGAAGCAAGGCAGGTGGTTGCCGGGGG
>JBCCOV010000269.1:0-5678 GCA_039039985.1 Pseudomonadota bacterium | reverse complement strand
GTCGCCCAGCGCAGGTTAACCGCAGTCGGGCGTTGTTCATTCAAGGACGCCGCGGCCGCTTCCAGCGCGTCGTCCGACGCATCCTTGCGCAAGGCCAAACACATACCGTACGCGGCAGTCGCACCAATGAGTGGCGCCCCGCGCACTTGCATTGTCTTGATCGCCCGTGCGGCGTCTTCAACGGTTTCGAGGGTGGCCGTTTCGAAGACGTGGGGCAGCTTCGTCTGATCGATAATCTCGATGGCCCAACCGTTCTCGGCCAGCCAGATCGTCCGATACGGCGTTCCGTTGATTTTCATCGCAACTCTTTCAATCGAGGGACGGCGGGCGCGAACCCAACGGGATCGTCAACATATGGTCGAGACCGCAGGCCGCACAATGAATGTGGTACCACTCTGTAAGCGGACGGGCCGAACAATCCTCAATGCCGACGCCGGGCGCCAGGCACACTGGACAGTCGTAGCGACCGCGCGGGTCAACGCGCCAGGCTGAGATGACGCGCCGGGCACGCCGTTCGTCATCTTCAGCAAGCGGACTGGCTGCGCGGGTCATTGCCGGTCAATCACCCTCGAACTCCATCAGAGCGTGACATTCGACATCCAGCGCGGAGAGCTTTCGCATACCCCCGAGATCCGGCAGATCGATCACGAACGTTGCGCCCACAATTTCGCCACCCGTGGAACGCACCAGTTTGATCGCCGCTTCTGCGGTTCCGCCGGTCGCAACCAGATCATCAACGATCAGAATGCGTTCGCCGGCTTTGATGGCGTCTTCGTGGATCTCGATCGCATCCACACCGTACTCCAACGTATATTCCTGACCGATCGTCTTCCACGGCAATTTGCCCTTCTTGCGAATGGGCACGAAACCGCAGCCGAGGCGATCTGCAATCGCGCCGCCGAGAATGAAGCCACGCGCCTCAATCCCCGCCACCGCATCGACGTGGAGCGTCCGAAACGGCCGTGCCATGGCGATAACGGCCAGCTCAAACCCCTCGGGATCCCGGAACAACGTCGTAACGTCGCGAAACATGATTCCTGGCTTCGGATAGTCCGGAATCGTACGAATGAGTGACTTCAGATGCTCCAACGTGACCTCCACGGCAATTTGACAAAACGGTAAATAGCAGCCTGCGCGGGGACGAGATAGGTTAAGGACGGGTGTGGTATGTGTCACGGCACCCCTGACGAGGAAGCAAGCAGATGGCTGAGCCCGAACTCAAAATGCCGTCAGAGAATGACGAAACCGACCTGCCGCGGACGCTCCGGCGCGCGCGGGCAGAAAAAGAGCGCCAGGAGAGCGAAGCGACACAGCCGCCAACCGGCGCGCCGAGCGCCGGAACACACGCGACGCGGACTGGCACCGATGCGGGCGAATTTGACGCCGGCTACATCGCTGATGAGGTTGTCGTCACCGACATCAACATCCCTTTCTTCCGTCTCATGGCGTTTTTGATCAAAGCCACGCTTGCGGCAATTCCGGCATTGATCATTCTCACGTTGCTCTTGATCGGGGTGGGCCAGGCGCTAAAGGCCTATTTTCCAGCGTTGCGCCAGGCCGTTGTGACGATCGAGGTCAAGTCTCCGGAGTGACGGCGCACAACACATGTGACAAGCGCGGAAGCGACGCACCGGCGGGTCCAAGCGCGCGCCAACACGCCATGGCCGCACCGTCGTCGTTGCGTTTACGGCGGATCACGCGGCCGCAACGGCTTCGATTTCCAGCAACCACGCCTCGTCGAAGATGTCGCAAATGATGGCTGTCAACGCGATGTCACGGTCACCCAACACCTCTTCACGGACACGGCGATTGACCAGCGTGTGCTCGCGGCTGGACAGAAAGAACGTCACTTTCACAAGATTGTCGAACGACATATCAGCCGCGCGCAGTTGCGCCTCGATGTTACGCCAGACCTGCCTGGCTTGCGCCTCGAAGCCGTCCGGTACCGTGCCGTCAGCTGCAACGGGAATCTGGCCGCTGATATGAAGAACCCGCGACGCACCTTCGATCAGCATGGCTTGATGATAGTGGCTGACGGGCTGTGGTGCATCAGCGGCATTGATCGGTGTTTTTTGCATAGCACTACGATTGGTCGAGAACGCGGCCGGCGACGGCGTCCAGCTTCGCAACAAGCTGCGGATCGCGGGCGTCGGGCGCTGTGATCAGGGCCACATCGAGCGCCCGATCTGAACCGATTGGGCAGGCCTCGTGCGTGCGAGGGAACACCTTGGCAAGCTCGGCGACCATCTCTTGCGCATGCGCCGTGTTGCCCTTCATGACCTCGAGCACCGCAGCAACATCCACATGCGCATGGTCGTCGTGCCAACAGTCATAGTCGGTCACCATCGCAACGGTACAATAGCAAAGCTCGGCCTCGCGCGCCAACTTCGCTTCCGGCATGTTGGTCATCCCGATCACATCACAGCCCCAGGATCGATAGAGAAAGCTCTCCGCTCGCGTTGAGAACTGAGGCCCTTCCATTGCGAGATACGTGCCACCACGGCGGTAGGGGATGCGCGCGGCCTGGATCGCGCGTTCAACGGTACTGACCAACAGCGGACTGACCGGATCGGCCATTGACACGTGCGCCACGAGGCCTGTTCCGAAGAAACTCTTCTCACGGGCGAATGTGCGGTCGATGAACTGATCGGCGAGCACAAAGGTGCCCGGCGCAAGCTCTTCCTTGAATGACCCGCACGCCGAGACCGAAATGAGATCCGTCACGCCGGCGCGTTTCATGCAGTCGATATTCGCGCGATAGTTGATGTCTGTTGGTGAGAGGCGATGGCCGCGACCGTGGCGCGGCAAAAACCGGATCGGCAAACCGTCAATTTCGGCAAACAGGACATTGTCGGACGGCTGCCCCCAGGGACTGTCCACCGTCCGCCATTCCGGTGACGACAGCCCCGGCAAGTCGTACAACCCACTACCACCAATGATGCCGAGCACTGAGTCCGCCATTCCCACCCTCCGTTGAAGCACAAAGCCCAAGAGCCATAACGCAAGACGGGCCCCGCAAGCGAGGCCCGTCAGAGATTTCTTGCAACTACCAAGCCGCCTGATGGTCTGAGTGACCGGTCTGACAGGATGCCGGAGCAGCCAGGCTACGCGAGACCAGCGTTAGTGATCGACGTTCCGCCAGATCGCAAGCTTCGCGAGGTAAAGCAGGACCGATGTGATGAGCAGGTAAATCAACACCAGCCAGCCGGTCTGCTTACGCTGGTCATGCGTTGGGTCGGCAACCCAGAAGAGAAAGGCGGTCACGTCTCTGGCGTAGTTCTCGACAGTCGCGGGCGTTCCGTCCTGATACTCAACCTGCCCATCGCCACCCGCGAATGGGTCCGGCATTGCAATCTGCTGGCCGGAATACGAAACGTTGTAATAGAGGCCGTCCTGCAGATTGAAGCCCTCAGGCGCTTCGTCGCGGTATCCCACCAACAGCGCATACAGGTAGTCTGCGCCGCCTTCCTGATAACCGGTCAGGATTTCCTGCCCCATCGTCAACACGTGTGTGAAAATGCCCTCGGCATGCGGAATGCCGCGCGCCTTCGTAATCAGTGACAGATCGAGCGGATACGCGCCATTATGAATGCTACGCGCCTCTTTTTCGTTCGCGTAGAGCGGCGGAAAGGTATCGGACATCCGCCCCGGACGTTTGAACATTTCCCCGTCGTCATTCGGGCCGTCAGTCACTTCGTACTCGGCCGCGAGCCGCTTGACGTCGTTTTCCGGGAAGTTCGGCCCACCGACACCGGTTAGTGAGCGGAATGGTAGCCGCGCGAGCCCATGGCAGGCTGCGCAAACTTCTTTGTAGACCTGGAAGCCGCGTTGCAGCTGGGCTTCGTCGAACTGGCCCGTGATGCCGCTGAAGCTCCAGGATTGCTTTTCAACTTTCGGCCCGCCCCCGGCAGCGAGTGCTGCCGCAGACAACCCAAGACTCGCGATGGCGGCAATGGCCACAGTGCGGAGCATGAACATCGGTTGTTTCATCATGGCATCCTCACCGCGTTTCAGGTGCTGCAGGAACCGCAGCGGTTGCAGCCCCCGCCCCGCCATCGGATGGCTTTAGGACGGCCTCGCTGATCGAGCGCGGCATTTGCGACGGCGTCTCAAGGACCCCCACAATGGGCATGATCAGCAGGAAAAACGCGAAGTAGTAGAACGTGAAGATACGCGACCACGTCACAAATGCGCCTTCAGCCGGCATCGCACCGAGATAACCCAGCGCCAAGCAGGAGAAGACCCACAGCCAGAAGAACCACTTGAACATCGGGCGGTACTTCGCAGACCGGACGCGCGACGTATCGAGCCAGGGGATGAACAGGAGAACCACAATCGCAGCGAACATCGCGATGACCCCACCCAGTTTGTCCGGGATCGCACGAAGGATCGCATAGAACGGGAGGAAGTACCATTCCGGGACGATGTGGGCGGGTGTCACCAACGGATTCGCCGGAATGTAGTTATCCGCATGCCCGAGGTAGTCCGGTGCGAAGAACACGAACCACAAGAAGAAGAGCAAGAACACGGTCAGCGCGAACAGATCCTTCATCACCGCGAACGGGCTCATCGGAACCGTGTCCGACGGACTTTTGACATCAAGACCAGTCGGGTTGTTCTGACCGGCAACGTGCAGTGCCCAGATGTGTAACAACACGAGGCCGAAGATCACGAACGGCAACAGATAGTGCAGCGAGTAGAACCGGTTCAGCGTCACTGCCGTCACCGAAAACCCGCCCCAGAGCCACGTCACAATCGTGTCGCCAATGAGCGGAATCGCCGAGAACAGGTTGGTGATCACTGTCACGGCCCAGAAGCTCATCTGTCCCCATGGCAGCGTGTAGCCAAGGAACGCGGTTGCCATCATCGCCAGGAAGATGAACACACCGAGGATCCACAAGACTTCGCGCGGCGCTTTGTATGAGCCGTAGTAAATCCCACGAAAGATATGAAGGTAGACGGCAACGAAGAACATCGAAGCGCCGACCGCATGCAGCGGCTGGATGAGCCAGCCATAATTCACGTTGCGGCGGATGTTCTGCACCGAGTCAAAAGCACCAGCTTCAGACGGCACGTAGTGCATCGCCAAAACGATGCCCGTCACGATCTGGGAAATGAGAAAAAACGTCAGGATGCCGCCGAACGTCCACATGTAGTTGAGATTGCGTGGCGTCGGGAAATCGACGAACTGATTATGCATCATCCGCATGATCGGAAGACGCTCGTCCATCCATTTTGAGAAGGGCCCGGACGGACGGTAGGTATCGGCGTGTCCACTCATCGGTGAGAATGCTCCAAAGGCGCGCTTAGCCAATTCTAATGCTGGTATCGGTCAGGAAGGCGTAGGGTGGCACGTCAAGGTTGCGAGGTGCCGGGCCCTTTCGGATCCGACCTGCCGTATCGTAGTGCGAACCATGACAAGGGCAGAACCAACCGCCGTACTCTCCCTTCACGTCACCCACTGCCTGCCCCTTGGGGATACACCCGAGGTGCGTACAGATCCCGATCATCACCAGCCAGTTTTCCTTACCATTTTTCGTACGCTGGGCGTCCGACTGTGGATCTGGAAGGTCAGCTAACGGAACGGCCTTGGCTTGACTGACTTCTTCCTCGGTACGATTTCGGATGAAAACCGGCTTACCCTGCCACATAACCGTAATCGCCTGTCCGGATTCAAT
>JBCCOV010000268.1:0-5678 GCA_039039985.1 Pseudomonadota bacterium | reverse complement strand
TCGGTTCCGCAGATCGTGGTCGTCGTGATGCGGACCAGAGCATCGAGTGGTCCCACATCGGGTATCGGTTTTTCCTCGAGCACAATTTTGCCGGGCTCGATGAAAACAGCAGCTTTCATCCTTTTGGACATCGCACAAGACCCTGACTGAGTGTGAACTCTCCATCAACGCGGGCCGGTTATCCATCTGCTACAGGCGATCGCGCCATGCGACGGGACATCGACGGCTGCCGCGGTTGGTATTGAGCAATGAAGTCACGGTTCGCGATGTGAAGCCTTGACACCAGTCAAATTCCGCATCGCTGAACACCGATGACGCAAGCTTCTGCCACCGTCCGCGTCATCGCGTCCCATGTCCGGCGTTGGCGACGAACAGCCACGATCGGACGCCGCGCTGTGCGCAAGAGCTGCAGCACAGTCGACCAGCGAAGATGTTGCATTTCGCGTTGTACTAGCCCGGAGAGACGCCCATAGCCTGTTCGAACGTGACCTGCGAGTCGGGATCGAACTTTGTCGTCACGACCAGGTAGACGAGGTTGATGACCGCCGAAACAAGCAGCAGGCGAAACAGCAAGATCACAGTCAGAAATCCATACGCCGATCCATTAGCCTGTAACGCGGTCAGCCGCACTCCGAATGTACCCGGAGCGTCGAGCAACAGAAGGTCGAACGGCACGTTGAGCCAGAACAGAAAGTTCTGGATGATTGATCGTGCGCTATCATCGCCAGCTGTCACGTTGAAGATGTCTGCTGGTGCGTAAACGTGGCCGTAGCCCACGGTCATCGCCGCGGCGAACCCGATCATGATCACAAGCGACGCTAAGTAGACCCCGCTGAGCGCAACCTTGACCGCTGTTGGCAAAGACGACAGATACCGTCGGCGCTGCATGTCCGTTGCTGTCTGGCTTGGCGGATAGAGCTTGGCAATATAGTTCACCACACGGGTGACGTGCGCCTTTTTCGGCTGCTTGAAAATGGCGCGGAGCAACGAGAGCGCCAGCAGCACCGGTGCGACGGTGATGCCCGCAGCCGCAAACAGCGGCATCTCACCCAGACTGGCAAAACACAACTGCAAGAGCGCAGCGATACCGAGCCCCAAAACACCCCAGAATACGATAGCCGCAGCGCAGAAGTAGCCAAACGCGATTCCAAGCCCGATCACGCCCATGCGGAGGTGCGCGAAAACCATCTTTGCGCGATCCAACATCCCCGGCCGGCTGGCTACACCCGACGCCGTCGCAACAGAGTTTGAAGCCACGGCCTGATGTGCCTCGTCCGGCTCGCTTCCCCGATCGAACACCTTGTCCGCATACGGCAAGTCGCGCAGCAGAATCAACGCCGGATACTCCTCCCCCGGCAGGTGCTCATCGGTGGTTTTGCCACTGAAAATGTAGTCAACTGCTGCCATGTTCAGCGTCAGGGTTTCAAACGCCAGGTCCTGCATGCGCTGATCATCCGGGCACAAACACGCGGCGCGGCATACAAGTTCCACCTTCAGCATGCCGGAACTAATCAGCGCTGCGGCGCGATCGTAAACTGTGGCGCCCTCCTGACCTGCACGATCCAAGAGTTCCTGGACCTGAAGGGTCCAGCTCTCGATATCTTTCGAGCCGCGCCCCCACGCACGCTCGAACGCATCGATCAACCGCGCGCGCTCGTCGCTAAGAGAAACGTCGACAGTGCCGCCCTTGACTTTGAAGTGCGTCCCCTGCACCTGGCCGGCAATGTATGCGACGGCTTCACGGGCGTGCGCCTCAAAGACATCTCGCGTACCCGCCAATGCGAGACTCTGCAGCCGCGCGCGCAACTTCTTTCCAAGCGATCCGAACACAAGGCCCCCACGCCATGCCAAGGCGTCTCAAGTTTGGGAAAAGACCCGCCGCCCCGACGTCTCCCGGCGGGCCACACCAACTCCGCGATAATCGGCGCTGACATTACTCAAGAATGATGACAAGCCAAAGAAAGCAATCGCCTTATTGTCCCATCCCTATGTTGCAAACGCGCGCGCCTCCCATACCTGGGGCCCGATTTGCTTGCGGCGGCGGGGTGTCATGAGCGGCAATGTGCAGGCGTGTGATGGCAACGTTGGCCGGCACCATCACACGCGTTTCGTGAGCGATACTCGCGACGATTGAGTCAAAGACCGGCGACGGCGTAACGCCCCTCGGTTCGCACGTAAATCACGCACGCACTTTCAGCAGCGCAGGACACGCGGTGCTGCGTCTGTTTTCTCGAACCAAAGTAGCTGCCGGTCCCAAGTTCGATCGGGTCAGGACGAGAGGCATGCGCATGGCGGATTTTACCGCGAATGACAACAGCCCGCAGCACCGCGTCTGCCGCCTTTAGCGCGCCTGTAAAGCCAGCAGGAAGTCTCAAGAACGTACCATTCATTTCGCCGGTCCGCGGCTTGCCCCACAGATATGCGATCTCCACGTTCTCCGCCTGTTGGGTTGCCGCGGCGGTGCTGACCCAGTTCACGTCGTTTGAGTCGAGCCAGATCACATTGGATGCAACGATATTGATGGGACGTTCGCCGTTATCGAACGCCTCCTTCGCTGGCTGCACGAGGTAGGGGCCCTCAAGGATCTCAAGAAACGCTGTTGCGCCGCCGTCGCTGGTCGCCGCAGTGATATGACTTTCCCCCGCCGGCTGCGTCCAGAACGAGCCTGGGCCCATCCACATGCGTTCCGCCGTGGGATCATCGTTGTGAAGCGCACCGCTGATCACAACAGCGCGGTAGGTGATATTGTGGATGTGCGGCGGCGAGGCGAAGCCTTTCGCGAACCTCAGCAAGATACCCGATGGCACATCCTTGCGGATGTCGCCCCAGAGCACACCGGCTTGCGGGCTGGCGTCACCGCGCGCCGGGTTCAATGGAATGAATTCGAGCTGGTGACTTGGAACAACTTCAACCGCAGGGCTGGCATACGCTGGCAATCCGAGCGCCAATCCCATGGCGCAGACCGCCCCAATCAGAATGCGATTGCGCATCTCATTTCCTCGCGTTTGTGCGTTTCGCGCCCGAACTTGGACGCACACTTGCGACATGTGCATGTGAGAATTTCAAACAATCGACTTGGAGCTGAAGACACTCTACAGTATTGCCAAAGAATGAGCTTAGATCTGAAGTCTCTGGAACTGTTCATCCGCGTGGCAGCTTGTGGCGCAATCGGCAAAGCAGGAGCCGCATTCGGGTTATCGCCCACCGCCGCCACACAGCGGATTCAAGCGCTTGAAAAGTCCGTGGGGGCTCAACTGCTTCATCGCAGCACACGATCAGTTTCCTTGTCGTCGGACGGCGAAGTGTTCCTGGCCCACGCGAAGCGGATTTTGGCCGGTGTCGAAGATGCCCTCGCAGACGTGCAGAATGAACCGCAAGCGGTTCGCGGGACGCTTCGCATTGCTGGCTCGGCTTCGTTTGGGCGGAAGCACATCGCGCCTTATATGGCCGAATTCCTGGATCGACATCCGGCCGTCAAGCTTGAGCTACACCTGACCGACGCGGTGGTTGATATTGTCGAGGATGGGTTCGATCTGGCCGTACGGCTGGGTTCGCTGGCGCCGTCATCCCTGAAGGCAAAGAGAATCGGCTCCAGCCCGCGCATCGTCGTCGCCGCGCCCACCTACATCGAACGCTTCGGCCGCCCGGAGCATCCGGACGATCTTCAAACACATAACTGCTTGGCGCGCGGCGGCCTACGTTCGTGGTCGTTGCGCGGTGTTGACGGACGGCAGATTGAAGCCAGCATTGCAGGCAACTTCTCTTGCAACTTCTCGGAAGCGATCACGGAAGCCGTACTATCCGGCTTGGGAATTGCAACGAAATGCAAGTGGGAGATAGACGCCCACCTGAATGCCGGACGGCTGACGACACTGCTCGACGATTACACGGTGATGCCGGAGTGGGATGTTTTCGCAGTACGTTCGCCATCTCGCATACAGCCGACGCGGATACGTGCGTTCGTTGCATTTCTGGAAGAGACGTACAAATCCGTTCCCGCGCTTCAGAAGTCCGATGGCTAAACGTTTCCGCTTATGACGGACGCTCTTCGCCGGCCCACACCTCATATTCGACGCAACTTGGCCGGCCGCCCATCACATCGTGCGGTCGGGTGGCTGACCAGGAAGACCGAACGATTGGCGTGGGACAGCTCCAGCGGAGCGTAACAGGCTCTAAAATCCTTCGAGCACCAGCTTGCCACGCGCTTTGTTGCTCTCCAAGATCGTGTGGGCACGTTTGAGGTTTGCTGCGTTGATGGTGCCGAGCGTCTCCGTCGCAGTTGATCGAATCTTGCCGGCATCGAGCAAGTCGGCCGCCTCATTCAGGATCACGCTCTGCCGCGCCATATCAGCGGTTTGAAAGAGCGATCGCGTGTACATCAATTCCCAATGAGTCGAGATGCTCTTCGGCTTAAACGGTAGAATGTTCAGGCTTTCAGGATCGTCGATCAGCCCGAAGCGGCCTTGCGGCGCAATCAGTTCGGCGATCTGCTCGATGTACTGGGCCGTGTGGGTTGTCGAGAATACGAAACCGGGTTGGCCAAGCCCCAGCGCTTCGATCTGCGCCGGCAATGGCTGGCTGTGGTCGACGACGTGGTGCGCGCCAAGTTCGCTCACCCAAGACTTTGTTTCATCGCGAGAGGCCGTTGCGATCACCGTCAGCTCGGTTTTGGCCCGGAGCAACTGAATGGCGATCGAGCCCACGCCACCCGATCCGCCAATGATCAGGACGGCCGGCGCGGCACCGGGAACCGAATCCGTGACCTTGAGGCGGTCGAACAACATCTCATAAGCCGTGAGTGTTGTAAGCGGCAGCGCCGCCGCCTCTGCATGCGACGCGGTCGCGGGCTTGCGACCGACAATGCGCTCGTCAACCAGATGGAACTCCGCGTTTGTGCCCGGTCGATCAATGGCTCCGGCGTACCAGACCTCGTCACCGACCTTGACGGACGTGACCATCTCGCCGACTGCTGCGACAGTCCCGACAGCATCCCAACCGAGAACGGCCGGCTGATCGCCGTCCGGCTCTCGCCGAACGCGGATCTTTGTGTCGACCGGGTTCACGGAAACGGCCGCAACGCGAACCAGAAGATCGTGGCCCTGCGGCGTCGGTTTTTCCATCTCGAAGTCGATCAGCGCGTCATCGCGGTCGATGGGCCCTGTCGTGCTATAGCCTACGGCTTTCATGAGTTGGCTCCCTCAAAATAGGTGTCGAGCATGGTAACGATCGTATCGACGAGGCGCTGGCACTTCGCCGGATCACGCGCGTCGGCGTGGGGCGTGGCGAAGCGCCCGCTATCGTTGTCGAAATACGCACCGTTCGCGTCAGCAAACGAGTCTGAGAGCGCGGCGCGCCTGAGGACATCTGCGCCGACGCTGACGTCATTACCGGCAATCCCGAAGCCGTCCCGGACCATCTTGGTAGCCAACAACGATCCAGGGTTCAATGCGATCATGCTTGGGCCATCCTTGCGCTTGTCCGCCATGGCCCGCGACCACATGGCAATCGCTGACTTGCTTTGCGCATACGCCTCCATGTCATCCAACCGCACGCGGCCAGCGAGGGCGTCCAAGTCAACCGCCGCTTGCGCAGCAGAGGATACGTTGACGACGCGACCGTCAGCCCCCATCAGCGGCAACAGCCGTTCCGTCAGCAGGTAAGGTGCAATCGTATTGACG
>JBCCOV010000267.1:0-5756 GCA_039039985.1 Pseudomonadota bacterium | reverse complement strand
GCCAGCAGCTGATTTCGAAGAGACATATCGAACCGCCCTCGAATTCCTGTCAAACCCTTGTAAACTCTGGGCTTCTGACGATCCGGCAGACCGTCAACTGGTGCTCAAACTGGCGTTTGATGGGAAGGTGGCCTACGCGCGGAACGGCGGATATCGAACCGCCGCAATCGCCCTGCCCTTCAGGGTTTTGCAGGAATGCAACGACAACGGATACGGTTTGGTGGAGCCGAGGGGAATCGAACCCCTGACCTCTACAATGCCATTGTAGCGCTCTCCCAACTGAGCTACGGCCCCGAATTTGATCGTCTGGGAAAGAGAGAACCGGGTACGGCTCTTGCTCCGATTTGTCAACGGGCAGATGTTGTGTGCTCGCTGCCTTAACTGCGCTGTTCGCAGGCTCGAGGCTCGAGCGAGTTTTTACGTGCGCTACCGCTCGCGACAAGCGCTCGCTACTTGAGCGCGTTTTAGTTTGCGCTGTTCGCACGCTCGCGGGCTCGCGGCTCGAGCGCGGGCTATCCTGGTAGGACGGTTCCCAGGCCGCGACCGCGGCCCGGCGCGTTGCGCCGCCCCCGCCGCAGGCCGGAACAGCCCGTGAGCGATAAACAACAAGTTCAGGCCCGCCGCGATCAGGTTTCCTCATCACCGTCGTCGGTGGCGACAATGGCGCCAACATCACCACCGTCATCATCGTCGGTTTCTTCAAGGAACGTGTCGTTGTCATCATCGTCGCCGACTTCGGCATCGGCCTCTTCAAGACTGATGACTTCGGCGCCGTCTTCGGCTTCCGCGTCCTCATTGGTTTCCACCGCAGGAACCGGCTTCTTTTCCACGACTTCTTCGCGGCGCGGCGGAGACGATGCGATCACATAAGTTGCGCCGCAAACCGGACAAATGATCGGGTGGCGGTTCAGGTCGTAAAACCGCTCGCCGCAAGAGCTGTCTTGGCATGTCCGCTTTGTGCCACGGGGGTCGTCGCTGGTCATTCTAGCCCCTGGATAATGGTCCGCGCATGGCAACTTCTGGCGTGCCCGATGGCGCAGCGAATTACGGAAACCGGGGACCTGCCACGGACCGTGGCGAATGTAAAGCCGCCAGACGTGCCCAGCATTGCGTTAGCATATGCGCCAACGTGCGGCCATTCCGTCAGTGGGCTGCGGTGGCCGTGACCGTTGACACGATTGGAGCGACCGGCTCTATGTCCGAAATCGCCCGGTTGACGGTTGTTCTGCTCCGCCGATGGCGACCGCGCTTCGCTGCTTCAGAACTTCGCTCGGCCACCGACCCGGCATCGCTCGCGGTTGCTTGACGGAGCTTTCGGGCGGCTCAGGCAAACTGCGAGTTGATCTCCGAATCTATTCGGTCTTGTGTACAACTGGCCTCACAGCGGATCGTGATAGCTGACCGCTCGGATGAGACCAATCGGCAGGTAGGCGGTATGTCCTCAGCGGCAATCGATGATCAGCAGGCGCCGGTTTGCGCGCGCGCATCTCGCGGTTTGCGGGGCACGATGCGTGTCCCTGGGGACAAATCAATCTCCCATCGCGCGCTCATCTTTGGTGCGCTCGCAATTGGCGAGACAAGGATCAACGGCCTGCTGGAGAGCGAAGATGTTCTCAACACCGCAAACGCCTTGCGACAGCTCGGGGTCGAAATCCACCAGGAGGACGGCACATGGACGGTGCGCGGCGTCGGAGTTGGCGGCCTGACCCAGCCTGCTACGCCACTCGACTTCGGGAACTCTGGCACCGGCGTCCGGCTGATGATGGGCGTTGTTGCGGGCAATCCGGTGCAAGCACCTTGCGTCGGAGATGCGTCGCTTAGCCAACGCCCGATGGGCCGCGTGTTGGATCCGCTGCGCGAAATGGGCGTCGCGACGGTGCCTGTCGCCGCTAACACCTTACCGCTCACCGTGCACGGCACGCCGGATCTTATACCCATTCGATATCGAACGCCGATGCCGTCGGCCCAGGTCAAGTCGGCCATTCTATTGGCCGGCCTCCACGCGATGGGTGCGACGACGGTCATTGAGGCTGCCCATACCCGTGATCATACGGAACGGATGCTCACGTTCTTTGGCGCGCATGTTGACGTGTCGCGCGAAGATGATGGCGCGCGCGTGATCACCGTCACCGGTCGGCAGACACTTTCTGGCCGGTCAATCACCGTGCCGGCAGATCCCAGTTCTGCGGCGTTTCTGATTTGTGCTGGCTTGATTGCCCCCGAGTCCGATCTGACGATCACCAACGTCCTGACCAACCCGACACGCACTGGGCTGATTGAGACGCTTATCGAGATGGGCGGCGATATCACGCTTGAGAACCCGCGCGACGAAGGGGGAGAGCCGGTTGCGGACATCCGTGTGCGAAGCAGCCGTCTGCGCGGTATTACAGTGCCGGCGGACCGCGCGCCGTCCATGATTGACGAATACCCGGTTTTGGCGGTCACCGCGGCGTATGCGCAAGGTGAGACCCGGATGGAGGGGCTCGCAGAGCTGCGCGTCAAGGAGTGCGACCGGCTGGCTGCGACGGCGGCCGGATTGGCTGCGAACGGCGTGGTCACGAAGGTCGACGGCGATACGCTGAGCGTTCAGGGCATGGATGTTGTGCCGGGCGGTGGCACTGTACAGACGCATCTTGATCACCGGATCGCGATGGCGTTTCTGATCCTCGGCCTCGGCGCCCAATCCGGCGTTACGGTGGATGACGGTCGGGTCATCGCCACAAGTTTTCCGTCGTTCCTACAACTTATGACGGCGTTCGGTGCACAAATCGAGGCTGCAGAAACGGACCGCTAGCGACCAGGGGGCTGTCATGATCGTGGCGATCGACGGTGAGGCCGCATCCGGAAAGGGCACCATTGCCCGCCGCATCGCCGCTCGCTTCGGGCTCGCTTACATGGATACTGGTGCGCTCTATCGCGCAGTGGCGCGTGATCTCCTGGCTGCGGGCCTGCCGCTTGATAATGACACGCGGGCCGTCGCGTTCGCTGAGCGATTGGATGTGTCGACGCTGGATGATCCGGCATTGCGTGAGCGCGGTGTGGGGGAGGCGGCGTCGATTGTGGCCGCGATCAGCAGTGTGAGAGCTGCGCTTTTGGCGCGCCAGCGCGCGTTTGCGCGTCAGCAGCCTGGTGCCGTGCTTGATGGACGTGATATCGGCACCGTCGTTTGTCCGGATGCAGACGTAAAAATTTTTGTCGTTGCAGATAGCACTGTCCGCGCACGCCGCCGTTATCTGGAGCTGAAGTCGCGTGGTGAACCTGTTTCAGAGCTTGAGGTCTTGGAGAACATAAGGTCGCGCGATGCGCGTGACAGGAATCGTCCGGATTCGCCAATGGTGCCTGCGGACGATGCGATGTTGCTCAACACCACCAATTTGGATATAGACGCGGCAGTTGCTGAAGCCGTGCGGATGGTCGAGAGGTCGACCAGCCAGCCGGGTTACGAAGCGTAACCCAAATCCTACTGGCCTTATAGCGTCGGCGGCGTCGGCAGAACAGCCCACGACATCTACGTGGCGATGCACTTGTGCGCCCTTGCGCCAGGTTTTGCGTCGCCCAATCCCAATTCACGACGGAAAACTGCCGTCGGTCAGATCAAACGCGAAGAGCAGGAGCCTTGATGAACACCCCGGAAGTTTCGAAGGAGTTGTCGCCTTCGATTGATGAATTCACCGCAATGCTCGATGAGACTTTGGCAGCGGACGTGGCCTACGAAGGCAATGTTGTCCGCGGTCGTGTTGTTGGAATTGAGAAAGACCTCGCAATCGTCGACGTCGGCCTGAAAATGGAGGGCCGGGTTCCGCTGAAGGAGTTCACGCTCCCGGGCGAAGAGGCCAAACTGAAGGTGGGCGACGAGGTTGAGGTCTACCTGGAGCGGATTGAGAACGCGATTGGTGAAGCCGTCCTCAGCCGCGACAAGGCGCGCCGCGAAGAAAGCTGGGTGCGCCTAGAGAAACAGTTCGAGAACGGTGAAAAAGTCGAAGGCATGATCGTCGCGAAGGTGAAGGGCGGCTTCACGGTCGACCTTGACGGCGCCATGGCGTTCCTTCCCGGTAGTCAGGTTGATGTGCGTCCGGTCCGGGACATCGGACCGTTGATGAACCAGAAACAGCCGTTCCAGATCCTGAAAATGGACCGCCGGCGCGGCAACATCGTCGTCTCACGCCGCTCGGTTCTCGAAGAGACCCGCGCAGAACAGCGCGCAGACATTGTGGCCCGTCTCGCCGAGGGGCAGCAGATCGAGGGCGTGGTCAAGAACATCACCGACTACGGTGCATTCATCGATCTCGGCGGGATCGACGGCCTACTCCACGTCACGGACATGGCCTGGCGCCGCGTCAACCATCCGTCCGAGATCGTGAACGTCGGAGACACGGTTAAGGTTCAGATCATCCGGATCAATCACGATACGCAACGTATCAGCCTCGGCATGAAACAGCTCCAGGCCGATCCATGGGAAGGCATCGAGTCGAAGTACCCGATCGGCGCACGCTTCACGGGTACGGTCACAAACATCGCGGATTATGGCGCGTTTGTGGAACTGGAGGCGGGTGTTGAAGGCCTGATCCACGTCTCCGAAATGAGCTGGACCAAGAAGAACGTCCACCCAGGCAAGATCGTTTCAACCAGCCAGGAAGTCGAAGTCCAGGTTCTCGAAGTCGACCCGAACAAGCGTCGTATCTCGCTCGGATTGAAGCAGACCCAGGACAATCCGTGGGATGCCTTCCTGGCCGCCCATCCGAAAGGAACGATTGTCGAAGGCCCGGTGCGGAACATGACCGAGTTCGGTCTGTTCATTGGGCTGGACAATGGCGTCGATGGCATGGTTCACCTCTCCGACCTGGATTGGAACCGAACCGGCGACGAAGCCATCCAGGACTACAAGAAGGGCGACGTCGTCAAGGCTGTCGTGCTGGATGTTGATCCGAGCAAGGAACGGATTTCTCTGGGCGTGAAGCAAATCGGCGGCGATCCACTCGACGAAATCTCGAAGTTCAAGAAGGGCGATCCGGTCACGTCCGAAGTCATCACCGTCCAGGAGAACGGGATCGAAGTGCGCATTGCCGATACCGAGATCACGTCGTTCGTCAAGCGCTCCGACCTGTCGCGCGATCGGTCCGAACAGCGGCCTGAGCGGTTCAATGTCGGCGACAAGGTTGATGCAGCCGTGACATCGGTCGACAAGTCGGCCCGTCGCGTCGCTGTTTCGATCAAGGCGCTTGAGATCGCAGAAGAAAAGGCTGCAGTTGCGCAGTTCGGGTCTTCAGACTCCGGCGCATCTCTCGGCGACATTCTCGGAGCTGCGATCAAGCGTCGTGAAGGTGACGAGGGCGACGAGGCATAGTCGATCAACTGTTAACCAGGCGCGCAACGGCCACCGGGCCGGCGAAAGCGCAGGCGTGGTTAACGACAAACTTGCGGTGGAGCAGATGTTGCTCCACCGACCTCATGCGCCTCTGAAACGTTGATCTCGCGATGGCTTTTGGCCGTGTCTTCTCCGTGTCAGGGCGCGTCTTGAGCTGGCACTGCGGCAAGTGAGCCATGGTCCAAGGTGTTGAAATCTGAGCAGTTTCAATTCGTTTGGTTGCCATCGATCAGGCATCTTTGCACGTCAACGTTGCGGGTGGTCCGCAGTATTCGTAGTCTGACCGGCGGACCTCGGTAAGCCGCAAGAAGGTGAGGCAGCATGAGCTTGGACGTTGAAACGGTGATTGAGCGACGCCGGCTGCGGCGCCAGGTCGGGTGGTGGCGCGCGT
>JBCCOV010000266.1:0-5759 GCA_039039985.1 Pseudomonadota bacterium | reverse complement strand
GCCATACTGCGCACCATCCGGGCGCGCAGGTCTGCTGATGTTGCTTTTCCCATGGGTCACCTCCGTGCCCCAATGAGAATCACTGTTCGCGACAAATGTGAATCACCTCAACGATTCATATTTGTCGCCCGACGCTCTAGCCCGTCGTGTATTCCTCTCTTGGTGCTGTCCGGCCACCCTTATTGTCCTGTCGCTGGGTGGCCGGATTTCACGCTGTGAGCCGTAGACCTACGGCTTAAGGATCGTCGACCCCGTGGTCTTGCGGGCCTCAAGGTCGCGATGCGCCTGTGCCGCGTCTTTCAGCGGATAGTCCTGGTTCACTTCGATCTTGACTGCGCCCGAAGACACAACTGCGAACAGGTCGTTCGCGTTCGCGAGCAGATCCTCTCGTTGCGCCGTATACGTGAACAACGTCGGTCGCGTGACATAGAGCGAGCCTTTCGCCGCCAGCGTACCCACCTCGAAGTTCTTGATGGGCCCTGACGCGTTGCCAAACGTCACGAACAGTCCGAGCGGGCGCAGACAATCAAGAGATTTCGGGTAGGTGTCCTGGCCGATGGAGTCATAGACGACATCACAGCCCTTACCGTCGGTGATCTCCTTCACCCGCGCGACGAAGTCTTCCGTCTTGTAGTTGATGCAGTGTGTGGCGCCATGAGCCTTGGCCAGCGCGCATTTTTCCTCGGATCCTGCGGTTCCAATCACCGTCGCGCCCAGGTGCTTTGCCCATTGGCAGGCGATCAATCCCACGCCGCCGGCTGCCGCATGGAACAACAGCGTCGTTTCCGGGCCGACAATAAATGTCTGACGTAGCAGATAGCGCACCGTCATGCCTTGCAGCATCATCGCGGCAGCTTGCTCATAGGAGATACCGTCTGGCAGCTTAACGGCACGCGCAGCCGGCATCAGCCGTTCCTCGGCGTAACTTCCCATCGGGTTCGCGTAGGCCACGCGATCGCCGACCTTGAAGTCTGTCACGCCATCTCCGACTGCGAGGACTTCTCCGGCCCCTTCCATGCCCAGCACAGCAGGCAATTCGACGGGATAGAGCCCAGACCGCTGATAGGTATCAATGTAATTGAGGCCGACCGCATGGTGCTTAACGCGTATCTCACCGCTTGCCGGCGCTCCGACGTTCACCTCCTCCCACTTGAGCATTTCCGGGCCGCCGTGCTCATGAATGCGGATTGCGTGGACCATGGTTTCCTCCATTTTCTCGAAACGTCCTGTTCCTGTGTACGAGGCTAGATCATTTCCATCGCGAGCGGAATCGTGTCGCCGGCCCGCTGCAGGCCGCCGCAGGTTGTAAGTCCACCCGGCGGCCGTACCGCAGCAACCGTTTTACGGTGCATGAGGCATCGCCAACTGGTGGCGCCACAGTTGGACCATGTCGTATCGGTATTCCGCGTCGGTCATTCCAAGGAAATCTAACGTGTGCGTGACTGAACTCCGGGCCTCTCTGAAGCAATTGGTTCTGTTTGGCGCGATTGCCAGTGCCGCAGCCATCGTCGGCGGCTGCGCCACTTTGGGCTTCGGGGCGTCCTCGCCGGGATCGGGATTGCGATGCGTCGACGACAGTCCAACCTGCGTGACGGCGCGTCGACGTGCGCTTTTGACGCTCCGACGGGACTCGAGCCGTGCGTGGGTTCGCCAGTCGCCGGATGCGCGGACTTATGCGGCTGGCGTTCGCCTGTTTGCCTTTCGCCTTGAGAAGGACAAGCTCAATTGTGACGAGCTGACCCGCGGCGTGCAGGAAGCAGACGGAGCGCCACGAATCCTCAAAAGTGCAGATGCCAAGAGCCTGACGCCGGCGCAGATCTCGCGCGGCATGATGCTGAGCGCCGAGATCGGTCGTGAATTGGCGAATGAGCGTCGCCGCCGTTGCCGATGACCTGATGCCGACAATCTGACGAAATCGGCCCACGTCCTAGGCTGAATCGACATTCACCGCATCCATAGCATAGCGGCAGCGAGACAGAGAAAGGCGGCGAAGTGTACTGCGCGACGGTCGAAGCGAGACGCGATCCGGCGATAATGCTTCAGCTTGTTGAAGCAGCGCTCGATGCGGTTGCGCTCGCGGTAGAGGCGTTTGTCGTGCGGTATTGGCACCTTTCGTCCACGGCGAGAGGGAATAACGGCGTCCATGCCTGCGCTGTCAATCGCGAGGCGTATCGCATTGCTGTCGTAGCCTTTATCGGCCAGCACGGCATCCGCCTCGATACCATCAAGCAGCGCCTCAGCGGTTCGGCTTTCATGGACCTGGCCGCCGGTCAGTGTGAACCGAAGGGGCCTACCGAGCGCGTCCGTGAGAAGATGGATCTTGGTCGTCAATCCACCTCGGGAACGCCCCAGAGCCTCGTCCGCTGTTCCCCCTTTTTGGCGGCTCCTTTACCGGTGGCGGCCTGCTGGTGGGCGCGTACGAGGGTTGCGTCGAGCATGACGTATTCGTTTTTCCGATCGGCCTTGAGGCTGTCGAACACACGCTCCCAGACACCTGCCTTCGCCCAGCGGGTGAAGCGCTTGTGGACGCTCTTCCACTTGCCGTACCGTTCCGGCAGGTCATGCCAGTGCGCGCCCGATCGCAGTACCCAAAGGACACCGTTGACGAACAGACGGTTGTCGCTGCCGGTTCGGCCGGGGTCTGATTTTTTTCCTGGAAGAAGGTCGGCGATACGCGCCCACTGTTCATCGGTGAGTTCGTACCGCCTTGGCCGCATGCCGCGCGCTCCGAATCAGTTGATCCTGAGCGCAGTGAATCAGAACCGATTCCCACGGAGAACCATGAATGTCGATTGGACCTAGTTTGACGATGCGAAGTCAGACGCTCGCCGGCGCGCGATAACGGCATAGTCCGCATAACCTCGATAGAGCGTCTCGAAGGTCATGTTGGCATCGCGGCCCGCGATCGCTTCCCTGAGCGCAGCTTCAAGATCTGCGCGCGGATGAACCGAAAACTGCTTGAGCCATGCGAACAATCCCGCGCGAAATGCCCCTGGCAGGCGGGATTGCTGGCCAAAATCCACAATGTGCAGTTGGCCGCCCGGAGCAAGTGCGTCCATGGCCGCGGGAAGAACCGCACGCCACGGCGGAATCATAGACAACGTGTAGGAACAAAAGGCCCGATCGACCGGGGCTATGCCGAACGCTTCTCGAACATCAAACGCCGTCGCATCTGCTTGCGCCAACGTAATTCGGTCGGCCAGTCCGGCGCGTTCGATCGATGCTCTGGCCGTAATCAACATCTCATCTGAGATGTCAAAGCCGTATAACCGAGCACTCGGATAGCGCTTCGCCGCCAGCACGAGATTGCGCGCGGTGCCGCAGCCGACTTCGAGGATGCTGCCGCCGTCGGGCGGTTGCAGATCGTTTAAAAGCCGGTCTCTGCCGAGCAGAAAGTACTTCCGCGTCGCGTCGTAGATATGCCGCTGGTAGCGATAGATGCCGTCCATATGGTCGGCGGCATCTCCGGTCTCGGTGCGACTCAATTTGTGCTCCGATCAACGTGGGCTTGCTTCACGTAGACGTGGAAGCCACCGTAGATCGATGAGCGATCCTCCTGCGTGAGTTGCTTGCAGCTCTCTTCATCGTACGAGAACTGGTTCAGGATCTCGTCCGGCACCCGGCCAGGCAGAATGGTGGGCTCGCCTGCGGTCCGGAAGATAACTCGTCCGCCAGGCCGCGCCGTGCGGGCGATCTCTGTCCAGAGACCTGTCAGCATCTCCGACGTCATCCAGTCTTGCGCATCCAGCAATACGTAGGCGTCGAGCGATTCTTCCGCTTGCTCAGCAAGATACTCCGTGAACGAGCGGTGCTGGACATCTATGCTGTCGACACGGCTCCGCAGCGTTTCGAAATTCTCACGCTGAAGGTACGGCGGTAACGGTCCGGCACCACCGCTGGCATAACGGCGACCGAACGCCTGCCAAGCAAAGTAGTTGTCCTTGAGGTCGAAACCGCAAGCGAGGCGCTCAAGCCGCTCACGCAGGACCTGCGCCATGTACTTCTCGTCTCCCTTCAACGCCTCAAACTGAGACGGAGGGATGCCCAGGCCAAACAAGGCAGACGGCTTATTGAGCAGCCAACGAATATGCCGCTTTTCGAACAGGGGCGCGAGTTCGCTGTCGAAAATCGCGCGCTGTTCCTCAAGCGACCGCGCCTTCAGAAGCTTTCGCGGATTACGCCCATGAACGCGCGCAAGCAGATGGCTGGCACCGATAAACGCGCCGAGAAGACCGTGGCGGTACAGGTTCGAGCCGAAATAGCCGATCCGACGGCGGCCGACGACATTGCGCGACTCCCAGTATTTCCGTGTCGCGTCGTCCAGATGCGGCCGGATGTATGTGAAATACGCATCGACATTCTGTCGCGCGTCCGCCTCTGCGAAGAAGCGATGGAACGCCTGGTAGTCCGGAAGGTGCTTGACGGCGGCCCGCTTCAGTTTGTTCAGCGCGACGTGGGCGGGGTTCAGGTCAATCGCCGTGACTTTGATGTCGGCTGCGGACAGGTAGCTGAGAATATTGCAACCGCCGGACGCAATCGCCACCAGATGCTCACCGTCCTTTAATTTCAAACCCTTGATATCAACGACCGGATCTTCCCAAATCTGTGGGTAAACCAGACCCGAAAACGCCATCGTGAACAGCCGTTCCTGGATCCCCCGCTTGGAAATCGGATTGTGGCGATGAACCGCCTGCCGTAACCGAAAATTCCGGGACTTCGGGGACGCCTGCCCGATTGCCGTGCTGTCCGATGACCGTTCCGTCGCGCTCATTACGTCCTCTTTGTTTCGCCCCAGGGCCAATCGGCAAAAGGCTTTGCGCCCTCGTCAGTCCAATCCAACGATCTCGATTTGTGCCAGAGTGTCACGTGGCCGCATCAATCACCCGACACAACACACAGGCACATTTTCTGCGCCGTAGCCGGCCAAGTGCTGCACGACTTAGCGTGCGATCGTGGGAACTTCAATGATTGAGCTCGGATCCATCGAGGCAATGACGCGCACGGCGCTCGCGTTTATCGCGGAGAACAGTGCGTTTGTGCCGGTTCTTGTCTTTTTTCTCGGGCTGGGCGAGAGCATCGTCATTGTTTCGCTGTTCATCCCGTCAACCGCGCTTTTTCTGGCGATTGGGGCTGCGGACAGCGCGGCCGGCGGTACATTTCTTCCTGTCTGGCTGGCCGGAAGCGCCGGCGCCATGCTGGGCGACGTAGTCTCTTTTGCTGTCGGACGATATTTTCGCGAGGATCTGGTCCGGTTCTGGCCGTTCTCACGCTATCCGGACCTGTTCGACCGCTGTCGCGGGCTGTTTCAGCGGTGGGGCCTTTTGGCCATCATGGCCGGCAAGTTCATGGGCACGGCCCGGCCCTTCTTGCCCGTCGTTGCGGGCGCAATGACGATGCCGTGGCCGCAGTTTGTGTTCGCGAGCTTCGCCTCATCCCTCGCATGGGCCGGATTGCTTCTGGCACCCGGCTACGGGCTTGCGGCGCTCTGGGGTTAATCCGTGTTGCTGGTTTTCGCTCACGGGCTGTTCCGGCCTGTGGCCGGGCCCTCCGCGGGGGCGGCGCAACGCGCCGGGCCGCGGTCGCGGCCTGGGGTACCAGACGGCTAACCCGCGCTGGTTATTTGTCGTTCTTAGCCTGGGGATCGTCCTACCAGGATAGCCAGCGCTCGAGCCGCGAGCCCGCGAGCGTGCGAACAGCGCAATTTAACGACTCTCGCTCACGGGCTATTCCGGCCTGCGGCCGGGCCCTCCGCGGGGGCG
>JBCCOV010000265.1:0-5778 GCA_039039985.1 Pseudomonadota bacterium | reverse complement strand
GCCATACTGCGCACCATCCGGGCGCGCAGGTCTGCTGATGTTGCTTTTCCCATGGGTCACCTCCGTGCCCCAATGAGAATCACTGTTCGCGACAAATGTGAATCACCTCAACGATTCATATTTGTCGCCCGACGCTCTAGCGGGACAGCTCTTCACTGCGCTTCTGCGCTGCGCGAACGGCGGATGTAAGCAGCGGCTTCATGCCGTCGTCGGCCATCAACACATCTAACGCCGCCTGTGTTGTGCCGTTGGGCGATGTGACATTTCGGCGAAGCGTTTCTGCCGGCAGGTCCGACTGACGCAGAAGTTCCCCGGCACCAGAAACGGTTGCGTCGGCAAGCTGCTTTGCCAGGTCGGACTTGAGGCCCACGGCTCGAGCCGCGTCCGCCAAACACTCGGCAAGCAGGAACACATACGCCGGGCCGGATCCGGAAACGGCCGTCGCCGCATCGATCAGTGCTTCCTGATCGACCCACGCCACGTCGCCGAGCGCCGACAAGAGCGTATCGCAGAGGTCGCGATGATGATCGTTGACCTGGCTGTTGCCGGCGCAAACCGTAATGCCGCGCCCGATCGCAGCCGGCGTGTTCGGGATTGAACGCACAACTGGCGTGGATGGACCCGAAAGTGCTTCGAAGCTCGCGATTGTCCGCCCGGCTGCAATCGACAACACCACGGTATCCGATCCCAGTCGGGGCACGACTGATGCAAACACGTCGTCCATGACTTGCGGCTTCACGGCCATGACAACGACCGTAGGCGGTGCCGTGACGTCAGACGCATCGATTTGATCAACGCGGCGAATGCCGGTGCGCGCGAGTTGATCAGCGATCTCATCGCTAGGGTGAGGCTCCTGAACGAGGACCTGCCCGGGCGACAGGCCACGTTCAAGCCAGCCCGTCAGCATGGCGCCGCCCATCTTGCCACAGCCAACCAGAACGATGTGACCGTCGCGCGGGATCATGACTGCAGGTCCTTGTTCACCCGCGCAGGCATCTCACACCTCCAACCGCCGTAGCCGTCTCATTGCTTTAAGCATGCCCGTCTGTCTCGAACATGGTAGAGATCAATGCCTCGCGCGGTTCTTTTCCCGCCCAGACCACAAACTGGAACGCTTGGTAATAGCGCTCGCACGCTTCGAGCGCCGCTTTCATCAGCGCTTCACACTGGCGCACGGTCACCAGGGCTTCATTGAGAAGAAGCCCGTGGCGAAACATGATCAAGCCATCGCTCGCCCACAGATCAAAATGCCCGATCCAAAGCTGCTCATTGATTTGCGCGATGAGCTTGTAGACCTCGCCGCGGCGATACTCCGGAACTTTGAAATCAAAGGCACAAGCAATATGCAGCGTTTCCAGATCGTCACGCCAATGCACTGAGACGTGGTAGTCGGTCCAGGTGCCGGCAATCACGATTGTCAGCTCGTCGTCACCCGTCCGCTCTGCCGCCCAATGATGACGGTGCGCCATGTGCTCGATCAGATCAATCGGATGCCCGCCTTGTCGGCCCACGGCTTCAGCCATCGCCATTCACAAATCCCCCACCGGTTGTGGGCGCCCCCGCGGCGCAATTCTAACCCCCTGAGACGACGGCGTAATTTCTGGCGCCGCGCCACCCTAATGTTTAGATCTCGGACATGTCAGAAGCTGACCACGAGTCGCAACCTCCGACAGGCAGTGTCCACCAGCAAAGTGGCAATGTCTGCGCTGCAACGTTTTATCGTGCACAAGGTGTGAGTTTCAGCCGCCGGCCCTATTTTTCTCTAAGTCCGATGCAAGCCGGCTACAAGCCGTCAAGACTCACCCGACAGCTTCTTTTCCAGTTCGGCGACACGCGCGCTCAGCGCGGCATTTTCTTCCCGCGCCTTTCGGGCCATGTCGCGCACGGCCTCGAAGTCTTCGCGCTTGACGACATCCATTTCGGCCAGAACGCGCTCAGACTGCGCCCGAAAGAACGTTTCAAACTCACGTCGCGCGCCCTCCGCGGCACCGGCTGCATCATTCATCATGCGCGCGATCTCATCGAACACGCGATTATTCGTTTGTGTCATTGTTCCTCGGCGCTCCTGCTCATGTAAGACATCGGCCAGAAACATCGGCCAGAGATTTGGCCATCAGCTGGAGAGATGGCACTGCAAGGATGAGCCACATACGGCTCATCATAACTGCTGCGTCTTTGCACGGGTTGACATCCGCCGCGCCTCGGAGAGATGTCCGCCCTGTGACCTTCACTCGTCAACCCCAACCGCTTGGACAGCCTTGATGCTACCACTCGCACTGCCCTTTCCCAACATTGATCCGATCGCGTTTTCAATCGGACCAATCGACGTCAGGTGGTATGGGCTCGCCTACATGGTCGGGCTACTTCTGGGTTGGCTTTACATCAGAAGACTGCTGTCCACGCCAAGGCTCTGGCCGGGTAACATGCCGCCATTCTCGACGCAGCAGGCTGACGACCTGCTCGTCTTCATGACAGTCGGTGTCATTATCGGCGGCCGCCTGGGTTCCGTGCTTTTGTATGAACCCAGTTACTATTTCTCCAATCCGCTGGAAATCCCTGCGATTTGGCGCGGCGGCATGGCGTTCCACGGCGCGCTGCTGGGCTGCGGCGTTTCGATCTGGGTGTTTGCCTGGCGCTATAAGACGTCAGCATGGTCAACAATGGATCTGTGTGCGGCTGCCGTGCCCATCGGATTGTTTTTCGGCCGTGTGGCGAACTTTATCAATGGCGAACTGTGGGGGCGCGAAACCAACTTGCCCTGGGGCATGGTATTTCCCGGTGTGGCGCAGATGATGGCAGAAGGAGCGACGGATCCCAATGTGGATCCGGCCGCCGCACGCCACCCCAGTCAGCTCTATGAAGCCGCACTGGAAGGACTGGTTCTGTTTCTTGTCATCCGTTGGCTGACGCACGCGAAAGCGGGGTTTCAGACACCCGGGTTGGTTGTCGGCGTGTTCTTGATCGGATACGCGCTGGCGCGGTCTTTCTCTGAACTCTATCGCCAGTACGATCCTTTCCATGCCTTCTCAGCCTACGGATTTACGCCGGGCATCGTCTATTCCATTCCCATGGTGTTGCTTGGCGTCCTGTTTGTCCGTATGGCGCAGCAGCGGGCCAGAACGGCAACCCTATGAAGACAGCGGCGGAGCGTTACGACCCGAAAGCACGTCGCGAGACGCCTCTCGCCATTGAGCTTAAGGCGCGCATCAGGTCAGAACGTCCGCTCACAGTCTCAGAGTACATTGCAAGCTGCCTCCATGACCCTGAGCATGGCTATTACCGATCGCAGGCAGCAATCGGCCGGTCCGCCGACTTCATCACAGCGCCGGAGATCAGTCAGGTCTTCGGAGAACTGGTCGGAGTTTGGCTGGCCGTCGTCTGGCAACAACTCGGCAGCCCCAATCGCTGTCGCTTGATCGAACTTGGGCCGGGCCGCGGGACACTGTTGGCAGATGCCCTACGCGCGGCGGCGAGTGTTCCCGACTTCGTTGCGGCGCTCGAGATCAGCCTGGTCGAGTCCAATCCCATTCTGGCGGCGTCGCAACGCCGGCTCTTGACCGATTATGCCGAACGCACGACGTGGTTCGCGACCCTCTCCGATCTTGCGGCCCACGAGACCGAACGCACGACATGTGCCGTGCCGACGCTTGTCATCGCCAATGAATTCCTGGACGCACTGCCAGTCGCGCAATTGATTTACAAGAGCGACGGCTGGCAACCGCGCTGGATCGGCCTAGACAACACGGATCGATTGATCTTTTTGGACGACGGGCCGCACTTATGGCCCGATGCAGATCAGATCGCGCCAAGTCTCGGCATGGATCTCGGAGATGACGCAGTTGGCCATCAACCAGGCAACATCGGAGACATCCTGACATTCGGACAGTTTCACGAGTTGGCCGCCGTTCTCGAACGCTTTGAACGCGTCGCTTGCCTTGTCATCGACTACGGATGGTCTGGCGCGAAGTTCGGAGATACGTTACAAGCGATACGGGCCCACTCTTACGAACATCCTTTGACCTCACCCGGCGAAGCTGACCTCACATTTCAGGTCGATTTCGAAGATGTCCGCACCCAGCTGGCCGGCTCGGACCGCTATGACGTTAATGGGCCGATCCCACAGGCGGAATTCTTGGGCCATCTCGGTATTGTCCAACGCGCGTCCCGTTTGATGTCCCAAAATCCGCATCGTGCCGGCGAAATCGAAAGTGGCGTCGCACGTCTGTTGGCACCAAATGGCATGGGAACACGGTTCAAAGCCCTGGGACTTCGCTCAACCGACATACCAACGCTTCCTGGGTTTCCGCCGTCTTTCGAGCCTGCACCTCATGATGTGACGACATAAGAACCAGAGAATCTAAGCTGACGGGAGCGCGACATGGCCACGCCGATCCTGGCTGAAAACCTCAAGGGACTGAATACGATCCGTCACGGCTTCTTCACGCGGGAGGGCGGCGTGTCGGGCGGCGTTTATGCGGGCTTGAACGTTGGCCTGGGTTCAAAGGACGATCGCGCCAACATCATGGAGAACCGCACCCGCGTGGCCAACACTCTGGATCAGCCCGATCAGCCGTTGAATACACTGTATCAGGTTCACAGCGCGACCGCCGTGACGATTGACGCGCCGTTCGCGGAGGCACCGCCGGAGGCGGATGCCGTCGTCACAACCGTTCCGGGCGTCATCATTGGCGCTTTGGCCGCGGATTGTACGCCCGTTTTGTTCGCGGATCCCGAGGCAGGTGTCATCGGGGCGGCCCATGCGGGCTGGCGTGGTGCATTGTCCGGCATCCTGGAAGCGACGCTTGAGGCGATGCTGGCCGCCGGCGCCCATCTGGAAAGCATGCGCGCCGCCATCGGCCCGACGATTAACCAAACCAGCTATGAAGTCGGACCGGAGTTCGCGTTAAAGTTTACGTCCGAAAACGCACAGTTTGAGCGCTTTTTCGAGACTCCGACGCCAAGTGGCCGCCCGCACTTCAACCTGCCGGGTTTCGTGGAACATCGCCTGGCCGCAGCCGGAGTTTCGTCGATCGCCACTGAAACGCACTGCACCTACGAGAACGAATCGAGATTCTTCTCCTATCGCCGCGCAACCCACCGTGGAGAGCCCGATTATGGGCGCCAAATCTCCGCCATCGTGCTGGCTTAGCAAGATTATCCACACGACTTGGCGATTCGTTCCTGCTCGTGCACGACTGGATCGCTGAAACCGCCCATACGGGTCTGGACGCAGTCCTGACCAGGGTTTACGCAAATGAGTAGTGAGTTCCGGACGAATTGCGCCGCAGGGTTAGTACGCCGGCATCCGGATTGAACCGGGGACATAAAAGGGGACGTCACCATGGCGACCAAAGACGTGGCTTCGGCGACGCGCGGAACCAAACTCACAGTGATCGCTGTAGCCTGCGCGGTTACTGGCTTTGGTCTTACCGGCTGCGGAACCGGTGTCTCATCATTGCTTAGTCCGACGACCGGCGTTCCAGAAGGCCGGATCGCCGATACATCGTCGACAGCCAAGCCGCCGCAAGCCGCACGTACGGCTGCGACGCGGACCAAGGTTGCAATCGCGCCTGTCATCGGTGCGCCGGAAAACGTCGCATCGCAGCTGACGACACAGTTAACCACGGCGCTTGCAAGCAAAGGCGTCGGCGTCGTACCTGCCGGCCAAAGCGGTGATTACACACTGCGCGGCTATGTGGTTGCGGCGCGTGAGCGGGTCGGCACGAAGGTGTCTTATATCTGGGACGTTACAGATCCCAAAGGTAAGCGGGTCAACCG
>JBCCOV010000264.1:0-5793 GCA_039039985.1 Pseudomonadota bacterium | reverse complement strand
TCCAGCGATGTGAGCGTGTTGTTGGGCGACACGACCGACGGCGCAAGCGGTCAGACAACAACGACGATTGGTGGCTTCCGAAGCGTCGATGCAACGGCCGACAGTGCAACCGAAGCCAAGATCGGCGCTTACACAGGCAGCGTTTCCGGTGTCATTTCAGGGACGTTTACACTCGCCGCTTATGAGGCGAGCGGAGCGACGCGCGCCAGCGTAGGCGATCGCGCGATCGTGGGGTCAGCGACGGACGCTGAATTGCGCGTTGGTCAGATTTCGGTCGTAGCCAACGGAACAGTATCGGTCGCGCCACATGGAAATAGTGACGCGATGGTCATCCCAGTCGGTGTTGGTTCGGCGGCCGTTGGTGTCAGCGGGTTTGTCAACATCACCGACAAGACATCCGTTGAGTCGCGTGTTGCCGCGGATGCCACCATCGCTGTTGATGGTCTTGCCAAGTTCGCGGCGGAATCGGAGTCGGACATCAATACCAAGATCTGGAGCGTCGTCTTCGCCGGCGGGGTTGCAGGCGCAGTCGCCATGGCGGATGTCCGCATTGCCGGGTCTACGTCTGCAAAAGTCGGCACCAGCCGGAACGGCAGTTCGGCGAGTGGTGCGAACATTCAAGCCGGCCACCTCAGTGTCACGTCAAACGCGACGGTCGACGTTACAGCCATCGCCGCGCCGTACAGCGGCGCAGCGATCGGCTCCGCAAGTGGGGCCAGTACGAAGGTGAATGTTGACCGGAGTTCGGAAGCGTCCATTGCAGCCGGGTCGACGATTGTCGCGGACAAAGGCGTTGCGATCCGAAGTGACCTCGACACGACCGCAACCGCGGAGGTCAAAACGCACAGCTATGGTGGCCTCCTGGCGCTCGGTGAAGTCTTTGCCGAGGCGGATGTCACGGGCACAAGTCTCGCGTTCATTGGGTCGAGCGAAGATGAGACGACACGCGTGACGGTACGCGATGGCGATCTGACCATTCAGTCCTTCGGGTCCAATCTCGCAGATGCTTATGCAGACGCCGCGGCCGGTGGTATCTTTGCCAACGAAGTCAACAAGGCCGAGTCAACCGTGACACCGCGTAACGAGGCGCGCCTGGGCGACGTGCTCTCGGATGAAACCAGCGCTGGTGCGCTGATTGTCGATGTGGCCGGTACGATCGAGGTTGTCACCAATGAGCAATCGGAAAGTGATGCCGAAGCGATTGGTGTCGACTTCGGAGGCATAACTGTTGGCATCTCGGTGGCAAGAGCCAACGTGACCAACGGCGACACCACGCCAAACATTCTCAGCCAGATCGGCTCTCACGCTGATATCATTGCCGGCGATGTTGTCGTCGAAGCCAAGTTCGGCGATGGCGCAGCCGTCACGTTTGACGATGTCCTCGCGAGAGACGATGTCGACGGCACGGCGAATACGCTCAGGATCGCAAACCACGGCCTGACCACGGGCGATACGGTCAGCTACGACTCAAACGGCGCAGATGCAATTGCAGGCCTGACGAGCGGGCGTGTTTATACGGCCATTGTTGATGGCGACAGCACGTTCCGACTGGGCATTGCGTCGGATGATGTGTTCGTCGATGCTGACAAAGACCAGATCGTATTTGCGACAGAACACGGGTTTGTGGACGGCGATACGATCTACTACAGCCACGATCCGGCCGGTTCGGCGATCACGACCCGGGACGGCGGCGTGCCAGCGGCTCTGTCCGACACGACGCAATTCACCGTCATGGTTATCGACGAGTTCACGATCAAATTGATCTCTCCGGAAACGAATGCCCGCCACGAAGGTGCGGCGACTGCGGTCCATCCCGACGGTACGATCACAATGCCCGGCCACGGGTTCGAGAGCGGTCAGTCGGTTACGTACAAGCCGCCCGCGGATGCTCAAAAAGCGATCAGCGCCGGAGACTTCCGGATCAATACCGAGGTAACGGACGGCATCACTAACGACGTGCTCGTCCACGAAGCAAAAGCAGACAATCTCTACGTTCCCGATCACGGTTACACGAGTGGCGACGTGGTCGTGTACACGGCTACGGATCAGGCGATTTATCTCAGCGATACCGTCGGAACGATCGCCAGCGTTGACGTGCAGGCAAACAGCTTCACAGTTGCCCGCCATGGGTTCATTACCGGTGACCGCGTTCAATTCAATGGTAGCGGATTGGGGCTGGCGGAAAACCAGGACTACTTCGTCCGGGTGATCGATCAGAACACGGTCGAGCTCTATACCGCGCGGGAAACGGCATTGGACGCCGGGAACACGGCCGGTCGCGTCACCATAGGCGCGCTGGCGACTGTTAAAGGCACGTTGTCCACGCAAGGCGATCGGCAACTCGTTGACGGTCAGACCTACGTCGTTCGCGTTGAAAGCGATAACGCGATCCAGCTTCTGAACACTGCTGGCGGGCAGGTCATAGCCCTGGACTTCTCGACAAAGGCCGACGGCGCCCACTACCTGACCGACGTCACGCAGGCGCCAATCAAGGGTCTCATTGCTGGCCAAACCTACTACGTGACCGACGTGTCCGACGACACCTTCCGGCTTTCGACCTCGCCGGACGGGACCAACATTGTCACGGGTCTCGACGCCGCCGGTCTGACGCTCGCCGAACATCAATTCAGCGCCCGCTATGTGGACTTCGCGACGGGTGGCACTAGCATTCAGGAGTTCTACCTCGATCTCCAGGATACAGACCACAACGACAGCGAGGACCATCGTATTCTGGCAGGCAACGGCTTTGGGCTGAATGATTTCAATCCTGTCGCCGGAGATGGAAAGACCGGTGCGAGAGCTGTTGGTTCGTCCGGTAATCTGGCCGGCGCCAAGTTCGCAGACGCTTCTTCCAAAGTAAACGTCTCCGTCTTGGCCCAGATTGCTCAGGACTCCGTTGTGACGGCGACAAATGACGTCGCCGTGATCGCGGATACGCACCTCTCCGCGAGCGCACTCGCGAAAACCGGCACCGGCGGCATTGCGAATTGGGGCGAGGCAAGGTCGCGGGTTGATCTGACGGCCAACACCGACGACCACGATGATGGCATAAACACGATCGCAATGATTGGAGAGCGCACCATAATTCGCGCCGGCGGGGATTTCATTCTCCTCGCTGAAACCTCCGCGAACGGAAGTTCCAACGCGCGATCGCGCGGTGGTGGCGGCATCGAAGTCTTTCGGGCCTATGATGGTCTGGACTTTATTCACAACACAAAAGCTGTTGTTGCGCAGAGCGCCGACATCGAAGCCGGGGGATCGGCACATGTTCAGGCCGTGTTCCGTGACAGTGATTTGCGGTCGCACGCCTATGCCTACCAACTCTCGGTTGTTGGTCAATCTGAGTCGAACCTGCCAGATCGCGATGGGACGTTTGTCACGTCGAATGTTGTCGTCGATATCGGTGTTGATGCTGCAGTTAAAGCACGCTTTGTCGAACTGGCAGCGCTTGTCGACAACGTTGAGGTCCATTCCAACGCGGATGCCACCGGCAACGGATTCCTTGTCGATGCGGACGCGACGTCCAGAGCCGTTCTGGAATCCGACGCCAAGGTGCTGATCGATACAGGCGCAGACATTGTCGGCCTCTCAGGTGTTGATGTGATCGCGCAGCACACGGCCATCGGTGTATTCGCCGACACGCTGACACGGGTTTACGGCATTCCGAACATCTTCGCGCTGCTTGCTGGCAAAGTTCCGATATCAAGCGCGGTCGCCCGGATTGGTGGTCATCTGAACAACAATGTCACGGCGATGGATAGCGCGACCGTGACGGCCGGCGCCGGTGGAGCCAGCAAGCTCGATCGCGACGCCACTGGCCGGCCGATCGTGGTGCAGGCAAGCGCGGACGAACGCGACGGCTATGCCTTGCGCGTCATTGCCGACAATCAGGAAGATACGTTCGCCGTCTTTGATCCCGACGCCAAGGCCAAGGCGATGATCAAAAGGGAGAACGAAAGGGATAGATCGACGCGGCTGGAAACCGTCTTATGGGACGCGGACGTCGTGGTGGGGGCCGGCGTCAATCCGACGTTGATCATTGACGAGACGGGCACAATCGTGACCGCTCAGGGCGTGACGGTGAAAGACGACCTTGGCAACATTTACGGCGAGGGACACCAGTTCACCGACGAACGGCAAATCTACGTCGATGATATCGCGCCGTCCGGCGGCGGCAAAATCCTGTTTGACGCCGATACCAGTATTCGAAATGGCTTACACGGGCTGAGCAACCTGGTAGACGAAGTCGGTACGACAGACCGCATCGGCACGTTTACGTTCTCGACTACAATGGCGGGCGTGCAGATCGAGAACTATTCGATCCACGACTTGATCATCCGCGACATTACCACCTTCGCGACGACCGAGACGCCGGTACCGCGTGTTGATACCAGGACGTCGGACATCACCAAACTGACAATGGACTTCCAGATCGGTTATGACGCGATGGCGACGGACATCCTGATCGCCAATCGGATGCATGAGCAGGCACCAGGTGAGAACATCCTGCGTCTCGATGGCACGATCTTGAACGCGACCGGCACCACGCGCGTGATTTCTGAGCGCGGTGATATTCTCACCACCTATGGGCGTAACGAGTACAGCTCACACAGGCTGCCTGGTGAGGCGTTCAAGCTGCGCACCCATTTGATTGTGACGAACGCGCTTGAACTCCGGTCAACCGTTGGTTCCATTGGCTCACCAGGGGGGCGTATCGCAGTCGACCTGGTCGAGAGCGATGCAAGTGGCGACGCTGTTGCCTCGGCAACGGCCGCAGATGACATCTTCCTCGACCTCATGGGCGTGTTCCGCCGTTCGGACAATTCGGCCGACACGACAATCCAAATCGACACCATCGATGCCGGCCGGGATGCGGACATTCTGCTGCAATCCGGCGTGGCCGAAACACCAAACGGCACCGTGGTCACCGGCGTTGCCGTCACCTTGAACGAGACGACAAACTACATTCAGAACAACGCAAACGCGGACACCGATCCGCAAAC
Organism: Pseudomonadota bacterium; assembly: GCA_039039985.1. Taxonomy (GTDB): domain Bacteria; phylum Pseudomonadota; class Alphaproteobacteria; order Rhizobiales; family Hyphomicrobiaceae; genus JBCBWG01. The sequence continues at coordinate 790 of JBCCOV010000264.1, read as the reverse complement.
CGGTTCGAACGTCTCAAAGTTTGAGACGAAATTCAGACCTGACGGAACACTCTCGACGTCGCCGTATACTGCGGCCATGGGAACCGCTCGCACATATGTTGAGACGACCTACAACTTCGAATCGTCGCGTACGATGTCGGAACCGCCCGTCGCCACCCCGGGCGTCTTGGCCGGCCGCAACATCACGATCGTGGCGGCTGAGGCCCATGTCACTTTACCCAACAGGCATGTGAACATCGCGGGCTTCACGGACCTCGAGACCGGTGCACTGACGGTCGAGACCAGCGGAACAATCACGCTGACGGAAAGTGATGGCGATATGCGGATCTCCCGCGTAGCGTCGACCCAATCCGACGTTGCGTTGACGGCTGCGTCTGGTTCGATCATCGAAGTGCCGGATACCGCTGATCCGGACATCGCAGACGCTGATCTTGAAGCCGATGTCATCGGCCGCAGCATTGTGCTGACTGCGCACGGCGGCGGCATTGGCGCGGGGCCGGGCGCGTTTCTGGAAATTGACGGCGCCGCGACCATAGACGGCGCATCGACCCACGCTGACAGGGTCAATGCCGCAGCGCGCGACAGCATCTACCTCGACGAAGTCAGCGGTGACTTCCAGGTCGGGGTTGTGGTCTCGCAAGTGGCAGATGTCGCCCTGGCGGCCGATGGTTCAATCGTTGATGTCGCGAACACCGCACATGCGAACGCTGTCGGAACCGATATCGACCTTGTCTCTCGCACCGGCAGCATCGGTTCGCATGCGAACAGCTTCGATATCGATTCGTCCATC
>JBCCOV010000263.1:0-5866 GCA_039039985.1 Pseudomonadota bacterium | reverse complement strand
GACGGTGATCGTGCCGCCGATCTCGGAACTCACCCACATCTCTGCCCCGTCCTTGATGAACTCGGCGTGGCGCGGGCGGCTGTCGACCAGCGTGTTGGCGAACAGCCCTTGGGTTTCGGTGTCGATCCAGTGCGCCATGTTGGTCGTCTCGGATGTGGTGATGGCGATTTTACCATTGGGGCTGACAGCCATGCCCTCCGGCTCTACGCCCACGTCGATCTGGGCGACGACCTTGCGGGTTTCCACGTCCACCACAGTGGTGATCGCGTCATCTTCGTTGGCGATGTAAAGGTGCCGGTCATCCGGCGCGAGGACGAACTGCTCGGGGTCATCGCCAGAGGGCAGCTCGTGCAGGATCTCGCCAGAATTGGGATCCATGACCTGCACCGCGTTGCTGTCGGAGGCGCAGATATATAAGCGGCTAAAGTCACTGTTGAACAGGATACCGCGGGGACGTTCGCCCACGTCATACGTTTTGATGACCTCAAGCGTGTCAGTCGAGATGACGGAAACGGTGTCATCTTTTTCGTTGGACACCCAAATCTCGCCCGCAAAGCCGTAACTTGATGCTGCTGCAAGCAGCACAACGCTAGCACCTAAAATCCGTATCATTGAGTCCTCCCAGCTCTTTGGTACGGCAAAAACTGATCAGGGATTTTCCACTTTCGCTATGCGAGTATTACCCTGTTTGTGATCGCTGAATGTAAGCCGGAACCTCATAGGTATGATCGTGAGGAACTCAAACGTGGGTCTGGCTGCGCCATCAACATCCATCGTTGCTTTCGCGAGGTACGTGTAGCTGCTGCGCAAGTCAAAAACGGGTGTTCTGAAGCGGTCCGTTCCACCGAACAAGCGATAGCTCGCAGTTTTTGGACGCGCGGAGAACGACCGCTCAGCGGGCTGCAACCGCAGAAACCCACGCCTTCGTCGAGTGACCGGTATGGGCCGGCCGTGAAAGTGACGTGAAAGTTCTAGATTTCAATAGCTTCAGGCAGGGCCCACACAAGCTGAGTGCTTGCACTTTCAAGGAATCTCGAACAGGTTACCTGACGATCAATCAGGCAAGTTTTGAGTATCGAACTGTGAAAGTCGTATACACGATTGCAGCACTTGTATTGGCAGGCGCCGCAGCGGCTGCTGTTGTGATCGTTTCGCAAAGAAGTGCGCAGATTTCAGAAACTGATACCTTTTCAGCTCCCGGACTTGACCCGCTGACGATCAGCGCCGCTCAATCGGAGTTTTGGCGTCTGACGCCCGCGCTTCTGCTTGAGGTCTACAAAGCATTCGGTGAGACGCAGGAAGATGCGATCTATGACACTTTGGCCCGCGTGACGCACGGCGACGCGCTAGAATATCTCTACCTGGAACGCGTCGGTGCGATGAAGGGGGGCGGTCTAGACGAGGTTGATCAGACGATACATGAGATAGAGCTTTTGAACACGCAGGTTGCTCGTCAAAACAGCTCGCTGGTGATCGATGCGTCTTGGCAAGTTATCGGTACCGTGGGCCACGCCGAGCACCTGCATGTCCGTGGCAACACCTATAGCGCCGACTTGACGGTCTCTCCTGTTGAAGGGGCGTGGCGGATTACTGATTTCGAGCTGCGCGACGTGAACAGAGACACTGCGGGAGAAACCTTTCCCGCGCCGCCGACAAACTGATGGTCCGGCTGGAAAACGTCACCTTCGGCTACGAGACCGGCGGGTTTCGGTTGCGGGTGCCGGAGTTTTCTCTGGACGATGGCGAGCGGGTGGCTGTGGTCGGCCCAAGCGGCAGCGGGAAGACGACGCTGCTCAACCTGATCGCGGGCATCCTGACGCCGGAGGCCGGGCGGGTCGACGTGGCCGGCACCGAGGTGTCGGGTCTTTCGGATGCCGCGCGCCGCCAGTTTCGCGCGAGCAAGATCGGCTTCGTATTTCAGGATTTTGCGCTGCTTGATTACCTCTCGGCGCGGCAGAACATTTTCTATCCGTATCGGATCACGCCCGCGTTGGTATTGGACGACGCGGCACGAGAACGTACCGAACAGTTGGCCGCGGCCTGCGGGATCGGCGACAAACTTGATCGGCACCCTTCGGCGCTTTCTCAGGGCGAACAGCAACGGGTTGCGATCTGTCGGGCACTGGTGACGCAGCCCAAGCTGATCTTGTCGGATGAGGCCACGGGCAATTTGGATCCGGACAGCAAGGCACGCATCCTTGATCTCTTGTTCGAACAAGCGTCAGAGGCAGGTGCTGCCGTGCTGGCTGTTACCCACGACCACGAGTTGCTGCCACGCTTCGAGCGCGTTCTGGATTTTGCGCAGTTTCGCCAAGGGGCCGCGGCATGAACGCGCTCTATCTCGCTTTTTCCTATCTGCGCTACCACTGGTCACGCAGCCTTGTGCTGGTCCTCGTAGCTGCACTCATCATGTTCGTCCCAGTTGCGACACAGACGTTGCTGTCGACCAGCGAACGCGCATTGGTGGCGCGGGGCGAAGCCACGCCGCTCTTGCTTGGCAGCCGTGGCTCGCAGCTCGATCTGACGATGGCCGCACTCTACTTTTCCGACGAGCGACCAGACCCCGTGGCGATGCGTGAGGTCGAAGCTGTTTGGGACAGCGGCCTCGGTGTTCCGATCCCTGTGCATACGGCGTTTTCCTCCAGCGGGTTCCGGATCGTTGGCACAACGCTCGACTACTTTGATTTCCGAGAATTGTCGCCTGCACGCGGTCGCGTTCTGTCGATCCTGGGCGACGCCGTCATTGGCTCGGATGTGGCGGCAACCTTGGGCAAAGGCGTGGGCGACACGCTTGTGTCCGCCCCGGAGAACCTGTTCGACCTTGACGGCGTTTATCCTTTGGAGATGCCCATTGTCGGGGTGCTCGCGCCGACGAACACGCCAGACGATCAAGCGATCTTTGTCGACGTCAAGACGGCCTGGGTCATTCAAGGCATCGGTCATGGTCACGAAGATGTCGTCACCGCGGCGGATGTCGCCGCCGGAACGGCTGCGCTCGCCAATGCGGCGGTTGTCCAATACCAGCGGATCACCGACGACAATATCGACAGCTTTCACTTCCACGGGAGTCAGGATGACTTCCCGGTCTCCGCGGTCATTGTCGTTCCGAACGACACACGGTCGAGCACGATACTGAAGGGCCGCTACCTCGACAGCGAAAGTCTAACGCAGCTCATCGAACCCGCAGGCGTGATCCAAGGGCTGGTCGACCGCATCTTCCGCATCAAATCGCTTCTCGATGTTGTCACAGCGATTATTGCCGTCGCCGCCGTTGCCGCCGTGGGGTTGGCCGTATTCCTGAGCTACCGGCTTCGCGCCCGTGAAATAGCAACCGCCGTAAAATTGGGCGCTCAAAAAGGCATGGTTCTGCGCCTCTTGGCGGCGGAAACCGTTACGCTAGTGTTAATCGCCGGAAGTATTGCAACCATTGGCGCGGCCATCGTGTGGCGCAACGCTGATGCCTGGGTGGGCTGGCTGCTCGCCCTTGGGTCATAATCAACAGGAGGTTTCATGAAACGACGTTTTCTTACCGCATCGCTTGCAACCCTGATCGCTGCGGCACCTGCGCTGGCGCATTACGGCATGATAATCCCGAACGATCCGATGATCAGCCAGCAAGACGGACGCAGCGTGGCGCTGACCATGTCGTTCTCGCACCCCTTCGAGATGGATGGGATGATCCTCGAGACACCGGTTTCGTTCTCAGTCACACATGAGGGCGCAACGACTGACCTTCTTGGCAGCTTGCAGGGCGCCACAGTGATGGAAGAGCAAGGCTATACCCTGGATTATCCGCTGGAGCGTCCGGGCACCTACATCTTCGCGATGGAGCCGCAGCCCTATTGGGAACCAGCCGAAGACGCCTTCATCATTCACTACACCAAGACCTATGTAACCGCCTATGGCGACGATGAAGGCTGGGACACGGAACTGGGCCTCAAGACCGAAGTTGTGCCGCTGACCAAGCCTTTCGGGCTGTGGGAGCACAATGTATTCCAGGGTATCATCAAACTGGACGGTGAGCCGGTGCCCTATGCCGAGGTGGAGGTCGAATTTTTCAATGAAGATCTTGCCGCCACTGCACCGGACGAGCTGATGATCACGCAAACTGTCAAAGCGGACGCTGACGGCGTGTTTACCTACGCGCCTCCTGCGGCTGGCTGGTGGGGTTTTGCTGCACTCAACACCGCTGACTATACGATCACTGAAGAAGGGTCTGGCGAGGAAAAGGCTGTCGAACTGGGCGCCGTTATCTGGGTTCATTTCGAAGAATGGACGGGCCGGTGATCCGGGCGCTCGCTGTTGCCGGTCTCGCGATCGCCGCTCCAATTGGAGCGGCGGCGCATCAGCTTGTGGTCTTTGCCTCGGTCGACTGCGAAGCCGTCACGGTTGAGGCGAAGTTCTCCAACGGGCGTGTCACCCAGCAGGGCGATGTCCGGGTTCTCGATGGTGAAAACAACCTGCTTACGACCCTGCAACTTGAAAGCGACGGCACGGCTCGTGTGGCGCTCGACAGCGTGGACCACACCAGTGGTCTGTTGATCGAGGTCGATACCGGCAGCCACGACAATTACTGGATCGTGACACCCGAAGACATCGCCCGGAAATGCGGGAGCTGACGTTGCGCGGAGTTGTGCAGAGGACGTTAGCTCTCGGGCTGGCCATGTTTCTTGCGACCACCGCCGTTGCACAAGACCGCTCGCAGGTAATCGTCGTCAACAAGGCGCTGCATTATTTCGCCGAACGCCTGTTGGGCGACGCGGCCGAAGTCGTCTTTCCCGTCCCCGAGGGCGTCGATCCGTCTTTCTGGCGTCCCTCGATTGCCGATATCAGTATGATCCAGTCCGCCGATTTGATCCTTCTGAACGGCGCTGGCTTTGCGACCTGGATTGACCGGGTGTCGCTGCCGCGGTCGCGGATCGTGAATACCTCTGCGACGATCGAGGACCAGTTCATCGTTACTGAAAGCATAACGCATACCCATGGGGACGGGGGAGAGCATTCCCACGAGGGCATCGCCTCCTACATCTGGCTCGATCCCATGCTCGCAATCGCGCAGGCTGAAGCCATCGCAGCCGCTGTTATGTCACGCGATCTGGCGGCTGAGCAGGACGTTGAGGCCAGGCTTGCTGAACTGCGCTCTGAACTGACCGCATTGGATGCGATGGCTCGAGATGCCCTGAGCAGCCTGGAAGGCACGGCAATACTTGCCACGCACCCTCGGTATCAATACTTCGCCCGGCGCTACTCACTATCCATTGCGTCCCTCGAATGGGATGCGGGTGCCATGCCGAGCCAAGACGACCTTGCGGATTTGGAACGGCTTTCAACGGAATTGGACGCGCGCATCCTTATTTGGGAGGCAAAACCGCCACAGGCGGCTTTTGAACTTACGGAAGCTCTTGGGCTGCACAGCGTGGTGTTTGAACCCGGGGCCAGCCAAGGCACCCCCGTCAGTCTCTTCGACGCCTACAGACAAGCGGTTTCAGGTCTCTCGGAAGCGGCGAGGCAGAGCCCAGACTGAACCTCTTCCAACTTGATGTTCAGAATTGCAGGCTTGGAAGTTGCGCAACAAAGACATGGTTTCGCATGAGCAGCGAAGGTCCGGTCTGGCGGGCCGCACCGCAGCATGGAGGTCACGTGGTGAACGTCCGGATTGGGTCGAGAGTGGCGGTAGCCTTGAAGCTCATGAGCCAGGATGCTGCGTCGCATCCAGTGTCTGCCTTGAGCCCAATCTGTGAATTTGGTTTTCCCGCTGCGAGCGCTCGCAGCGAAAAAATTGCTGTTAGTGCTTAAGCTACAACGCTGCACGGCAGCAACGAAAGTCGCCATTCGTTCGTCGCCAGCGGCTTGGACGTTATTCGTG
>JBCCOV010000262.1:0-5907 GCA_039039985.1 Pseudomonadota bacterium | reverse complement strand
TCACGGGCTGTTCCGGCCTGTGGCCGGGCCCTCCGCGAGGGCGGCGCAACGCGCCGGGCCGCGGTCGCGGCCAGGGGTGCCAGACGGCTGGCCCGCGCTCAAGTAGCGAGCGCTTGTCGCGAGCGGTAGCGCACGTAAAGACTCGCGTGCGAACAGCGCAATGAAAGACTCTTATCGCTCACGGGCTGTTCTGGCCTTCGGCCAGGCCCTCCGCGAGGGCGGCGCAACGCGCCGGGCCGCAGTCGCGGCCTGGGGTGCCCGACGGCTAGCCCGCGCTCAAGTAGCGAGCGCTTGTCGCGAGCGGTAGCGCACGTAAAAACTCGCGAACAGCGCAACGAAAGACTCCTTACTCACGCCGGGATGCGTACGCCGTCCCACGCAAACACACCACCGCTGTCTTCAGCGCGCAAATTGCCGATCACAGACAGAAGGTTTCGCGCTGCAATGTCGGGCTGAACAAGCTGGCCGGGTCGCGTGTTGGCCTGAAACGGCTGCGACAACTGCGTATCGACTGTGCCGGGATGGAGGCCGACGGCAATCGTCGCGCGGTTCTTGCGTTGCAGCTCGATGGCCAGGTTCTGCAGAACCATGTTCAAAGCGGCTTTGGATGCGCGGTAGCCATACCATCCGCCAAGCGCATTGTCCGAAATGGACCCGACCCGTGCCGACAACACGGCAAAGACGCCCATGCGGTCCTTCGGCATGATCGTGAGCATGTGCTTCGCGACGATGGCTGGGCCGATCGCATTGATCGCGAATGACCGCGCCAGACGGTCAGCGTCGAGTTGGCGCCAGTCCTTCTCCGGCTGGAAATCCGGGCCGTCGTGCAGCAGTCCGGTCGTCACGACGACGATGTGGGGAGCACCAGCATCACGCAGCTCACTGGCGGCAGCCGCAATTGAGGGTTCGTTGGTGATGTCAATCTCGTGCCAAGACACCGTCGTTTCGCATGCTGTTGGACGGCGTCGCGACAGTGCATAGACTTGGTGAACGTTCGCCAACGCGGCCGCGGCCGCAACAATGGCCTGGCCAATCCCTCCTGAACTGCCAATAACGGCCACGTTGAGCTTCGGTCCAAAACGTTCGAGCATGGGTCGCCCTCTTCCAGGATTTCAGTTTAGCCAGGATTTCAGTTTAGACTGCGCGGGAACCGTCCCAGCCCCGTATTACGTGTCGGGCGCCATTCCGGGTTGACCGGGTTGAATCGTGCGTCGGAGTCCCGCAGGCTAGTGCCGCTCGATGGGCGCGAACGGACGGCGCACAAGGAGGTCGGCATGCCACGTTTTGAGAACTTCAACCCAAGCGGCGTGATCCCAGCGACGCTTCTGGCATTTGATACGGACTTTGCAATCGATTGGACGGAGACCGAACGCCACCTCGCCCACGTTGCAGCAACACCCGGCCCGTCTGCGATCACCGTGAATGGTCACGCCTCGGAAGTGCATGCCTGCAGCTTCGATGAACAGCACGAAGTCCTGGACCGCACGCTCAGCCAGATTGGCGATCGTCTCCCAATCATCGCCGGCGTCTACGCGGACGGTAGTCATGAGGCTGCGCGGATTGCCAAGATGTCGACAAACGCCGGCGCCTCGGCGCTGCTGGTGTTCCCGTCAACCGTTCTCATGATGGGTGGCGAGCGCCGCCCGGAAATGGCTGAGGCGCACTTCAAGGCTGTCGCAGATGCCACCGATCTACCACTGATCTGCTTCAATTACGCGCGCTGGACCAATCTCGCGTATCCGCTGGAAACCATCATTCGGCTTACGGAAGCCATCCCGACAATTCGTGCGATCAAGGATTGGACAGCCGAGCCTTTGGAACACGAGCGCAATGTGCGAACGCTCCAATCCCTATCGCGCCCGATCAATGTCCTGACGACCAACAGCGCTTGGCTGATGGCCTCGTTATCGATGGGCTGCAACGGCCTGTTGTCCGGAGCCGGAAGCATCATCGCAGATTTGCAGGTGGCGCTGTTTGAGGCCATTCGGCGCAATGATCTTGCAGCGGCGCGCGCAATCAACGATCGCATGCAGCCGGTGACGCAGGCCTTCTATGCGGCGCCGTTCCTCGACATGCATAATCGTATGAAGGAAGCTGCTGTTCTGCTTGGACGGCAGAACCGTGCAGTCGTCCGGCCGCCGTTGATGAAACTATCGCAGGGCGAAATCGATCGCATCGGCGACGCGTTGCGGCAAGCCGGCATAACGCGCGACGGTGCGTCGGCGCTGGACGATGCCGGTTCTGCCAGTGCTGCGGCCTAGCGACGGTCCGGCGCGTCTCAGTCTTACCCGACTTGCTGCCAATCTTCAGGAGGTCTTGCATGCCGCTGGATGTCGCACTTGCAAACGTCACACCGCATGAGGCCACAACCCGGTGGCTGACAGCCTTCGAAGATGCGCTTGCGCAAGGCGATGGCGATGCTGCAGCCGCGCTCTTTTTGCATGACGGCTACTGGCGAGATCTTGTCGCGTTCACATGGCACATTCGAACGTTTCAAGGCGAGTCCGCGATTGCAGCTGCGTTCAATAGGACCGTTGCGCAGATAAAGCCGACGGCATTTCGTGTGTCAGACGACCGGATGGCGCCGAGCGTCGTTTCGCGCGCCGGTGTTGACACCATCGAGGCCATTTTCACGTTCGAGACGGCACATGGCAACGCCAGCGGCGTTGTGCGGCTTGTGCCGGACCCTGTGTCGCCGGGCGAACTCCGCGCCTGGATATTGGCGACGACGCTTGAGGATCTGTCCAAGCACGGCATTGTCGAAGGCGTGCAAGTGGCCGCCGACGCCTATTCGCGAGACTTCGGTGGCGAGAACTGGCTCGACAAGCGCCTCAAGACCCAGGCATTCGAAGACCGTGAGCCGGCGGTATTGGTTGTCGGCGCCGGTCAGGCCGGCCTCGGCGTCGCTGCACGTCTGGGTGCGCTGGGCGTCGATACGCTGTTGATCGACCGGCACGAACGCGTCGGAGACAACTGGCGCAAGCGCTATCATTCTTTGACGCTGCACAACGAAGTTCACGTCAACCATCTGCCGTTCATGCCATTCCCGAAAACATTCCCGGTCTTCATTCCGAAGGACAAGCTCGCGAACTGGTTCGAAACCTATGCCGAGTGCATGGAGCTGAACGTCTGGACCGGTACGGAGCTGGTCGGCGGTGACTATGACGACGATGCGGGCCATTGGACGGTCCGGTTGCGCAAAACGGACGGGACGGAACGCATCGTCAAGCCACGCCACGTTGTCTTTGCAGTGGGTGTCAGCAGTATGCCCGTCATGCCGGATGTTCCCGGTCTCGATACGTTCGCCGGCCCGGTCGTCCATTCCGGCGCCTACACGGACGGCCATGAGTGGAAGGGCCGCAAAGCCCTCGTGGTCGGCACCGGCAACAGCGCCCACGACGTCGCGCAGGACCTGCATGCGAGCGGCGCCGACGTCACCATGGTTCAGCGCAACACGACCTACATTGTCAGCTTGCGGGAAGCGCAAAAGGTCTACGCCATTTACAACGAGGGCCCGTCGGTCGACGACTGCGATTTGATTTCCACTGCTGCGCCGTACAACTTCTTAATCCAGGCCTACAAACAGTCGACCGCCGAAATGAAGGCAGCTGACAAGCCTTTGCTCGATGGCCTCACAGCGCGCGGCTTCCGCCTGGACTTCGGCGGCGAAGACGATACCGGCTTTCAGATGAAGTATCTTCGGCGCGGTGGCGGTTACTACTTCAATGTCGGCTGCTCGGATTTGATTGTTGATGGTCGGGTCAAGGTCATCCATTACCAAGACCTCGACAAGTTCGTGCCCGAAGGCGCGCAGATGAAGGACGGCTCTGTCACCCCGGCCGACGTCGTGGTTGCGGCCACCGGCTATCTCAATCAGCAAGAGGTTGTGCGGGCTTACATGGGCGACGCCATTGCCGAGCGGACGGGACAGGTCTGGGGCTTCGACACCGGCGGCGAACTGGCCAACATGTGGAAGCGCACACCGCAGCCGGGCATCTGGTTCACGGCCGGCAGCCTGGCACAATGCCGGATCTTCTCGAAATACCTCGCGCTGCAGATCGCCGCCATCGAAGCCGGTCTGATGCCGAAGGCGCTGGGGGAGGGCGGTGGCTAAGGGCGGGGCGGGGCCTGGCGCCATCCGAGACCGTCATCGCGGGCTTGCTAGCCCCGGCCGAGGCCGGGGTGCCTGGAATCAATCCATCCGCCAGTCCGGACGCCGGTTGGTGTGCGACAATGCTGCTAAGACCGTGCTCAATGCCAACAATGCGCCCGCTGAGCTATGGATCCCGGTGATGAGCACCGGGATGACCCTTTCGGGTGGATACGGGCGAGTCCGAGAAGTGACCGTCATCACCGTCCGCGAACTGGAACATCATCGAGACTCAGCCACCTCTCGATATCCACATCCGTCATCCCGGGCTTGCCTGCCCCGGCGAAGGCCGGGGTGTCCGGGATCCACGGTTCCGCCATACCGAACGTTGGCCATACCGAACGTTGGCCAGTCCGAACGTTGGCCAGTCTGAACGTTGGTAGGAGTCCCGACCGTTGCCGGCTCACACACTTTGACAGTGCCAGTCTCCAGGCGTCTAATCCTCCCAAAACAGACAGGAGGAAACCGCGATGCTCTCACCCGATCAGATCCAATCCTATCACGACAACGGTTACCTTCTGGTCGAGAATGCCGTCACGCCGGAGCAATTGGCGCAGTTGCGCGAGATCACGCATGACCTGATCGACAAATCGCGAACCGTCACCGAGAGCAATGACGTCTACGACCTCGATGATGGGCATTCCGCAGAGCAGCCGAAGCTGACACGCATCAAGCTCCCGCATAAACAGCACCCCTACTATTGGGAGGTGCTGACCAACTCCCGGATTACCGAAGTGCTGAAGCAGCTGCTCGGCGCAAACGTTTTGCTGCAAACCGCAAAGCTCAACACCAAGGCGCCGGATGGCGGTGCAGCCGTTGAATGGCATCAGGACTGGGCGTTCTACCCACATACCAACGACACGTTGTTAGCCTGCGGCCTGATGCTGGAGGATGTCGATCTTGAGAACGGCCCGCTGCAGGTCATTCCCGGCTCGCACAAAGCGCCTGTGCTCAGCCATCATAATCCAGACGGCGTGTTCTGCGGTGCGGTCGACCCGGATGATCCCGGCTTTGATCTGGATAGCGCCGTCACACTGACCGGCAAAGCCGGAAGCATGACAGTACATCATGTGCGGGCGTTACATGGTTCCGCGCCAAACCGCAGCGATCGCGCGCGATCAATCTTGTTCTATGAGTGCCTTGCCGGTGACGCATGGCCGTTGATGGGCGCCGGTTCGTATCTGCAGCGCCTGCCGCAGCAAGAGCAGTGGGACGATATGCAGTCGCGCATCATTTGCGGTACTGTCTCGCTGACGCCGCGCCTGGCCGATGTGCCCGTCCGCATGCCACTGCCGCCGGCACCCGATGCTGGCTCCATCTTCAAGACACAGAAGTCCGGCGGCGCGAAGAGTGCTTTTGCTGCGTAGCAGCTTAGGATCGCGCTCGAGCGTGCCGCATTGTATGCGCCTCGCTCTCGCGTGCTTTCGCTCACGGCTGTTCCTCGCTTCGCTCGGGCCCCATCGAGATGGCGTATCCGCCATCTCGACATTTGAAATGCCCAACGCGGGAACACCCGCGTTGGGGTGGGGGCGGCGCAACGCGCCGGGCCGCGGTCGCGGCCTGGGATCGTCCTCGCAGGATAGCCAGCGCTCGAGCCGCGAGCCTGCGAGCGTGCGAACAGCGCAAATTAAGGACTCTTCGCTCACGGGCTGTTCCGGCCTAACGGCCGGGCCCTCCGCGGGGGCGGCGCAACGCGCCGGGCCGCGGTCGCGGCCTGGGGATCGACTTCGCAGGATGGCCAGCGCTCGAGCCGCGAG
>JBCCOV010000261.1:0-5917 GCA_039039985.1 Pseudomonadota bacterium | reverse complement strand
CGATCGCACCGCTGGCAATCGCGAGTGCAATCGACAGGCCGCGCTCACGCGTCAGGAATCGCAGCGCGGCGAGATAAGCTTGCGTAACGCTCACTGGCCCTCCGGTCGAGCGCGTGGTGTGGTTGGGCGTGATGATACCGACGGAGCAAACAGATCGCGCCAGGCCCCCGCCAATGGAGCAAAGCTGAAGCGGACGACATGACGGCCGGCCGGGACCTCAACGGCGCGGAACAGAACATTCGCCCGCAGCAGCTTGGCCGGTTGATTGTCGATCGTCACGCGCCACCAGGGATGCCACACATCGTGGAGAACGACCCAACCGCCCTGGTCACTTTCGGCGCTGATCGTGATGTTGGTATTCGCATAAGTCACAATGCGTGCGGTTCCTGTCGCGCCTGTACGCGTCGTTTGTGCGCCCGGCTCGAGAAGCACCGTCGATGTGTAGTCGAGATCTGGAACGGTCCGCTGCGGTCCGGATGCGGCATCGCGCACGACGGCTTGCGTTGCGAAAACAACGCGCGGGATGCTGGCAGGCGTCTCGTAGATATGGCGTGGGCCGATTGTGGCCACCAAGCGCAGACCTTTCCCCGGACCCGAGTCGGTCGGCAGAGGACGACCGGTGACGATGTACTTCAGGCCGAGCAACTGCGCGAGCGGCGCCGTGTAGCTCGGCATCAACGCCGAGAACTTGCGCTGGTCGAAGTTTGCAACCGTATCGCCGGCCCCGGTTGCTCCGGCGTACCAGGCCAACCGCAGTGGATTGGCACCAAGTGTGTTGTCGAGACCATGGGTGAGGCTCGCATTTGGCCAGTGATACCCGAGACCGACGAATTCCATGCGGGGACGATATTGATCCGTCGTGCTGGCTTGCACAAGCGACGACAGCTTCGCAAGTGTCGGATTCGGTGCGGCGGGCTGAAGCATATCAATCGTGTTCGTTGACAGGGCGTTTGCGCCGTTCGGCCCGTTATGGAGTCCGAGATCGAGCGTCACGGCGGTCACCACCAGCAGGCCGGCGGCTGTCGGACGGATCGGGCGAATCCAATAGGCGATCGCGCAGATGGCGATAGCTACGACAAACGTGGCTGCACTGAGGACAATGTTTGGCGCAGCCCCAACAAATCGTCCCCAGAACAGGGCGGTCAGCGCCGCCAGGGCAACACCGGTCCCAGCGACGATCACGCTCCAGCGCAACGGGCGAATGCTCTCAAGCTGCGCATCGGCACGGAGGCCGCGGTCCAATCCCCACCCGACAAGAAATGCGGCGATGCCACCAATCAGGAACGTCGCGTCAGCCGGCCGACGAAACTTGTCGACACCGGGCACCACCTCGTAAATGGCCTGGAAAATCGGGGTGTACCAGCCGAGCGCATAAATGAGTGCGATAGCTGCGCTCGCGGTGAAAAATACGATCTTGCGATCCCATAGCCAGCCACGGACTGCCGCGATCACCAAAACCATCAGCGGTATGGCGCCGATGTACACAACCCCCATGTTCTGGGCGATAAACAGCCCCGTGTCCTCCCAGATCAGGCTCGGTGGGCCCCAGTAGTCGATCATATCGCCGGCGGCGCCATAGAGATTGGGCACGACGGCTGTCATCAAGAGAGCGGGGTGCAGAGACCCGGCACCGGCACCGGCAAGGTCGATCGCAGGGCGGTTGGATTGTGCAGCAAATGCCAAAGTGAGCATGAGCGGGATGGCAACAATGGCGATACCGACCACAAGGCCAGCAGCAGCTGGCAGCAAGATCGACACGGACTTCGCGCGGTGGCGTGAAAAGAGCAGCGAGAGCGCGTAGGCGAATAACAGGTAGATGGAGAGCAAGCCGACCTGATCGCGACCGAGAAAGATGGCGGCCGCAAAGATGCCGGCAGCGGCGCCGGCCCAGATCCGCCCATGGCGGAGCGCAATATCGATGCACAGGATTGCCCACGGCAAATAGGCCATGCTCATGACCTGGCCGAAGTGCTGCAGGCGCCAGGCCATCGAGCCACCGAACATGAAAACGAGCGCTGCGACCAGCGCGGCGACCCAGTGCCATCGCCGCAGTCTGGCAAAGACAACAATACCGAGACCGCCAAACAGGACGGTAACCAGCACGGCCGTGTCGATGGCCCAGAGACTTGGCGTTGGCGTGATCAGGGCGAGCGCTGCCATCGGCGGCGAAAAGATCATCGACTGCGGATCAGCAATCTGAGGATGTCCGGCAAACACATGCGGCGTCCACCACGGCCATTCGCCGCGTCCGATCGCGGCCGCCATAAAATGAACTTGCGGTGCGAAATGCGCTTTGCCGTCCCAGGGGATCGTAAACGTCCCATCCAGCCAGGGCAGGGCAAGGACGAGCCACGCCAAGACCAAGCCGATCACGACCGGAACAAGTGGCCAGCTCGCGTCATGAGTGTCGATCTCCGGCAACGCATCACGCGGATTTTCGCTGTCAAACATAGATGCGCCCCAGTCGCCGTAAAGTGTCACACGTGTCGGCTGGACCTACGCGGCTGTTTGCGGCACAGCAAGCCGAAAGCGTTTTGATACTTGCAGCCTTTGTCCAAACCGGGCGACGTCTGAGGGCCGTTAATGATTCAAAATGTGGTTGATTCAGATGGCGGCGGTGCGGCCAAGGTTCTTGCGGACCTTGCAAATCGCCCCGCCGATAGACCCTACGTTGTTGCGCAGCTCGGCCAATCGCTCGATGGTCGAATTGCGCTGCCAAACGGCGAAAGCCGTTGGATCAATGGCGAGTCCGCACTCATCCACGTGCACAGGCTTCGCGCGGCAGTCGATGCCGTTGTTGTTGGAGTTGGCACGGTCCTGGCGGACGACCCGCAGCTCACGGTGCGGCGTGTGCCGGGACGAAACCCGACCCGCGTTGTGATTGATCCATCCGGCAAAATGCCCAAAGATGCCAAGTTGTATACGGATCAGGCCGCACCTGTGCTGGTCATCCGCGGGCACGACGCGCCTGATGAACAACCCGGTGACATCGTGGTGCGCCGCGTCAATGGAGTTCTTGCGCCGGGACGCATGATTGAAGCGCTGTCAAAACGCGGCTTGAGCCGCATTCTGATCGAAGGCGGTGCGACGACGGTTTCCCGGTTTATCGATGCCGGTGTCGTCGACGAGCTTCATCTGCTGGTCGCCCCTATGATTCTGGGATCCGGAATTAGCGGATTGGACCTGGCACCGATCGACACGCTGCGGATGGCCCATCGTCCTGTCACGCAGGTAACTGTGCTTGACGATGGGGACGTTCTTTTTGTCTGCAGGTTTCGACAATGAAGTGAGGAGCGCTGAGCGATGTCTGGATCCGATGAAGCACGCGTTGTCTCGGAGCAAACAGGGTACTCGCTCGTTGCTCGCATCTTCCATTGGACGACGGTTGCTTTTGTCGCGGTGCTCGTTCCCGTCGGGCTGTACATGACGTACCGCGGCAAGGAGCTTAACCTCTGGGACGCGACGACCAATACACTCTATAGCGGACATAAGCTCGCCGGCTTCACATTACTCTGTTTGATTGTTCTGCGCTTGATTTACCGGGTGTTTGCCGGCGCGCCGGACCACGAGCCGAGCTTGAGTACATTCCACATCGTCGCCTCGAAGATCACGCACTGGGCGATTTATGCCGTGCTGATTGCAATGCCGCTTGCCGGCTGGATCGGCGTTTCGGCCTTTCCGGCTTTGGACACGTTCGGCGGGCTGAAACTGCCGGCGCTTGTCGCGCCCGATAAGGACCTGGCCGCACAGGCCTTTGCTGTTCACGGTCTGCTCGGTTATGCGCTGATGGCACTCGTCGCCGTTCATGTTGGGGCGGCGCTCTACCATCACATTGTTCTGCGCAATAGCGTGCTTACACGCATGACGTCCGGCCGGCCGCGCAGCTGACGTCACAGCTTTCCGAATCGACAAGTCAGGCGGCAGGCACGGCGAGCAAGTCCTCATGGCCAACAATGGTCACCGCCTCGGGATGGGTCGTCCGGTGCTGCAGCCAGCTCTCGATCATCGCATTCGACAACTGGCCGGTCTCCTCGACGGCGCCGGCCCAGCCCGTATCAGCCTGCGTGCGCAACTGTGCGTTCTGAGGGGCAAGCACCCAGGGGCTCCGTCCTCTGAGAACCTCGTAGCCGTGACCGGCAAATGCATCAGCCAAGGCATCCGTTGCCGTTGGCCCAAGCGCTGGCCCCAACCCTTTGTCCCCACGCTGATGCAGATTGAAGAGACGCCGCATGTCGCCGTCGGCCGGGTGCTCAGGCAGCCAGCTGGCGATGCCATCGTACGTCAATACGGTATAGAATACGGCGCGCTGCTGCGCGGCCGCCGCAGCCACACGTTGCACCAGGTCCAACGACGCAAGATCAAAAAACGCGGCGGCAGTCACAAGGTCGGCGTTTGCGAAAACGGAGTGGAGATCTGCGTCGCGGAGATTGTGGCGGGCGGTGGCAACCGAGACATTTGAAGGGCGTTCTGCCGAAGCGGCGGCTGCCAGCAAAGCTGTGTCATAGTCCAGCAATGTCCAATGTTGCCGTTGCTGGAACCACGGCGCAAGACCGCGAAGGTTCGACCCGGTTCCGCAACCGAGATCAACCACGGATATCGTCTCGTTATGCTGAAGACGGGAAACAAGGGCGCGTCGCAACGCGGCGTTGATGGACGCGTGATCCACCGGTTCGCGCAGTGCCAACCACTCCGGATCGAAGCCGCTCATACGGCGACCCCCCTCAGGACTTTGGCAACGGTTTGCGTGGTTTGGTCCCATGTCGGCAGCGTCTGGGCAGCGACCCATGCACGATCCGCGAGGGTCCGCCTCTGTGCGGTATCGCCAAGCACAACCTTAAGCGCTGCTGCGAGTGCAGACACGTCGTCCGCCGGGACCTTGATCGCGGCATCATGTGAGATGGCCTCCGCCGCGGCGCCATTCGACGTCGTCACAATCGGCAGGCCGCGCGACAGGGCCTCGGTCAAAACCATGCCGTAGCCTTCGTAATGCGCAGCGTGAACAAAGATGTCGGCGTTGTGATACTGGCGATCCAGCTCGTCCGCAGTTGCCGCGCCGGCTAGCGTCACGCGATCCGCCAGTCCGTTATCGGCGATCTGACGGCACAGCGTCTCCGTTACCGCCGGGTTGCGTGTGGTGTCTCCAACGATCGTCAGATGCCACGTCTTGTCAGCGAGTTCTGCAAGGGCCGAGCACAGCACGTCATAGCCCTTACGATGCGAGACGGCACCGACCGCGAGGAGTTGCATGATCGCAGACTGAGAGCCGCGATGCCGGCGTGGCGCCGGCGTCCCAGGTTCGGCGACCGAGAGCTTGTCTGCCGACACGTCATAACAACGCGCAAGGATGTCTGCCGTTTCCGTGCTTGTCGTGATCACCCGATCAGCACGGCGCAGAACCGCGCGTTCACTTTGTTTAAGGGAGGCGACCTGTTCGTCAGACAAGCCTGTCTCGCGCGCCAGCGGATGATGGACGAGTGCCACCAAAGGATGCGGTAGCGCTGCCGCCAAATGCTCCGGAAATGCACCGTAGGCCAGGCCGTCAATCAGCAGGGGCGTTTGTGGGCCGATCTGAGCAAATCGGCGTTCGGTGTCTGCAATGTCGTTGGCATCCGGAAACGGGAATCCCGCCGGCAGTTGGATGTGGCTGGCCTGGATGTCGTGCGCCGCAAACCGGCGGAACAGCTCCCGCGCGTAGGCATAGCCACCGGTTGGTGACTGCAGGTCTCCTGGGATGGCGAAACCCACGTTAAGCATGAACGGGGCCTTCAAACACGGGGCCCTCAAACCATGCGCGGGCAAGATGTGTTTCCCCGAGTGTGACTCTGATTTTCGCCAGCCCGTCCGATCCCGGGCCAAGGTCGCCGCGCCGAACGGCTGCAGTCATCTCGTCAAAAATGTGCTTGCAGAGGAACTCCGT
>JBCCOV010000260.1:0-5924 GCA_039039985.1 Pseudomonadota bacterium | reverse complement strand
GAGCGGCTCAGAGCGCGAGGTCGGTGAAAACGCTTGCTCGAGCTGCCAAGTTTGGCCGGTTGCCGTCGCCTGGTCGAGAACATCTTCCAGCGTGGTGCGCGCAATCGGTGTGCCTTGTGCGTCCAGCACACTCGCGCCGCTTTCGCGAATCCAGAATCCGCCGCCGGCGTCTTCAACGTACGTGGCGCGATCGACCAAGACCACGCCGTTCGCATCTTCATTCAGCAGCACCGGCGTGAGTTCGCGCGTGCGCTCGAGCGTTTGCGCCCACGCACCGAACACCGGCGTCGCCGTCTCCATGACGTCGGATAGCGTCGGCGTCGTCATCGCCGCACCGACATCGGAAACGAGTTGGGCCAACTCGAAATCGTTGGAGATCGCGATCGCAAGGTTCGGCATTGACCCGAAGCCTTTGGCGTTCACCGCCGAATCTCCGAGCCACACGGCATGTCCGCTTTCACCGCGGAAGATTGTATCGGTCGGGTCGGTCTCGAACACAGCCTCGTAGACATCGCCGGTCGACCCATCGCCGCGAGTAAACCCACCCTTTTCGCGCAGCGTCGTGCCTTGCGGAGTCACCGCGTCGAGCGTCTCTCCCACGGCGTCGATCGAGACGATGTCCAGTTCGGCCAGGCTGAACAGCTCGCCCTCATCCGTCACACCGTCCTGGTCGAGATCGCGCCAGACTTGCAGAGACGCAAATGCGGCGTCGTCAGCGGTGATCAACCCGTCACCCGTGTCGTCCAGCTCCGCCAGCTCAACAAAGCCCGACACACCCGGCGCACCGAACATTTCGGTGATGTCATCGATCCGCCCGTTCGCGTTGCGGTCAAGGACGAGGAAGCCGTCATCGGCGCCGACCCAGCCCGTTTTCTCCGCGAAGAAGTCGCCATCGAGGTCAAAGTGAACGCCGGAATGCAGGGTCGAGACGGTCTCGATACCATCCCCATCAAGATCCAAGACCAATGGATCGTCGACCGGCTGCCAGCGAATGGCTTTGGTGAGATTCCAAAGAACATCAATGTAGGTGAATATATGGCCCCAAAGCGCGTTAAAGAGCGAAATTTCAATGGAGTCCGGGGCATTCGCGATGCGGAACGTCATGCCCAGATCACCGGCGCTCGGCACGCCGTACTGCTCGTCCCTGAGCCCACCGAAGTCGTACTCCTCGACGATCATAAAGCCGTCGAATAGCGCATTGTACACCAGCAGCTGATCGCCGGTTGTGCGACCATAGAAAACGAACGGAAAGAACCAGTCCTGCGCCAACGATCCATCGCCGATCGCCATGCCGAAGAGAACATTCGTGCCCCCAAGCAGCGGAAAACCGAACATTTGCAGAATGTCATCCGGCTCGGCGTCCATAATGAACGTATTCGGCCAGTACCAAAATATGTCACCGTCGCGGCCGCCTTGCCCGTCGATCGAGTCGCCGTAGAGCTGGCCGTAATAGGAGGTGTTAAAAACAAAGTCGCGCCCGGCCCCGCCAACAGTAATCGCCCCGGTACCACCAAGCGCGATGACCCGATCCTCGCCCTCCCCGCCATCGAGAGTCAGCCGCATTTCGGATTGAGCCACCGCACGTGTATCAGCTTCCCCGGGCGCCGGAGGCGACCCGATGGAATCTCCGGAGCCGATGTATGAGGGATCCGTGACAAATAGAATGTCTCGACCGCCCCCGCCGTTCACCTCTCCAAACTGCAAAGCCTGTTCGCGATCGGGCCAGCCCGTGACCAACTCTCCGAACGACGTAAAATCCGTAGACCAATAAACATCATCATAATCCGTCAGTGTAACTTTCTCCGCTCCAGTCACCCGAAGCGGATTGTTCTCTCGCCAACCACCAATGATCGTCTCGATATTGGGAGGAACCTCAAAAATCAAACTTCCAATTAAACTGATCGATTCACTGGCAGCGCTCATTGTGCCAGAAGGCAATGCCGGATTACCACCGTTCAGTGCGCGCGTTGCGCCATTGACCATCGAAATGCCGCCGCTCAAAGCCTGAAACGAAACGGCGTCCCAGTCGCTGCTGCTGACGCGAGAACCAGGAACGAAGCTACCGAGATCAAGCACAGTTGGCGTGCTTAACCAGCTGTCTTGTATACGTACCTCTTCTGCACGCTCTGACAACTCGATCGTATCGACATGGATTGTGTAATCGGTACTCACGCGGTCCGTATTACGGTCTCTGACCGTGATTTTGACGGCCTCTGCATTGCCAATGGTCGTCGTTGAAAGATCGAGAACTTCGACCCCAAGCGCACGCAAACTATCTTGATCATCGATGTCAGACCGAACTGTATATCTCAACACGTCGCTCTGAGAGCCATGCAGCAGGCGTTCCAGAAACTGGGTGAGTGCGTACTCGAACTCCACGCCGCCGACATAAATGTCGTCATGCGGATTGTCGGGCAATGGCAAACTAGACGGCTCGTACGCCTCAGAAATGGCGTCCACGAAAACATCATCGCCGCGCTTACCGACGAGGATGTCTTTGCCCAGTCCACCAGTCAGCCAGTCGTCGCCATCGGATGCAACAAGTACATTGTTATCCCGATTGCCATAAATCTTCTGGTCACCGTCAGCGGACACGTACAGACCTGACTGGTCCTCCGACACCGCAATCTCGTCCGCACTGCGATCCGCGAGACGCACTTCAGCGAGATCATTGATGAGCGCAAAATCTGCGCGACCAATGTAGCGGGCCGCAACATGCTCTTTCGGGTCGCCATTGGGATCAGGACCACCGTAGAGCAACTGGAGCATCTTAAGGAATTCGCTCTCGTTGCCGTCGATCGCAAGTTGCTCAAAGAGGTCATCCAGTATGGTATTGACGCCCTCAACGACCACAGCCCGATCTGGATCATCGATCTGTGGGTTGTCCGACGTGTTCCAAAGTACTTTCGATAAATCTAAAGACAGTATGTCGGCTTCAGCTGTTTCATCTCGCACGGAACCGTCTGGGTTTTCGCCGGGCTCAACAATCTCGCCATCCTTGGAGAAAAACAGAATTCCTTCTTGCGGATTAATATCTGTATGATTTGTGTAGTCGACCTTCTGCAGCGCCATCTGCCCGGCAAACTGGACAATGGCCTCGGTCAACCCCTCTACGGACGCACCGAGGTTTCCCGGAAGCCCTCCGCGTTCAACGATCCGTCCAAGTTCCTCGAGATCGTCAAACATCGCACGGATGCCGGTATTGCCGAAGATCAGCGTGCCTTCGTCCAACGCTGAATAGGCAATTGCGCCCGCCGCCTTTTCAGCTTCTGTGCCTGTGCCACCTGTGTCCTTAGGAGAGAATCCAGCCGCTTGGCCAATCGCTACGTCTTTGAGCGCGGCATACGCATCATCGAAAACAGATAACCAACTTGAGTCTGCGCCGTATGTATCGATGCCGAACTTTTCGATAACTAAGATGCTCATCGAATGTCGACCAATGGCATCCAATGGCGACCCAAACCCGGGGAGCACCTGCTTGTAGTTCGTCGAAGCTTCTATATCAGCGGCGTATGTTTCCGCTTCGGGTAAAGGAGCAAACCAATATGCAGCGTTCGAAGCCAACGCGCGAATGGGTTGGAGGACTTCTCCCTCGACGTATATAGCTTCAATATTTGATGTGTCTGGAAGAGTCATACCGTCAGGAAGCGGCGTAATTCCGTTCCATATATCCAGAGCCGTATCCTGGTCGACGACACCGCGGTCATACAGCTCTGCGAACCAGTCCACCATTGTCGCGGCAGCAAAGGGCTCGTGATCGAAGATAAGAGCCTGCGTACCGGTGAGACTGGCGACGTGCCCCGCCAGCCCTCCGCCAAGAGAGTGGCCAGTCAAGGTGACTGCAGAGGAACCGGCTTCAAAGGGATCAGCACCAGTAACGTCATTATAGAAGTCTCGTGCCAACGGAAGTTGCGTGCCTTCCGTAAGGCCAGCGCCAAAGATCCAACCTGTCCAAACATCGCTGGTTGGGCTAAACAGACCATAGTCATCCGTACCCCGATACGAGACGATTTTGCCGTATGTTGGGTGTTCGTAGGCGACGGCATAGAAGTTGAGACTCTTGGCCTCTTCATCACCTTTGTCATCATCTATCTTTGCGTCGCCAATGTAAGCACCGACACCGCCCAACCCTTCAATGCCCTCACGATAACCTCGATTGTAAGCATCCATTGCGAGGATAGCGAGAAATAGATCTTTTGAGATTGTCATCTTCCGCCAATCCTTCAGCGCTCTTTGACTTTGAAGTTGCCGCCATAGAGACCCAGTGGAGCACCACGTGAGGTAGATCCTCCGTGGAGATAGCCTCCGTTTAGGCCCAATAACCACGCCAACACACTCTCGACTTTCCCGGCCGTGACAGGCTCCTTCGTGATCCCGAGCGTAAGCGAGCGGAGCGCATAGCCGGGGCCGAATGTAGCGGCGAGATCATTCGGGTCGACTTCGCGCACCGTCATCGGATTATTGGTGTCATCGAAGGTTACCAGCGTCGGATAGCTGTAGCGCAGTCTCAGCAAATCGATCGGGATCTTCAGGTTCTGGATCAACGGCCCACGCACGGTCATCGTGGCCTCACAGCGATCGCAAATCGCCACCCAAGCCCAGTTTTTGGCTCCCTTGAGCAAGACGAACAGATACCGCCCGGGAGCCACTTCCACGAATGCTGCTTCACCTGTCAGTTCAAACTTGCCGCTCCGGCCAGCGAGTGAATTGAAATAATCGCTGCTCATGTCGTAACTGACGCGCATAACACTGGCGCCGCGCTTCTCGCCATCAGGCGTATCGACTGAAATCGTGACTTTCTGGTTCCAAGTATAAACTTCAAACAGCCAGCTAAAACTGATGACGAACACCAAGATAAGCACAGCAACGCCCATAAGGAATTTCACACCATCCACCTATCGTTGTGCGGCATGCGCACGTTTAACCGACAGGCGTGGCACTGGCTGAAAACGCGACATGGACTCACCCCCACGGACGGCACAGCACCATCGCCCAAGTGGACCGTACCACGGCCAGCGACGGCACCGCCTCCTCAAGCGGCGCCGTGATGTCCAAACACGGCGCTGCCACCAAAGGTTGTCGGCACGTTAACTGTCTGCATACTGACGTCAAGAGAAAATCTGCTTGCTGATGTTCTCAGCAATCCGAGCTGATCGGGTGCGCTCGCCTGTGATGTCGCGGCGCCTGCATCTGGCGTTCATGCACGGGTACTGCTGCTGCCTCTCCGGCTCATCACCTGCGGCGGACGGTGCTGGACTCGGCGAGTAAGTGGCGGCCGGAGAGCGGTCGTGCGGACGCGCCATGCCTGCGACATCGAAGCGATGGATGCACGTGGCGATGGTGTTTGGCGTCGCATGGCAACAACCGGCAGCCACGGCCCGGCTCGCGTGTTTGTCTATGTGTCTAAGATAGCGCGGACTGTCACGTCTCAAACTTGCGGCGGCGGACAGGCACTCTTGCTGACGCCCTCTCGGATCTCTGAAGGACGACGGACATTGTGATACCATCGGTGACACGGCCGACCGGCGCGGCATTCATCGCGAGGATCGCGAGGAAGAGGTCTTTTGAGATTGTCATTTTCCGACCTCAGTTGAGAATGAACCTGCACTGAGCGTGTTGGCCAAGCGATTCCCAGCCTCGATCGTTTCGTAACGTCGTCCGTCCAGTTTATTTGGCCGAATGGACGGCAACCACGCCAACACACTCTCCACTCGCCCCTCCGTCACCGGCTCATCGGTGATCTCGATCGTGAGGGAACTCAGCGCATAGCCGGGGCCGAACGTGGCAGCGAGATCATTCGGATCGACCTCCCGCGCCGTCACCGGATTTTTGATGTCATCAAAGGTGACAAGGAGCGGATATGATTGGAACGGTACCTCACGGCGACCGCGCAGACGTTCGATGACCGGCAACCACTCCTTACG
>JBCCOV010000259.1:0-5952 GCA_039039985.1 Pseudomonadota bacterium | reverse complement strand
AGCGGCGCGACACGAGCCCACTGCGCATCAGAAAACCAAAACAAATCAGTCATGTCCGTACCTCCCCGCTGACAGGCACAGAATCACGCTTCGCCCGTTTTGGGAATCTTACACCGCAACGTTAAAGGGTCCGGACCCTAGTACGTCAAGAAAGGCGGTCAGCACAAGGATACCGACTGCCACTTTCATTTTGCACTTGTGAAACGATGCCAGCGCGGAAGAGGTCTCAGATGCGGCCAAAGGTGGCTGCGCTATGATTATGCGACTTCCGGCATAGGAATTTCATAAGGGTTCGGGATGCTCATATCACGACCCACAACGTTTCCGTCTGCGTCTTTGTGGGGTGGTTCCGAAAACGCCTTGAGCCCTTCAAGGTCTTTGACGTGCATCTTTCGCGTCCACCTGCTGATGCCAGCAAAGTGCCAGATCAGATTAAACGGGCGTGGCATCCGATTGACAAAAGACAGCACGACCCTGGTCTTTTCTGCCTCCACTTCTTCGAGTTTGAATACCATTGTGGGAAAGTGTGGAGCTCCTGCGCCCTCGAGCGCGAAGGACAAGGAATGATTGGGTCTTAGTGATTGTATCTCCTGGAACCCCATAGCCTTGCCCTTTGAGAAGAAGACAGTGCGAGTTCCGACGGTGCCGTCTTCGCCTTCAATTGTATGACCAGTATCGACTGCGCACTTCGACTTGGTTTCCTTGGGCCAAGCCGACCACCGCATGAGGCGGTCTTGGAAGCGGATGTCGTCATAAACTTGCTCTACCGACGCGTTGATTGTGACCGCCTCTTCATATTCCAGCTTCGTCGGAGATAATGCAGACAACAGGATAATGATCAGGGCCATGCACCCAATGATGGCGGCGATGGTTGCTAGAATTGAAAGCATTGAGCGCTCCCCTGCTTTGGACATGATTCAACTGCATCAAGTCCGTGCAAACTTGTCTTGATTATCAAGTATCTTGCCTGAAGAGTCAATCAGGTCTGACCGGGATTATTTTTTGGATTTCCTCTCATTTTGGAGATCGCGCAACGTCATGCCGCGTCCGATGGCCTCCATTGCTTCTACGACGCGGCGGGCCTGCGTCGCTTCGGTCTTGGCGGACGCCACATGGAACGTGAACATGCGTTTCTTGCCAGCAGTCAGCGCTACCCACTGAGCGTTCACCGCTTCATCGTCATCCAAGGCAAGCTGTAGACTTCGCGGGATGTCTACGTGATTTTGGTCATCTACCCTAAACCGCATCTCGACCAGATCACCGACATCAAAGCCCGTCTGTCTTATTACATCAGGTGACACGATGAAGTACCGCCGACCATCTCCGACCGGCATCCAAGCCCCACGTACGGGGACATCTGCGATTTCGCCGTCCACCCTCAATCGCGGGTAAATTTCAAAGGGTAACTGCCGCTCAAAATGGGGCGGCAAGAAGAGAACTTTGTAGGTCAGCACCTTTTTCTTACCGACACCTTGGAGCGCGATGACGTCTTCAAACATGTGGGTGAAATAGGACATATGCCGGTGGTCATTTGTTCTCTTGATAAAATAGCTCCTTATATCATACGACTATCAATTAACTTGGCAATCAAGGTATGCTCAAGACATGGCAGAGAGCGATGCACATGATGCTGATCGCAGCATTGAGGATTTGGTTCAGGTCTGCCGACGGCTCTATGACGCCATTGATCGGCTTGATACGCAGGCAGCGTCTCTCGTCGATGTCAGTCGGAACGATCTTCGGTGCTTGAACCTGTTAGCCAAAGGTCCGTCTAAGCCAAGACACATCGCCAAAGAACTAGGCCTTACATCCGGTTCTGTCACCAGTCTCTTGGACAGGTTGGAGCGCGCAAATCTGATCCGACGGAACCGAGACCCAGAAGATCGTCGTGGCGTGGTCGTGCTTCCTACCGAGCATTTGTTTGACACCGTTGGGCCACTCTATCGAAGTACGGTTTTAAGACTTCAAGAACGGGCGGCTGACTACTCTCAAACGGAACTTAATGATGCAGTAAAATATCTTGGAGATGCAGCTACGGCGTATGAAGAGTCCAAGATTTAGAAGGCGTTGTGCTTGCTGGTGTTGAGACAGTAGGAAAGCAGTTATCCGCCAATGATTGCGAAATGGCCCTTGGTTGCCAACCGGTAGCATGTATGCCGGCGCGACGTCTCTTGCGGGTCATGAAGTTTCATCTTGCCCTTGAGCACATGACGGCAGAACTTGACCTACTAAGCGGACTAAATGTGCGACAACGCGGTTCAGCTCCTTCAGGCCATTTCTGCTCATCCAGGTACCACACTCGCGCTTTCCATCGCATGACATATCGAGGCAGAGGCACAAGCCGTCCGGACGACTGTTTGCCAACCCGGCTCGTGTTTGCTGTCGCGGTCGATGCGGACGTCGGAGATGGCAAAAATGAGCTGTTGTGGCGCCGGATTGCGCGGTTGATTCTGGATCTCCAACGGCCGCTGTCTCACGTGACGGCGGGTTAAATGATCGCTCGCCGGACGCGGGCCGTGATCCACTCACTGATGACAACGGTCGCCAGGATCATAAGCAGGATTAGCGTAACCTGTGGCCAGGCAAGCGTATTGAGCGATGACTCGAGAGCCAATCCGAGGCCACCTGCACCGACGAGACCGAGCACGGTCGACTCGCGGATGTTGATATCCCAACGGAATACACAAATGGTTGCGAACGTCGGCAAGACCTGCGGGACAATCCCATAGGCCATCACCTGCGGGCCACTGGCCCCAGTCGCCGTGATCGCTTCCACCTGCCGCTGGTCAATTTCTTCGATTGCTTCATAGAGCAGTTTGCCGATGAAACCGATTGAACGGAAGGCGATCGCAATGATGCCGGCGAGCACGCCAGGACCCAGGACAGCAACAAGCAGCAACCCCCAGATCAGCGCGTTAATGGAGCGCGAGGATACGATGATCAACAGTGCGATCGGCCGGACGAAGGTTGGGCTGGGCGTTGTGTTGCGCGCGGCCAGGAAGGCAAGTGGCGTGGCCATCACGATCGCGAGCGCTGTGCCAAGGGTGGCGATGTTGATTGTGTCCCATAAGGGCAGCCAGAGCTTGTCAGCATAGGCCCAGCGGGGCGGGATCATGCGTCCAAATATGTCAGCAGCCTGCCGTGGCGCATCGTACACGAATGCCCAGATCGTGCCCTCGGTCATAACCCGCCAGCAGACGACAGTCAGCGCCACCAGTGATAGCCAGCCAAGCCAAGTCAACAGCCGCTGGCCGTGCGTTCGAACGGTCCAGCTCTTCGGTGACCCGTTTTCGGATGTGATCACCGGCATTACTGAATCCATTTTCGAAAGAAGCTCGACACGTATTCCATCGACATAACGATCGCAATAATCAGTATGAGGATCGCGGCTGCGCTGTCGAACTCATAGCGGTCGAGGGCTGTATTGAGGGTTGCACCGATACCGCCAGCCCCCACGATTCCAATGACGGCGGACTCTCGGAAATTGATATCGACGCGATAAAGCGTCAGGCCGATCAGCCGTGGCATCACCTGGGTCGAGACGGCATAATCTATGACTTGCCAAAAGCCGGCACCGGTCGCCCGGACAGCCTCGACCTGGGCAGGATCGATTTCCTCGATCTCATCGGCCAGCAGTTTTGCAAGAAAACCGATTGTTGCGAAGGAGAGTGTCAGGAAACCGGCAAACGGACCAAAGCCAAACATAGCCACGAAAAAGATCGCGATAATCACTTCCTGAAAGGTGCGGGAAATCGCAATGATGGCGCGGCATAGAGCATAGAGCCAAAGTGGCGCGATGTTGCGGGCTGCGCCGAGCCCGATCGGTATCGATAAAAGCACGCCAGCGACAGTGGACGTTACCGTCATCGTCAGGCTTTCGATGATGCCAACCTGGATGTCGCCCCACCTGGACAAGAAGTCTGGCGTCAAGAAACCCGCAAACAGTTGCCCCGCGCGGCCTATCCCTTCGATGACCCGGTTCCAGTTGGCATCGATGGATCCAAGTGCGAGGGCGAGGTAAAGCAGGACAGCAAGAGTTATTGCCCAGCGCAGCCAAGTGGCTTCGATTAGCCTCGGCTGTCGCCAACGACGCGGCACGGGCTGTGCCATTGTGGAAGCGTTTGCGTCCATCGTCACCGGACCACGGCACGGACAGTGGCGTCTGCCATCGGGGGCGTCGGTGGACGATCGTCCTCCGTGTCTTCAGGATCGGATGCGAGTGAAGAGGACTTGGTCCAGTCTTCTTCACCGTAAATCCTGGTCAGCACCGTGGACGACATCGCATCACTGCGTCCGTCATAGACGATCTCTCCAGCGCGCAAGCCAACGATGCGCGGCAGGAACATCTGAGCAAGCGCGACATCGTGGATATTTACGATCGCGGCAAGCCGTCGTTCGCGGCACAGCTCTGTTATCAACCGCATGACCTGGCGCGACGTTTTTGGATCAAGACTTGCCGTCGGCTCGTCGATAAGCAGGATTTCCGGCTCCTGAACGAGCGCGCGTGCGATGCCGACGCGCTGACGCTGGCCGCCCGACAGCGCATCGGCACGCTTGTCGACCTGATCGATCAACCCAACGCGGTCGAGTACGTCAAATGCTCGGTCGATATCCGCTTGCGGGAAGCGGCGCAGGTAGCTCTGCAAAAAAGGGGTAAAGCCGAGCCTGCCGGAGAGAACATTCTCCATGACGCTGAGGCGCTCGACCAGAGCGTACTCCTGGAAGATCATGCCGCTTCGTCGGCGCGCCTTTCGCAGTCCGGATTTTTTCAGTGCGGTTAGCTCTAGGTCGCCGAGCCAGATTCGGCCCGATGTCGGCTCGACAAGGCGGTTAACGCAGCGGATCAGTGTGGACTTGCCGGCTCCGGACGGGCCGATCAAGCCAATAATCTCACCTGCGTCTACACTGAAGGAGACGCCGCGCAGGGCGACGTCTCCAGTTCGATAACGCTTGACGAGCTCTTCAACACGAAGCATCGAACGGCTCCTCTCGCGCCAGCTCCACTGCCATCAATTGCAGGTGTATTGCACTTTGTTGGCGGCGTCGATCTTGCGGACGACGTCCCAGTCCTTCTTGTGTTCGATCTTGATGAACTTGGCTTCACCTGACTTTTCGAATTCCTTCGCGAGCTCCGAGCCTTCCCACGGGAAGCTGAAGAACGCCTCTTTGATTTTTTCCTGAAGCTCCGGCTTCAGGTTATGGACCACACCGTAGCCGGTGGTCGGGAATGTCTGCGACTTGTATATCGAGACGACTTGCTCGGGCTTGATGACCTTTCGGGCGATCATGCGGTTCAGCACCGAGTTGGCGATTGAGGCGGCTGGATAGTCCTTATTCGCAACGCCCAGGATCGAATTGTCGTGCTTGCCGGAGAAAACGGCTTCAAAGTCGCGGCCGGGCATCATGTTGAACTCGCCCTTCAGGATCGCCGAAGGTGCCTTGAAGCCAGAGTTCGACGTCTCGGATGTAAACGCGAGCTTCTTCCCCTTAATGTCTTCGACCTTTTCAATCCCTGAGCCCGGATATGTCAGGATCTCCATCTCATATCCGAACGTGTTGTCGGCGCGCGCCATCATGGCGAACGGCCGGAAGCCAGCGCAAGCAACTGCGAGCGGGTTGGATCCGGTGTTGAAGCCGGCAATGTGGAGGCGGCCAGCACGCATCGCCTCAATCTGCGCCGCATTCGACTGAACCGGGAAGAACTGGACTTTTTTCCCCGTCACTTTCTCCATATGCTTCAGGAAGCCGTCCCAAACCTTCGCATAGACTGCCGGGTCCTCGACTGGCGTGTATGCGAAGACAAGCGTGGCTGGATCTATAAGCTTGGATGCATCAGTGGGAATGTCAGCCAGCAGATCGCCATCCGCGTCCGTGTAACGGCTGTCGAGGGCGTTTGCGGCGCCACCGCCGAACGCAAGAGCGATCGCGGCGAGACCAGCAAGCAAAGTGCGT
>JBCCOV010000258.1:0-6011 GCA_039039985.1 Pseudomonadota bacterium | reverse complement strand
GCGAACCGCATTCAGCCGTTCGACGGACAGAACAATCTCGGTGTTGGCATCAGAGGGAATTTGACCGCCGACCAGACCGGTATTGCCGGCCTGTGGCACGACCGGTAAGCGGTTGGCATTCGCGAGTGCGAGAACCTGGGACACTTCGTCAACGGATCCCGGACGGACGACAAGGGGCGAAACGCCAAAGTAGGTATCGCGCCATTCTCGCAGGTACGGCATCTGCTGATCTGGGTCGACAACGGCGTGAGCGGGCCCGACGATCGCTTGGATCTGAGAGAGCAGTGTGTCGTCGATCGTGGAAGTGGGCGCCTTCTGCTGCATTGCCATCCGTCCTGGTTATTCGGTTCGCCCTTTGCGCTTTGCGGATCTCAACCGTAGCCCGGTTTGGGGCAAAGCTCAGCGCCGGCTTGCGCACGTGATCTCAAGCGCAGGTGTTTCGCACACATCCTGAACCTAGGCTGCAGCGCGACGCAACCGGTCGTTGATCGCAGTGCCCAAGCCGACGTCGGGGATCGGTGCAACCGCAATTGCCTTGCAGCCGGCTTTGTCGAGTTTTCTCAGCGCCGAAAATAGGTTGGCCGCGGCCGCTGTCAGGTCGCCGGCCTCGCTCAGATTGAGCTGAGGACCAGGATGGTGTGTCTCGACAGGCCCGAACACGAGTAGGGCTTCATCCGGTTCCGGCGTGGTGACGTTGAGGCGTACCGGTGTTTGCGGGGCGTAGTGGCTGGCCAGCTGCCCGGGAGCGGATGGCGCATCGGCCGAGACGACATGGCCCGCTGTGATCGCAACCGATGGCCCGAGCACGTGAGACAAGTCTTCGATTGTCGTGCCGCCCGGACGAAGAACAAACACCTCATCCTCGACGACCTGAACAATCGTCGATTCCAGTCCGCCACGACAGGGACCGCTATCAAGCATGACCGAGACGGCAGGTCCGAGATCTTCGCGCACGTGGGCGATGGTTGTGGCGCTGACATGACCCGAGCGATTGGCTGACGGCGCAACGATGGGCACACCCGCAGCGCGGATCAACGCCGTAGCGACGGGGTGATCCGGCATGCGAACGGCGACCGTGTCGAGGCCGGCCGTGGCCAAATCTGCCACGGGACAGGCCTGGGACTTCGGCACGACCAACGTCAACGGCCCGGGCCATAGCGCGGATATCAGGTGACGCGAAATCGGATCGAAATGACCGATCTGCAAAGCCTGCACCAGGTCTTCGACATGTGCGATCAGTGGATTGAACTGCGGACGACCCTTTGCCTCGAAAATCCGGGCGGCAGCCGTGCCGGACGTTGCGTCCGCTCCTAGTCCATAGACGGTCTCCGTTGGAAACGCGACCAGATTGCCAGCCCGGATTTCAGTGGCAGCGGCTGCAATATCTCTGTCTGTTAACATTCTGTACTCTGACAGGTTTGCATCATATGCGTCCTACGGATTGTGAACAGCGGGGCGTTTGGCCGCGCTCAAGTGTGTCTCGATCAACTGTTTCTTGCGTGTGCGATTGCAGCACGTATGGTCGCGGTAACGAAGTTCAATAAGGACCAGGTTTAGGGAGCGGGCGGATGGCCTATCAAGTGCCGGTGGACGATATCATGTTCGCGCTCAAGACGGCGGCAGATCTGCCCAGCCTTCTAGATAGCGGTATTTACGACGGCCTCGACGAAGAAACAATGCGGGCCGTTATCGCGGAGGCCGGTAAGTTCGGTGCTGAGGTTCTTGAGCCTCTGAACTGGGTCGGAGATCGTCAGGGATCGTCCGTTTCGGACGGGGTCGTCACGACGCCGGATGGCTGGAAAGACGCGTACCGACAGTTTGCTGAAGGGGGATGGGCGGCGCTGCCCGCGCCTGAGGCCTACGGTGGACAGAATCTACCTCAAGTCGTGTCGATGGCGGTTTCCGAAGTCTGGAATGCCACGAATTTGTCGTTTGGTCTCTGCCCGTTGTTAACACAAGGCGCCATTGATGCATTGCTCGTTGGCGGAACCGACGAACTTAAAGCCAAGTATCTGCCAAAAATGGTGTCCGGCGAATGGACGGGCACCATGAATCTAACAGAACCGCACGCCGGCTCTGACCTCAGCCAGCTCAAATCCCGGGCCGAGCGCGCCGATGACGGCAGCTACCGGATTTTTGGGACAAAGATCTACATTACGTACGGGGATCACGAACTCAGCGAGAACATCATTCATTTTGTTCTCGCCCGGCTCCCGGATGCGCCCGAAGGCACACGCGGAATCTCGTTGTTTCTCGTGCCGAAGTTTCTCGTCAACGATGATGGTTCGATCGGGGCGCGGAATGATGTAATCTGTGCTGGTGTCGAGCATAAGATCGGCATTCACGCATCTCCCACGTGCACCATGAAGTACGGCGAGACGGACGGCGCGGTCGGCTGGCTGGTTGGCGAGGAGAACCGCGGGCTGGCGAACATGTTCATTATGATGAATGCAGCGCGCCTTGCAGTTGGTATTCAAGGCGTCGCAATCGCGGATCGCGCGACGCAGCGCGCGCGCGACTATGCCAACGAGCGTCACCAGGGCAAGGCAATCGGCACAGACAGCCAGGAGATGGCGCCAATCATACAGCACGCCGATATCCGGCGGACGTTGCTGACTATGGAAGCTATGACCCAAGCGGCCCGTGCGATCTGTCTGGTGACGGCGCGGGAAATCGACATCTCGCACCGGGCAGACAGCGAGGACGTGCGGGCACGCAGCGCCGCGAAGGCCGCACTCTTGACGCCGATCGCCAAGGCGCTGTCGACGGACATCGGTTGTGACGTGGCGTCAATGGGCGTTCAGGTTCACGGTGGCATGGGGTTTGTCGAAGAGACCGGCGCCGGGCAGTACTATCGCGATGCGCGCATCTTGCCGATCTACGAGGGGACAAATGGCATTCAGGCGATTGACCTTGTGACGCGGAAGCTGCCGATCCATGACGGTGCGGTGGTGCGCGCGTATCTGGCGGAATTGAAGAAAACCGCGATTGAAGTCCGAGCATCTAATGTCCCGGAGTTTGGACTGATGGGGCAACGGCTGGCTGAAGCGGTTGAGGCGCTTGGCGAAGCGACGGCGTGGATGGGCCAACAACTGCTGACACGGCCGGAGGCCGCGCTGGCGGGCGCCACCCCCTATCTTCGTCTGTTCGGCCTGACGGCTGGCGGAACGTATCTGGCTCGCGGTGCCGTGGCAGCCGTTCGGGCCGGTGGTTCCGAAAGTGAGCTTGCCCACTATGTGTCACTTGCCCGGATCTTCGCGGAAACGCAATTGACAGCTGTGCCAGGGCTTGCCGCGACCGTTACGACCGGGGCTGACGGTGTGCTCGCCGTGACATCAGAGCGGTTGTCGGCCTGATTGTGCTCGTTTTCGCGACACCAAGGAGCAACGACGATGACAGTAGCAGCGGTTGATGGACTGGAAATCACGCAAGTCGACCGGGCGCAGCTCATCCGGTTTTGCCGGCCGGACAAGAAGAACGCTCTTAAATCCGATATGTACACCGCGATGCGGGAAGCGCTGATTACAGGGGATGTGAACCCGGATATCAGCGCCCACGTTTTCATCGGGTCTGACGGTGTTTTTACCGCCGGAAACGATATCGGAGAGTTTGCTGCGCGGGCGGACGGCAATGCCGGCCTTTCGGATCATGTTCAGTCATTTATCCGGCACTTGCCAATGGTCGAGAAGCCAATGATCGCGGCCGTTGATGGTCTGGCTGTCGGCATTGGTACGACATTGCTTTTTCACTGCGACCTCGTTTATGCGTCGCCAACTGCGAGCTTCCGGACGCCGTTTTTGAATCTGGGGCTTGTGCCAGAGGCGGGGTCCAGTCTCATCGCACCCTGGACGATGGGGCACGCGCGCGCCTTTGAACTGTTGGTGCTGGGCGAGCCATTTGATGCTGAGCGGGCGCGAGAGGCCGGGATTGTGAATCACGTTGTTGCGGCCGAGGCGCTTCAGGAAACAGCCCTGACAGCCGTCGCGCGCCTGGCGGAAAAGCCGCCTGAAGCGCTGGCACTGTCGCGCCGCTTGCTGCGCTCGCAGACATCAGCGATCCGCCAGCGCATCGACGAAGAGATCGCGATTTTCGCAGATCGACTGCAATCGCCTGAGGCACGTGAAGCCTTCGCCGCCTTTTTTGAGAAGCGCCCGCCCCGTTTTCGATAGCCCTGCGTTTCAAGAGGCTCCCGGGGTGTGCCATGCCCTTGCCGCGACACTTTCCCAAAGTGCAAGTGGCCGAGAGGAGAAACACGATGACGGCGCGTTGGGCCATACGCTGCCTGGTCGTTGCTGCTGTCCTTGCCGTGGGGGCACTGGCTCTGCCGCCTGCGGAAACAGCTGACGCAGGTTGGTTTTCGCGGTTGGTGCGGGAGGCCGGGGAGACCAGCGGTACGGCGGCGCGACTTGGTGCCGGGACGTTGGATGATGCGGGCCGGTATGTCTCGAAGTTGCCAAAGGTCAGAGGGCAGGCAACACTTGCTGCGCGGCGCGAGACCAGCGGGCATTGGACATTTACAAATGCAAAGGGCGAGACGTTTACGGCTGCATCGCAGGCGGAAATGGCGCGGGTTGCGCGCGTGCTTGCGCCGGCCGTTGCTGCCGGGGAAGCGCGCCTGACGCTGGTCTTGACCGAGGACACGGCGCTTGCTGCGAGCCGTGCCCTTGATGAGTTGCCGAGCAGCCGGCTGCGCGTGTTGGTCGACCGAAAAAGCTATCCTCTGGCCAAACGCGCCGGTGCCGATGGCGCCGAAGCTCTGACTGTCCAGGTTCGCCGCAACGTCCATGTGCCGCTGAATGACAAGGCCGGATTTCAAGAGGCGATGTTTCAGCTGGAACGCGCGTTTCGGCCGAGCTGGGTTCGCGTGCTCGCCATAAGTGATGACGGTCCGCGGCGGCTCGGTGCGGTCGCAGCACGCAATCCCACAACAAAGCAACTGGAGCCAGACCGGATTGCGCCGGATGTGCTTGTCGATGCGTTGCACAAGATACCGCGGCAAGCCGTTATTTTGACAGGCCGCGTCGAGGGCGACAAGCTCGTCTACCGGACGGCCAGCGGCTCAGAACGGACATTGGAGCTAACGCCACTCAAGCGCGCTGCCGCTGAGGCCGACGTGGATCTTCTGGTCCTCAACGCTCGGACACCGCGCCAACCCGGCAGCCGGAACTGGTTGTGGCAGCGCGCTGAGGTCGATGGGCTCGAGACCGCACTGAAACGCAGGACGTTTGCAGACTTTCTCAACGCGCTTGGCGAGAGTGCCGGCGGATTGACGGTGACGAC
This sequence comes from Pseudomonadota bacterium, assembly GCA_039039985.1. GTDB lineage: Bacteria > Pseudomonadota > Alphaproteobacteria > Rhizobiales > Hyphomicrobiaceae > JBCBWG01. The sequence continues at coordinate 731 of JBCCOV010000258.1, read as the reverse complement.
ATCGGCTGGTCGATCGGGGCGTGTGAACCTTCAGGCGGTCTCGGCCGGTTCTGCGCGTAACGATGGTGTCAGTGGCACGCTTGAGACCATCGTCGCTGAGGTTGTGTCAGAGACCGCAGGGCGTGTGTTGACGATGGGACTCGAGGGTGACGTCGTTGATCGTAAGCGCGTCAAAGAACTGGATCGCAGAATTGTCCCTGGTGTGCCGTCCTATCTGCAGATCGGGTACCTTGTCGGCTTAATCTGCGGTGTTTTTGGGTGGCCGTTTGCGCGCGCCTGGTGGTTTCGCATCTGGCCGCCGGAAGAGCGTGCGGATTACGGCCGCGTCGTCGGTTATCAGCTTGCGCGCCTGGTTCGGCTGATTGTTTTTGTTGTCGTCTTCATGCCTTTGGTCGGAGTCCCTGCAGCCATCGCGAACTTGGCGAGCCAGATTTGGTCATGGGTTATGTTGCCGTCCCGGGTTTTGGGCTGGATCGTTGGATTGTTCCGTTCGCGGCCCGCGTAGGGCGTTTCGAACTTCGACTCGCGCATGAGGCGATTGTCGGCCAAAGTGCGTTGGCAGCGGGATTCTAAAACGCTGATCGCGCTTAAGATGGCATCGTTTCACCGGCTCGACTTCCGTTGGCGCGCAAGAGGCATTTCATGGAGACGCCTGGGCCCGGGGCGGTTGGCTCAGCTCCAATAACGCTCATTTGAGGCCGCCTGGCCGGGGAGGACGTGTCGATGGATGT
>JBCCOV010000257.1:0-6075 GCA_039039985.1 Pseudomonadota bacterium | reverse complement strand
TGATGATCAAGCGTTATATGGCCTGGCCGCGATAACTTTTAGTCCCACAGTAAGGGATTTCCTTTCGACCCAGTCATCTTCTGGTTATGACGAGCACGTGGGCCACCTTGTGCTGGATTTCCGACGGGTGCTGCGATGAGGCATAAACGGTCACGTCGTCATCTTCGCCCGGCACAGCCATTGCGGCCTGGCCTTCCAGATAGAAATGCTCCTGCCCACCCATGCGGAGGCGGCCGGCGATTTGATGCGGCGCAGTGGCAATCGCGGCCTCCGGATCGCCAATCGTGACCGTTTCCGGCTCGCTCAGGAACGAGCCTGCGTCCATCGCGTCGTCGATGGTGCAAATCGCCGGCAGCTCGCGCACCGTGACAACGGCTTTCTGCGCCGCAGCTCGCGCCGCTTCTCGCGTCTCCGCAGCGACGGCAAAGAGCGACTGGCCCCAGTATTCGATCAGCCGATCTGCAAACAGTGGATCGTCCCCTGCAATCGGGCTGACATCGTTGTGTCCAGGGATATCGTCCGCCGTGAGTACCGCTACAACTCCGGGATGAGACCGGATGGCGGCCAGATCTAATGCAAGTATCTCGGCATGGGCGACGCGGCTTTGGCCGATTTGAACGTGCAGCAGACCATGCGGCTCCGGAATATCATCGACATAAATCGCGCCGCCGGTGACATGCTTCTCGGCGCTGTCGTGACGTTGCGGAGAACCGAGCCCACCGAGGTTCGTTTCAACGCTTGCATTGGATTTGGAAGGTAACTGCGTCATCTGGGTTGCAACTCGACAGCGGTCATGCGGCAAAGCTCTTGGCGTCCGTAATCCGGCTCGGGCTTTCGGGTTGGGTCAACTCAAAGTGCGCCTTTCGCAACAGGTTTTGCGCCGTCAGTAACCGGTAGTCGGCAGAGCCGCGCATGTCGGATATGGGCTGAAAGTCGCTACGAAATGCGGCACATGCTGTTCCGATCGTTGGCTCCGTGAACGGTTGACCGATCAAGGCGGCCTCGACGGATCGCGCCCGTTTCGGGATACCCGCCATGCCACCGAATGCGATCCGAGCCTGCACCACCTGACCATCGGCCACCGTCAGGTTGAAACAGCCGCAGACCGCGGAAATGTCCTGATCAATACGCTTCGAGATTTTGTAGCAACGCAGGTCCGCACCGGCGGCAGGCCATGGCACATCAATGCGTTCAACGAATTCACCAGGCGCAAGGTCCTGATCACCATAGGCACGGAAGAACGCCTCAAGCGGCAAACGGCGCTGATCGGCTCCCGTCCTGAGAATCAGTTCCGCATCAAGCGCAATCAACGCCGGAGGCAGATCTCCGATTGGTGAACCATTGGCAATGTTGCCGCCGATCGTTCCAGCGGCCCGGACCTGCGGCCCGCCGATCCGGCGGATCATGTCGCCAAAATCTGGAAAACGGTGACTGATGACGGACAGCGCATCGGCGTATGTGACGGCTGCGCCGAACGATAAGTGGTTCTCGCTTTCGGTAATTTGGCGAAGTTCGGCAATGTCGCCGATCGCGACAACGGTTTTCAGGTGTCGCAACTGCTTGGTGACCCACAGGCCGACGTCGGTCGCGCCTGCAACCACAACAGCATCCGGATGATGCGACAGAATATTTGCCAACTCCGCGACGGTCGTTGGCGAGAACCAGCGCTGGTCGCCGTGTTCCATCGCCAGCATTTCATTTTGCGGTCTGTCGCGCAGCATGACGGCGTCGTGTTGTCGGCGTTCGAGATCCCAATCCGGGAGCGCCGTTGCGGTTACATCGCGCGCCGCGTCAATCAGCGGGCCATAGCCTGTGCAACGGCAAAGGTTGCCTGCCAATGCATCTGTGACCTCGCGATCGGTCGCATCCGGCTTGCCATTCAAAGCATGGGCATGAAGGGCCATGACAAAGCCTGGCGTGCAGAAACCGCACTGCGCACCATTGCGTGCGACAATTGCTGCCTGTGACGGGCTTAACTGGCCGTTGGGACCGCTCAGGCCTTCGACCGTTGTGATCGCCTTACCGTGGAGCATTGGCAAGAACTGGATACAAGCGTTAATCGGGCGATAGCGCAAAACATCGCCGGCCAGCTCTGCCACCAATACAGTGCAGGCACCGCAATCGCCCTCAGCGCATCCTTCCTTCGTACCGGTCAGCCTGAGTTCGGTTCGCAGGTAGGCAAGAAGCGTCGTCGTGGGTGAGACGTTGCGCGGTTCCACACGCGCGCCGTTGACGAGAAATGACAAGCGCTCGGTCATAAACGATCAGCCTAGTTGGGCGAGACCTGACTTGATCTTGACTCGATCATCTTCGTCTCGCACGCGCACCTCGTTTGTATCATCGAAGCTAACATGCATTGGGGCAGGCTCAATGATGCAGGAATGTTAAAAGTTCAAGCACAGCGCATGTCCGTCAGGCAGCGGCTTGCCGCTGCCCGCTAAGCAGCGTCCGTAACAATGCGATATGGCGTCTCGAATGTGTAGATCTCGAGGTTGTCGCCGGGGCCCTCGCGATCGATGACGGCAAAGTTGGAAACGTCGAACAGAGGCGTCAAGACGCCATGCCACACGTTGGGCAGGTAATTCACGCCTTGCCCGGGTTCCGTCAGAAACGCGAGCGGCTCACCAGGACGACCGTCCGTGTCCGTTGCAACGATCACCAAAAACGGCTGCGGTCCCAGGGGGATAAAGGCCTGGCTACCGAACGGGTGACGCTCCACCATCGGGACGCTTACTGGCAGGGCATAGGGACGCGCGCGTGCCAGAGATACGTTGAGGCGCGCGTCTGGCCCCGCGACGCTGAGACGGGCGAGATCATGATACCGATCGCACATGCCTGAGTTGAACTGAAATGACGGCGCACCATGCATTTCGATCACGTCGCCAAACGGCGCGAAGGCGTCAGCCGTCAGAGGTACGGCCGTGATCTCGAATGTCATCTGATGGTCTCCAAAGGTCAGTTGTCGCGACGCCGGCTGCACCAAGACGTCAGACCGTCTGGTGCGGCAAAATCTCTTCCAGGCGTAACCGGGCGATCTTTTCGACTTCGCGGCACGCCGTCGCGAATTCGTCCGGCCGTTCATTGGCGATCCGGGTCTCGAACGCCGTGAGAATCTCATCCTTAGTCTTGTTCTTGACCGCCATAATGAACGGGAACCCAAAGCGGTCCGTATAGCGCTGATTGAGTTCGACAAAGCGCTGACGCTCCGCGTCGGTAAGCGCGTCAAGCCCGGCGGATGCTTGCTCCCGCGTCGACGCATCCGTCAGGCGTTTGGCGGCCGCCAGCCGGCCGGCGAGATCTGGATGCGCTTGCAACACACCCAGGCGCTCATCCTTGGTCGCCGATCGGAACGCGCGACACAGGAGATTGTGCAAGCCGATGGCCGTGTTGTGTGCCGGGCCCATTTCCAGATCGAATGCGCGATCTGCAACCCACGGCGAGTGCTCAAAAATTCCGCCGTATAGCGCCACGAACCGGTCGCGATCGAGATCGATGGGGCGGACGTCGGCTTGGATCGGTGGGAGCTGTGCCCGCCAATGAGTGGCGATGTCCAAGCGCCGTGCCATCCAGACGTCCGGCTGTTCAAGGACATAGTCGACAAACTTGGCCACCGCAGCACTGCGACCCGGTCGGCCCGCGAGACGACAATGCAGACCAACGCTCATCATTTTCGGCGCACCGGCTCGTCCCTCCGCCAAGAGGACATCAAAACTGTCCTTCAGGTAGGCATAGAACTGTTCGCCGCTATTGAAACCCTGGGCTGTGGCAAACCGCATGTCGTTCGCATCAAGGGTATAGGGCACCATCAGCTGCGCCACGTCGCCATGCCAATGCCAGTAGGGCAGGTCGTCAGCGTAGGTATCTGAAACGTAGTCGAAGTTCCCGACCTCGCAAGCAAGCGCAATGGTGTTCATAGAGCAGCGCCCCGTATACCATCCGCGCGGGCGCTCACCGGTCACTTCCGTATGCAGGCGGATGGCTTCCAGCATATCCGCACGTTCAGCGGTGATATCGTAGTTCCGGTAATCAATCCATTTGAGACCATGTGACGCGATCTCCCAGTCGCTCTCTTGCATTGCGGCCACTTGCGCCGGGGATCGGGCGAGCGCGCTCGCGACACCATAGACGGTCACGGGCACATGCCGGCTGGTGAAGACGTCATGCAGCCGCCAGAAGCCGGCGCGGGCGCCATATTCGTACATGGACTCCATGTTCCAGTGCCGCTGGCCCGGCCACGGTTCGGCACCGACGACCTCCGACAAAAAGGCTTCCGAGGCATCATCGCCGTGCAGCAGGCAGTTTTCACCGCCTTCTTCATAGTTCACAACAAACTGGACAGCGACCACGGCCTGGTCCGGCCACGTCACGCGGGGTGGCCGTCCTCCGTAGCCGTGCAAATCCCGGCTATAGCGCTGGGGTTCCATCAGATCTTCTCCGTTCGTATCGCGGATGCGAATGCCGTGACCAGCCGCCGCGCAGCCGACATTCTGGCTCTGCATTGACGTGGCCGGTCTAATCGCGCTCATTGGTCGACAAGATACCGAGAGACGATACATGACCCAAACGCGCGGATACGTCACGACACACGTTTTGGATACGGCCCGTGGCAGCCCCGCCGCGGGATTGGAGATCGATGTCTTCCGCATCGACGGCGACAATCGCCAAGTTCTCCGGCGCATGCAGACGAATGATGATGGGCGATGCGACTCGCCGGTCATTCAGTGCGGTGAGCTAAGCATAGGCAGCTACGAACTATTGTTTCATGGCGGAGCCTATCTGCGAAGCCTTGCACTGCCGGCAGCGCCCGACGGCTTCCTTGATGAGGTTCCGATCCGGTTTTGGGTCCAGGATGCGGATCAGCATTACCATGTGCCGCTACTGCTCTCCCCCTTCGGTTACACGACTTATCGTGGCAGCTGACCGGCGGGAGCAGTCCATATGATTGATTATGCAATTCTCTGGGAATGGCTGTCGTTTGCCGTACGCTGGGCGCACGTTGTTGCCGCGATCAGCTGGATCGGAACGTCATTCTATTTCATCGCGTTGGATCTCGGTCTCCGCCGCGCGCACGCGGCGCCCGCCGGAGTATCCGGCGAGGAATGGCAAGTTCACGGTGGCGGCTTTTATCACGTCCAGAAATACATGGTCGCACCGGACTCGCTGCCGGAGCATCTGACGTGGTTCCAATGGGAGTCCTATGCAACTTGGATTTCCGGCTTCGCACTGCTGTGCGTTGTCTACTACGCCGGTGCTGATCTCTACTTGATCGACCGCGACGTCCTCGACATGTCGGCACCGTATGCCATTGCGCTCTCGCTCGCGTCGCTGACCGTCGGATGGTTGGTTTATGACGGTCTTTGCCGGACGCCAATCGGCAAGAGCGACATTGGCCTGATGGTCGTCCTCTACGTCCTGCTTGTCGTGATGGCTTGGGCCTACACACAGGTCTTCACGGGCCGCGCCGCGCTTTTGCATTTGGGTGCGTTTACCGCCACCATCATGACGGCAAACGTGTTTTTCATCATCATTCCGAACCAGCGGAAAGTCGTTGCCTCCCTGATTGCCAAGGAAACGCCGGACCCGCTTCTCGGCCAGCAGGCCAAGCAGCGCTCGCTCCACAACAATTATCTGACGTTGCCGGTGATTTTCCTGATGCTCGCGGTGCACTACCCGCTGGCCTTCGCGACGGACTTCAATTGGCTGATTGCGGCAATCGTGTTTCTGATGGGCGTCTCAATCCGCCACTACTTTAATACCTACCACAAGAGCAAGCAGGTGCTGTGGTGGACATGGGGCGTCACACTCGCACTTCTCGCGCTGATGGTTTGGGTGTCGACGTGGTCGCTGCCAAAGCCAGATAACGCGGATACGACGGCAGATATCTCGTCAACACAGACGCTCGCGGCCAAGCGCCTTCTCCAGAGCGCCCACTTTGAGCAAGTCGAAGAGATCGTCATCGGCAAATGCTCGATGTGCCATGCGGCAGAGCCGTTGTGGGAGAACATGCGCGTCCCGCCCGGCAATGTCCGGCTCGAAGACCAATCCAGCATTCTCAAGAACGCCAAGGGGATCTAC
>JBCCOV010000256.1:0-6101 GCA_039039985.1 Pseudomonadota bacterium | reverse complement strand
GTAATGACATCGTCGTGCTGGATCTTCGACAGTCCGCATATCAACTCAGCCGTTCGATTGCGGCTGAGATCGCCGGTGCGGGGCCGACCGCCTGCGACCAGCTCATGGTGTTACATGCAGCCGAAACGCCGGGGACGGACGGCCGCATCCGGATATTCAATACGGATGGATCTTCGGCCCAAGCCTGCGGCAACGGCATGCGGTGTGTCGTCCGCGTGCTGAACGAAGGAAATGGCAACACCCGATTTCGGCTCGAAACCGACGCCGGCATTCTTGCATGCCAACTGGGCAGCGATGATTTAATCACCGTGGATATGGGGGAACCGCGCACGGCTTGGCACGAGATACCGCTTCGCGACCCGTTCCATGACACCCGGCATATCGAGCTGCAGATTGGCCCGATGGATGCGCCGATCCTCCATTCACCGTCAGTCGTCAGCATGGGAAATCCGCACGCTGTATTCTGGGTCGACGATATCTCGGGCTACGATCTGGGCCGCGTTGGCCCCATGCTGGAAACGCATCCGATTTTCCCGGAAGGCGCGAACATCACCCTTGCCGCTCTGGTTGCCGAAGACACATTGAAGATCGCGACGTGGGAACGCGGCGCCGGACTGACGCGGGCATGCGGATCGGCGGCATGCGCCGCAGCCGTATCAGCCGCACGAACCCGTCGCACCAGCCGATCCGTGACCATTCATGCACCAGGAGGAACGCTTCTTATCCGTTGGCGGGACGACAACCATGTTCTTATGACCGGCCCGACGGAACACGAACATGCCGGGACACTCTCGCTCGCAAGTCAGTCTCATGTCGAATAACCAGCCGCCGCCAGTCGTCGCAGACGTGATCGAGTCAACTCCGGTCACGACATCACAGGGACCATCTGAGACCACTCAGATCGTCACGTTGGGTTGCCGCCTCAACAGTTACGAGTCGGAAGTGATGCGCCAGCATGCCGACGCAGCGGGCCTGACGGATACCGTCATCGTCAATACGTGTGCCGTCACACAAGAAGCCGTCCGTCAGGCGATGCAGACGATCCGACGCTTGCGGCGAGACAAACCAAACGCGCGCATTGTGGTGACGGGCTGCGCAGCACAGATCGACCCGAAGCAGTTCTCGGACATGCGCGATGTCGATCACGTCATCGGAAACGCGGAAAAGCTGGAGCCGACAACCTTCCAGGCGCTCTTGACCGACGCCAGCGAGCGTGTGCAGGTCAACGACATCATGTCGGTCCGCGAGACGGCCAATCACTTGATCACCGGGTTTGGTTCGCGCGCGCGCGCCTATGTCCAGGTGCAGAACGGGTGCGACCACCGCTGCACGTTCTGCATTATTCCGTTCGGACGGGGGCCGTCCCGCTCGGTGCCGGCCGGCGGCGTTGTTGACCAGGTCCACCAATTGGTCGAGGCCGGTTACGCCGAGATCGTGTTGACCGGCGTCGACATGACCTCGTACGGCGCCGACCTTCCCGGGACACCGAAATTGGGCACGCTCGTCCGCCAGGTCTTGCGGCACGTACCGGACCTGAAGCGCCTAAGGTTATCATCAATTGACCAGGTCGAGGCCGACCCGGAGCTGATGCGCGTGCTGCGTGACGACGAACGCCTCATGCCGCACCTCCACTTATCGATGCAGTCCGGCGACGATCTGATCCTCAAGCGAATGAAGCGCCGTCACCTGCGCCGTGACGCCATCGCGTTTTGTGAGGAAGCGCGTCGGCTGCGACCGGACATCGTCTTTGGCGCCGATTTGATTGCCGGGTTCCCGACCGAGTCCGAAGAGATGTTTGCAAACACGTGCGACATCGTCGATGCGTGTGGTTTGACCTATCTCCACGTGTTCCCGTTCTCGCCACGCAGCGGCACACCGGCTGCCAGGATGCCGCAAAACGCTCGTAGTGTCGTTAAGGACCGCGCATCGCGATTGCGGAGCGTTGGCCAGACAAGGCTTCTGGCATTCCTCGAAGGCCAGGTCGGCACACAATCCGAGGTGCTGATGGAGACCGAACATCGCGGGCGCACACCCCAGTTTGCGCCGGTTCTGGTCGACGCATCACAGGTGCCCGGCTCGACCCTGACCGTCAGGGTCACGGGTCTCAATGGCGGCCAACTCACGGCCACCCCGGCGACTTCGGAGGTCCTTTCATGAGTGGACAGCAGCCCAAAGGCTTGTTCGGCCGCATGTTTCAACGCAATGAGACACCCGCAAGCGATGGCGCAGACAATGCTGCAGCGGAACCATCAGACAATACCGCCGCCCCCACGGCGGACGAAGGCACCCAGCAGAAGGGCAGCTGGTTCCAACGCCTGACGAGCGGTCTATCCAAGACGTCGAGCCGCCTGACCGACAGCATCACCGGCATATTCGCCAAGCGACGGCTTGATGCGGACACCCTGCAAGACTTGGAGGACGTGCTGATCCAGGCCGATCTCGGCGTCGAAACGTCATTGCGCATTGTAGATGCGGTCAAGTCCGGAAAGTACGACAGCGGAATCTCGCCGGACGCCGTCCGCGAGATCCTCGCCAATGAGATTTCGGCGACACTCGCTCCGGTCGCGCAACCGTTGGATGTGTCAGCCGGGCACAAGCCGCACGTGGTTCTCGTCGTCGGCGTCAACGGTGCGGGCAAGACAACCACAATCGGCAAGTTGGCGGCCCAGTACGTTCGTGACGGCAAATCGGTCGTCCTCGCAGCCGGGGACACGTTCCGCGCAGCAGCAATCGACCAGCTGAAGATCTGGGGAGAGCGCACAGGATGCGAGGTTATCGCCCGCGACGTCGGTGCGGATTCTGCTGGCCTCGCATACGACGCACTCACGCGCGCAAAGGACGTTGGCGCCGACATCATCATGATGGACACGGCCGGCAGGCTGCAAAACAAGCAGGCGCTGATGGATGAGCTGGCCAAAGTCATTCGGGTGATGCGCAAGGTCGACGAGACCGCACCGCACGATGTGCTGCTCGTTCTCGATGCGACGACCGGGCAGAATGCGCTGTCCCAAGTCGACATATTCCGCGAGCGTGCCGGCGTGACCGGGCTAGTGATGACCAAGCTCGACGGGACCGCGCGCGGCGGCATCCTTGTGGCAATCGCGGCAAAACATGGCCTGCCGGTGCACGCCATTGGCGTTGGCGAAGGCGTGGAGGATCTCGCCCCATTCGACGCAGATCAATTCGCGGCTGCGATTGCGAACCAAACGCAACATGCCTAGCGCGGCAATGGTGTGTTTGCGGACCAACACCTTGACACACTCGTATTGAAAACCAAGTTGTCGGGAGTTTCAGAGAGCAGTGCAGCCGCAACATACGGCTCGCATCCTGCGGTGCTGCTTTATACCTAATTTAATGAGGATCTTGCAGTGTCGAGTGCAGACAACTGGTCCAAAATTGCTTCTGAACGTAATCACGTCAAACACGAGGCACGCCCCGCAACATGAGCACGACATTGCAAGACGCCAACGAAGGCTCTGGCTGGTTACGCCGGATTTACCCGTTTAACGCGGAACAAACCGTTAACCTGCTGAGTGAGTTTGGGCCCCTCGTTACCCTGTTTGTCGTCAACGCGATCTGGGGCGTAACAGCCGGGATATGGGCGCTGATTATCACCACGCTGATGTCCCTCGTCGTGATGTGGATCGTCTTACGACGCTTGCCGATGTTTGCGCTGATCGCCGGCGGCATCACGATTATCTTCAGCGGTGTTTCGCTCTACTACGATGATCCTATGTGGGTGCAGTTGAAGGTGACGTTGTTCAACGCCGTTTTTGCTTTGTTTCTTGGGGTTGGACTGTTCTTGGACAAAAACTTCTTCAAATACACGTTCGAGAAGACCTTCCACTACACCAAGGAAGGTTGGGACAAGTTCACCCGCAGCTTCATCGTTCTGTTCGTTTTGCTCGCAGTTGCGAATGAAGCCATTCGCATCGGCTTCTGGCACTCGGAGCAGTACAATCTGTTGGGCTGGCAAACAGACGGCTTGAACGTGTGGGTGATGTTCAAAATCCTCGTCGTTATGCCCGTCACGGGCCTCTACGCCGCCATTATGACGCGTCGCCTGCAGAAATATGCACTTGACGTTGATAAATCGAAGCCTGTGGCTGCGGCACAATCTGCTTGAGCGCAATGCGCCGGCGTGCATTTCGCGAAGCAGATTTGAGACCGCCAGCGGTTGCCTTCGACTAGTGGGACACGATAGCCGTACCTCGGACCGGTCACTCTGGTCCGCGTCGCCATTTCTGTCATGCCGCCTGAAAGCTGGCAGCTGAATCGCAAAGCGAGAGAGTTGATGTCGGATCGTCACGAGCAGTCGGCCGCAACAGGCACCACAGAGCAGCAGCAGACGCCCGAAGCAGACATGTCGGAAAGCCGGGCCTTGCTGAAGCTTGCGATCGAGGCCGGTCCGCTCGGCGTGTTCTTTCTGACGAACTCGTACGCCGGCAAGCTACTGGACGTTGCCGACGAGCAGCGGATCTTCTGGGCAACCGGCTTTTTCATGATCGCGACGGCCGTTGCCCTGACGGCGTCACGCGCACTATTTGGGCGCCTGCCGATCATGCCGCTCGTCTCAGGTGCCTTCGTGTTCGTGTTTGGTGCACTCACGCTTTGGCTTCAGGACGAACACTTCATCAAGATCAAGCCGACGATCGTAAACCTCTTATTCGCGGCTATTCTCTTTACCGGCCTCGCTTTCAAAACGCCGCTCTTGAAGTTCTTGTTTGATACGGCTTTCCGTCTAACGGAAACAGGTTGGAAAATACTGACATTCCGTTGGTCGTGTTTTTTCGTTTTCTTGGCGGTGCTGAACGAGGTTGTCTGGAGAACGACGTCCACGGATTTTTGGGCTGGGTTTAAACTATTCGGCGTACTGCCGCTCACCATCGCGTTTGCAATCGCGCAAATCGGCGTGCTCACCAAGCATCAACTGGACGTAGAGAGCCCGCCCAAGCCACAACCCGAGTAAAGCCCGGCGTTCTCTTGCCATCTACTGAAGTCGCCAAGACTAAATGCCCTTGTGACTTGCACATGCAGTGCGGACACTTGGTAACTTTTTATTTGTCTAAGATAATCTTTTGCGTAGTGTTTGAAGCGATTTATGGCGCTATAATGCACCATCCGCGAAATTGGATGAGTGCGGATCATCCCGCAGCGTCGCAATTCAAAAAGTTGTGCAATTTAAAGAGGTTGGATGGACAATGGCGCAGTCCAAAGGTGTTCAAAAAGGCGGTTCTGGAAATCTCGATCAATCGCCACTTCATCTCTTGCATCGCGCCGGTCAATGCGCTGGCGATGTATTTCAGTCAGAAATGTCTACAGGCGAGCTGACACCACGGCAGTATGCCGTTCTCGTAACGGTTGCACGCCATGAAGGGTTGAGCCAGACGAACCTGGTGAGCCGCACTGGCATTGATCGGTCGACGCTTGCTGACATTATCCGCCGGATGATGAAAAAAGGCCTCATTCAGCGTCGGCGCACCAAGGAAGATGCCCGGGCGTACTCCGTCAAACTCACAGACGAAGGGCGTCGCATTCTTGAGTCTGCACAACCTACGGTCCAGCGCGTTGACGAGCGTGTTCTGGCTGTCTTGCCGGGACAACAACGCGACCAGTTTCTGAAAGACCTCGCACTCATTGTTGGCGCCCTGAGCGAGGCTGAAAAGGAACAAGCTGACCAGTTGGCAGCACCGGCCGGTTCGAAACGTGGCGCATCATCGCCATCTCGGCGCCGCGCGAGCAAGTAACGTACTGCGGCAAGCACACCAGCCAAGTAGAGCCTTGTGCGAGAACATTTTGCGCACTCGCACAAGCTCTGTCTGCAGGGTCGGCCCGGCCCAGATACAGCAGCATGCGTCTCGCTCTAGCTTGTTTTCGCTCACGGGCTATTCCTCGCTTCGCTCGGGCCCTGCGCGGGCGCGGCGCAACGCGCCGGGCCGCAGTCGCGGCCTGGGAACCGTGCTCTCAGGATAGCCAGCGCTCGAGCCGCGAGCCTGCGAGCGTGCGAACAGCGCAAACGAAAGTCTCTCGCTAACGGGCTGTTCCGGCTCAGCTGGCACTCGCAGCACTTTGACCATTACAAAGAGCACATGCACGCAAAG
>JBCCOV010000255.1:0-6144 GCA_039039985.1 Pseudomonadota bacterium | reverse complement strand
GGCCTGGGGTGCTCGACGGCTGGCCCGCGCTCGAGCCGCGAGCCTGCGAGCGTGCGAACAGCGCAATTTAGCGACTCTCGCTCACGGGCTGTTCCGGCCTAACGGCCGGGCCCTGCGCGGGCGCGGTGCAACGCGCCGGGCCGCTGGCGCGGCCTGAAATAGGGCTCGACGGCTAACCTGCGCTCGAGCCGCGAGCCTGCGAGCGTGCGAACAGCGCCATCAAAGACATGAATTCTAGGCAGATGATGGCCGGGGCGCACCGCTTTCGAGCGCCAAACCCAGCCGGCGTGCGGCATCAAGTGCTGCCAGCGGCAGTCCGCGCAGCAAAACCGCCAGATGCTTCCGATCTTGGAAATCACCGTTGAGTGACAGACGCGGCATGGCAAGCGGATCAATCGGCTTTCGATTTGATATCAGGCCTTTACGCGTCGTGACAGCTGACTTCAGGCCTAATCCGCGGGCGATTTCGAAGTCTCGCGGCCCCGCACTGGATGCATCGCCGTACGGGTAGCTGAAGTGTTCACAAGGCGCACCCAATACTTCGGACACGCGCGCGACGCTGTCTGCAATTTCTGTGTGCACCTCATCCGGGCTGAGCTTTGCCAGCGAATAGTGGCGAACGGTATGAGCACCAATTGTCACAAGCGGATCGCGGTTGAGCTGGCGGATTTCATCCCAAGTCAGCAGTTGATCTGCGCCGTAGTGGCAGGCATCGAAACCGCACGCCGCGCCTTGGGCAATGATCCATGCCCGTGCATCCGCCTCCGGCCAAGCGCGCAATGCCCAGTAGATCTCATGAAACGCCGCGTTCTTGGCGGCGACGCTCTGCAACGTGAAAACGCGGTCGCCTGCTGTGTCGGGGAACGCAATTTCGTCTCGGCAGCGAAGGATCTCTTCGAGCGCCAACCACCACAATTGTGCGTTTCCGTCGCAAAAATCCGAAGCGACAAACACAGTAAATGGCACATTGAGTTCTCGGAATACCGGATAGGCACAGGTTGCGTTGTCGCGGTAACCATCGTCGAGGGTAAAGCATGCAAACGGGACGACGGAGTTGCCGCGCTGGATTTCGGAGAGACGGCGACACGCCTCGTCAGACGAGACACACTCAAACCCGGCTTTGCGCGCTTCCTGAATGGCCTGGCGCAAAAACTCCGGCGTAATCCGCAAGATGCGGTTTGGCTCGAACGGGCGAACGGGTTCAGGCGAAACCTGATGCAGCATGAACATCACGCCGACCGTCCCCGTCGCCGCAGGAGGAATGCGATCTGCTCCGAACAACTGGGCTGTAGACAGGGCCGTCTTCAGCATTTGGGTCGACATGCGGCTCATATGACAAGCAATCTCTTATCTCGATCCCGCAGCGCCGGTTCGTTCATTTCCGCCATAGACGGACTCAATTCGCCGGCTCACACCCCGGTCTCTGTTCACTTGGCCGGCCAGGACGACCGAGTAAACAGCGGTGCGATAGTTCCAGCTCACCCTGAAACGCGTTAGGTGCTGCAGGCCTCGCTCGAACAGGCAACATTGAAACAAAATGCTGTCTAGGCATTGCTGGTCTCTTACCGTTGCAGCGCCCAGTTCAATTTCGCCCGTTATTTCCAATTTGAGGTATCTAAAAGGTTGCCGCGCGGACACGATAACGCCCACCGGATTAACCACGGCGGAACAGCCGGCCAACGCGAAAACGCGGCCGACCAGCGAACTTGGATGGGCCTTTTAGGCTGCCGCAGGCGGCTCGATGGCGTGATCCGCCAATACGGCGCGAATTGCCGCCGAGTCGCTCGCTCTGCGCAGTGCATCCAATGCGGCCGGTGCCCGCAATAAGCGCGAGATGCGCGCGAGCGCCTTCAAGTGGTCCCCACTGGCGTGCTCGGGCGCGACCAGCAGGAAAATCAAATCCACCGGTTCGTCATCAAGAGCTTCGAACTCGATCGGCGCGTCCAGACGCGCAAACAGGCAAACGATATCCTCAACGCCCTTCATTTTGACGTGTGGGATCGCAATGCCGCGACCAAGGCCGGTCGAGCCAAGACGTTCACGCTGCAACAAGGTGTCGAATATGTCGCGAGCGTCTAAGCCGGTAATCCGACCTGCGACCTCAGCAAGCTCCTGAAGCGCCTGCTTTTTGCTGCCTGCGGCCAGTCTGGGGAGAATACCGTCAGGACGAACGATGTCTCCGAGATCCATCTGTTCCCTCGCGCCTGTTCAAATCGGGCGTCACTTGCAGTTAGAAGATCTGACACAAATGTGTCGCATCAATCGTTGGTCTACTAGGAGTTGGCTGTCCGAGGCTCCGGGTCGATCCACCCGATATGGCCATCTTTGCGCCTATAAACAACATTCAGTCGACCACTCGCGGCATTGCGAAATATCAGAACCGTGTCGTTGGTCAAGTCCAGCTGCATAACGGCCTCGCTTACTGACAACTCTTCCATCATGCGCGCCGTCTCTGCGACGATCAAGTGGTCACTGCCATCTTCGGTTGTAACGTCGTCTGCGGCAGCGTCATCAGCTTGAACAATGAAATCGTTGACAAATATCTGATTCTTCGCCCGCGCCCGCGACTCGGGCGTGTGGTGATCCTTCAACTTCCGCTTGTATCGCCGTACGCGCTTTTCCAAATGCCGAAGGGCATCTTCAGCACTTGCATAGGCGTCGGCGCCGAAGCCTTGCGCTTCGAGCAACAGGCCGGTGTTCAATCGGATTGAACAGCTGGTCTGAAAGCCCACTTTCTCTTTCTCAACCCGGACATGGCCGGATATCTCGGGGCCTGTGTACTTTTCAAGAACACCCCGAGTCTTCTCGATGACGAAGGTCTGGAACGCTTCGCCGGTCTCCATATGCTTGCCAGTTACTTGGATCGTCATGGAGGTGTTGGTCGAGCCTATTGTTGAAACCAACGAGTGCCGGCGCTGCACACTTGACAGCCTACCAGCAAACTCGTCCCCGTCACACACGCCCCGCTCGTTGACGTTACGCGTTAACTTTTTTCGAAGTCAAACACTGATGCGGATTGTCGGTGTGATTGCTGATCGCAGTTCCTGATTTGGGTGTAGTGCCGGACATTGGCGAGATTCGGCCCGACTGGCTAGCGCGTTTCGACTGCGCTGGCCCCATTCCAGCGCCGCGCCGCGCCGCCCTTCCGAGCCGGTTGTGTTTAGGTCGTCCGCAAGCTTCCCATCTGCTCTGCCAGGCGCTTTTCGCGCCGCCGCTGCACGGATGATGGTATCCGCATCGCCTCCCGGTACTTCGCGACGGTGCGACGTGCGATATCAACGCCTTCGTCGCGCAGCCGTTCTACAATTTTGTCGTCCGATAGCACCGCCGCAGCCGTTTCTCCGTCGATCAGGGCCTTGATCCGATGGCGCACGGACTCCGAGGAGTGCAGATCTCCGTCGGCCGCTGATGCGATCGCTGACGTAAAGAAGTACTTCAACTCAAAAACGCCGCGGGGCGTGGCCATGTACTTGTTCGATGTGACCCGGCTGATCGTCGATTCATGCATCGAGATCGCATCAGCCACGGTCTTCAGGTTCAACGGCCGCAAATGCTGCACACCGTGCGTGAAGAACCCGTCTTGCTGCCTCACGATCTCTTCGGACACGCGCAGGATCGTCCGCGCGCGCTGATCAAGGCTCTTAACAAGCCAGTTGGCGGTTTGCAGGCAGTCCAGGAGATAGTCCTTGTCGTCCGGCTTTTGCGCCGTCTTGGCGACGCGCGTGTAGTACGTGCGATTGACCAGGACTCGTGGAAGGGTGTCGTTGTTCAGCTCGATCAGCCAGCTCCCATCCTTCGCTGCGCGCACGATCACGTCCGGCACCATCGGCTGGACATGCGTGTGGCCGAACCGCAGGCCTGGCTTGGGATCCAGCGCTCTGATCTCCGAGATCATCTCGCTGATTTCTTCGGCATCGACGCCGATCGCGCGCTTCAAGCCGGCGAGATCGTGCGCCGCTAACCGATCGAGGTTGTCGAGAAATGCCGCAATAACAGGATCATAGCGATCCCGCTCCTTGAGTTGCAGCGCCAGGCATTCTGAAAGGCTCCGCGCGAACACGCCTGCCGGTTCGCACGTCTGGGCTTGCGCGAGAACGTTCTCAATGAACGCCGGCGCTGCACCGAGCTTATCGGCGAGCTCGCCGAGATCAGCCTGCAGATAGCCGGCATCATCCACGAGATCCAATAAATGCAACCCCACCATCAGCTCGGCTGGGATCTCAAAAAGCAAATGCAACTGTTTGGAAAGATGGTCTTTAAGCGTGACCTCGTCCGACACGAACGACTCGACATTGTAGCTGTCTTCGCCATCCCCGTACCGCGGGCCATCACGGACCGAGGCCCACGACGACTGATCCGTTATAAGATCGCTGGGTGATGTGTCGGGATAGACTGTGTCGGGTTCTGCATCGAGCGAATGTTCCGCCTCGCCGTTAGAGCGTTGTAGATCCAGCCAGTCGTCATCTGCGTCGGTTTCCGTTCCCGCGTCATCATCAGACGCGGACTCGCTCGGCGCGGCCTCGTTCTCCTCACGCTCAAGCAGCGGGTTGCGCTCGAGTTCCGCCTCGACAAAGGCCGTGAGCTCCATGTTCGAAAGCTGCAGCAGCCGGATGGCCTGCTGCAGTTGCGGTGTCATGACGAGCTGTTGCCCCTGGCGCAGCTCAAGTTTTGCCGACAGTCCCATAGCGTTCCGTCGTCCTACCCCAACGCGACGTCGCTCGCCTGAGCGCGTTCCTGTGCCAGTCTAACCGAACATGTCGCCAAGGTAGAACTCACGCGCTGCCTCATCATTTATGATTTCTGAAGGTTCGCCATGAGTCAGTACACGACCTTCATAAACAATGTATGCACGATCAATAAGATTCAGGGTTTCGCGCACATTGTGATCCGTAATCAGGACGCCAATCCCACGTTCTTTGAGATGGTGAACGAGATCTTGAATATCACGCACCGCAAGCGGGTCGATACCGGCGAACGGCTCATCGAGCAGAATATACGACGGGCGGCTTGCGAGAGCCCGCGCAATCTCGCATCGGCGCCGTTCCCCGCCCGACAGGGCTATGGATGGTGACTTTCGCAAGTGTGAAATGCGAAACTCATCCAACAAGTTATCAAGTTCTTCGTTACGTTTGCTTTTATTTCTCTCAACAATCTCCAGGACTGCCATGATGTTCTGCTCAACACTCAGCCCACGAAAAATCGAGGACTCCTGCGGCAGATAGCCGATGCCGAGCCGAGCCCGCCGGTACATCGGCAGTCTGGTCACGTTCTGTCCGTCGATGTGGATCTCGCCGGAATCTGCAGGCACAAGCCCTGTTATCATATAGAAAACCGTCGTCTTTCCAGCACCGTTCGGGCCGAGAAGACCAACGGATTCGCCCCGCCGGACCGCAAGGCTAACGCCTTGGACGACCGTGCGGCGCCCATATGTTTTCCGCACGCCGTCAACCGTGAGCCAGTCGACCTGCGGGCGGACCGCGGTGTCGTCGCTGGTCCATGCCGGCGTTTGGCTCTGTCCGGAACGTTCGCGTGGAAGATCATCGCGCACAGTCACAGGGTTACCCGGCGCCTCAGCGTACTGCATAGGCATGATCCCGTCGTGTTCGACAGGATCCAGATGATCGTCATCGAGCAGCTCTGATCGAGCGCGTTGGGATCGGCGCGATGCTCCATTTCCTCGCGAGAACAGTTTCAATCGGGGTCTCCGCTCACATGCGCCACGTCTTGCCTGCCCCTACTGGCCACGGGGCTCGACTGGGGACCAACTCGAAGAGGATGGCATTTTTGCCGTCGTGCCGGTACCGCGCCGCGCGTTCTTTCTTTGTTTCTGAAGCTTCTGGACATCGGAACGATAGATTGTCGCCCGCATCCGCTGGCGTGTCTTGCCGCTGGCCGTGGCCGCCGAGGGCTGAGTCACAATGCGCGTCAGCCCTGTTGTCGTGTTGATGACCAGACGGTCACCGCGGATCTTTTGGCGCCCCTGTTGGAGTTCCACGTTACCGCCGACCGTGATCGTGTTCGCTTTCACATCGAAAACGGCCCAATCTCCACGCGCGCGCTGATCATTCTCAGACAGCACAACGACATTTCCCTCAGCCCGGATGCGGGTCAGGTCCTGGCTGACCCCTGACGCGTTTGCGCCAG
>JBCCOV010000254.1:0-6155 GCA_039039985.1 Pseudomonadota bacterium | reverse complement strand
GTCGGTGTATTCGATCCGGTCGACGCCTGCACCGCCAATAAGTGTATCGCCGCCTTCACCCCCAATAAGGACGTCGTCGCCCGCGCCACCTAGCAGCGTATCGACGCCAGCGCGCCCCTCTATTCGGTCAGAGCCCTCACCGCCTGAGAGCGTGTTAGAGCTCGCATTGCCGATCAACTGGTCGTCGAGCGCGGAACCGGTTGCCGATTCAATTGAAGAAAACGTATCGCCATCTGCATCGCCGCCGATAGCCGTACCAGCGGTCAAGTCTACGACGACAGCGCTTGTCGATCCCGTGTAGTCGATTGCATCGTTTCCGGCGCCGCCGTCGATGACATCTGCGCCAGAACCACCTTCGAGCGCGTCATCTCCGACACCGCCAATAAGCGTGTCAGCACCAGCGCCGCCTCGAAGCACATCATTGCCCTCCGAGCCGCGGAGATCATTGACGCCATCGTCACCAATCAAAGTGTCGTCGGAAAGGGACCCGACGACGATCTCCACGCCTGAAAACGTATCGCCCTCCGCGTCACCACCGGTACCCACACCCGCCGCAAGGTCGACAGTGACCCGACCTGCCGACGTCTGGTAGGTTACGGTGTCTGTGCCCGCCCCGCCGTCGAGGACGTCTGCACCGGCGCCCCCAATGAGGATGTCATCACCAAAGCCGCCGCTCAGTGCGTCAGAGCCGGTACCACCGACCAGTTGGTCGTCACCAAAGCCACCATCCAGCGTGTCATCACCGCCGCTTCCGTCCAGGACGTCGTTGCCGGCAAATCCTCTGAGCGTGTTTGAACTTGCGTTGCCATTAATGGTGTCATCGAAGTCGGTTGCCTCGATGTTCTCGATCGAAACGAACGTATCGCCGGTTGCTTCACCGCCCGTTCCTTCACCACTCAAAAGATCGAGGGTGATGGGACCGGTAGATGTTCGATAAACGGCTGTGTCGCTTCCAAGGCCGCCAAGCAGCGTATCCGCGCCTAAACCGCCGGTGAGAATGTCGTCTCCCGCATTCCCCTCGAGACGGTCATCGCCATCGCGACCAAGGAGTTGATCATCCCCGTCAAGGCCACGAAGCGTATTGTTTGCAGCATCGCCTGCGAGGAGGTCATTAAAGGTAGAACCAGACACACCCTCGATAGATACGAGAACATCGCCTTCAGCGTCGCCACCCGTTGCAACTCCGGTCGCTAGATCGACTGCAACGGCAACTGAGGACGTTGAATATCCGACTTCATCGATACCCTGACCGCCATCAAGCCGGTCTGCACCAGCACCTCCGGTTAGAGCGTCGTCACCAGCACCACCTTGGAGTTGATCATCTCCATCACCACCAAAAAGCTGGTCGTCATTGGCGCCACCATCAATACTATCATTGCCGGCGCCACCAGAAATGAGGTCGTTCCCGGAAGCACCAGAAATGCGATTGTCGGAGCCGTCGCCGGTGATGGCATCGTTTGCAGCTGAACCGATGACATTCTCAATGCCTGAGTATGTATCGCCATCGGCATCGCCGCCAGAACCTGTACCCGCGAATAGATCAACGGTTACCCCTCCAGCAGAGCCAGAGAAATCGACCTCGTCTATCCCGAGACCACCGTCGATCGCATCGGCACCGGCGCCGCCGATCAGTTGGTCATCGCCGTCACCACCGCTGAGAGTGTCGTCGCCGTCGCCGCCATCGACGAAATCGTTTCCGGCCTGCCCAGAAAGCGTGTCTTGGCCGCCGCGGCCGCTCAGCGTATCGTCACCATCGCCGCCGAGAAGCGTATTCGCCGCTATGTTTCCGGTCAGCGCGTCGTTGAAATTTGACCCGATAACGCCTTCAAAATTCTGGAAAATGTCACCGTCAGCGTCACCGCCGGACGCGTCACTTGTTTCAAGATTGATCGTGACCGCTGATGATGACGTTTCATAATCAAGGGCATCGACACCGGAACCACCATCGAGCGTATCTGCGCCCGCGCCGCCGGCAATTCGGTCATCGCCTGCGTCACCGCGGAGATCATCATTCCCTCCGCGCCCAATGATGACGTCGTTCCCGGCACCGCCGTCAAGTCGATCCGCGTTTGTCGACCCCAACAGATTATCGTCGAAATTTGATCCGGTGATGGCCTCAATGTTGGTGAGGAGATCGCCCTCAGCCGTACCGCCTGTTGCAGAACCCGCAGCGAGATCGACCGTAATCCCGGTGTCAGAGTCGCTGTAGGCAGCGAAATCGAAGCCGTCTCCGCCGTCTAGCTGGTCAGCGCCAAGCCCACCACTCAATACATCATCGCCTCCAGCGCCAGAGATGATGTTTGCCTGGTCATCACCGGCAATCGTATCGCCGAACTCCGAACCGGATACGTTTTCGATGTTGGAGTAGGTGTCACCTTGCGCGTCCCCGGCGGTGCCACGCCCTTGGCGGAGGTTCAGTGCAACGCCGCCGGAGGCTGTTGAGAAGTCGAGCGTATCAATTCCGCCTCGACCATCGATGATGTCAGCGCCAGCGCCACCTTCGAGCCAGTTATTTCGATCGTCACCGAACAGGCTGTCATTGTGGCGTGATCCGGCAAGGTTCTCGAATCCGCGAAAGATATCGCCGGATGCATATCCACCGGAACCGGATCCGGTCGATAAATCCGCAGTTACCCCTTCGGATGATTGAGCAAACGACAGTCGGTCATTTCCACTTCCGCCGTCGATTGTATCAAAGCCTGCTCCAGCGAATACGAGGTCGTCACCCCCGCCAGCGTCAATGATGTTTCCGACTGGGGGTGCAGACACGATGTAAACGGGGTCGCCGTTTCCATCCGTAAACTGCGTGTCCTCTTCGGAGGTTACATTGCGAATGGCGAAGCGGGCAGTCGCAGAAGTCTGCGCGTCAGCGTTTATGGTCGAGTTTGAAACGTCGTAGTTTATCGTGACGGTAAACTCGCCAAGAAAGTCGTTATCGTCAGGGACAGTGTCGGAATCGGGAAGCGCATACCGAAGCGGGACGAACAGCTTGTTCGGATTATCAGCCTCTGGCGTTACGACATAGCCATCAACATTTTGCTGGGCGTCAACGACTGCAAACCCTGCGGGAAGACCAGAGATCGTTGCGCCAGTAACGGCCCAAGCCGCATCTGGCATGACCGCGTCGATTTCCAACAGACGAACGCTTGTTCCCTCTGGCGCCAGCCTCGGATCATCAGCATAAATGACGTCAGCTGTCCCCGTGCCCGCAATCGTTTCGGGTGTGTATTGAACCGCAAAACTATCGTCGGTCTCTGCCGCTTCTATCGCAGTTGCACCGCGAATTTCATTCCGGCCATCGCTCAGCGTTGCCGTTTCTTGCCCTGCCACGCCGAGCAGTCGGACTGAAATCTCAGGGACCGGCACCTCGAAGTCGTTAACGGACGTTGCCGGGTTCTCCTCAACGACGGGGGCCGGGGGGGCATCCGATGGACCCACCCCATCAAACGGATCCGGCGGGGGGCTAATCGTATCGTCGATCGCGGTCGTTTCGAACTCAGCGTCATTCTCTGAGACCTCAACCGCTTGCGGGGTTTCAACCGTTTGTTCGGCCACCACGTCGGTTGGCTCGGATTCCGCTTCCGCACCACCTGTTGCTTCCGCTTCCGTCGTATCGAGCTCGGCGGGACCCGCTCCAGTGGCATCTTCCACGGGTGCCGAGGATGAGAAGATCAGATCAACCGGCGTATCAGACGCAACAAAACGACCGACTTGGGCTAGAACATCTTGCGATTGGAAAACACCGTCGGAGAAGGAAATCGTATCGATCGAGTTTGATGCGATCTCAACAGCCATTCCCGGCAGGACGATCTTTGCGCCATCGGGGAACTGGACGATGATATCAATGTCGGAGATGGCGATCTCGACGTCATCGAGCGAAAAGCCAAATTCGACCTGCTCTCCAGGTGTAAGTTCAATGACAACGGTCTCACCGGCGTCAGGCTTGCCGATTTTGCCGCCTTCGCCGTCGTCTTCCGACGTACCGCTCGCGCCGGCAGCTTGCCGCGCCGCATTATCATCGTCGGCTTCGCCGTCAACCGCGATCTGTCCGGTAGTGATTGGATCTGCTTCTTCGGGTGAGACCTCTTCCGCAGGGTCTTCTACCGTCGGAGCATCTTCAGTCGCCAACGCATCAGCGTTAGGGGAGAGAGTTTCAGTCATCGATACGCATACGCAACAAAACAAACACGAAGTGCCAAATACACGGGCACCACAGCGCACGCTGTCATTGGAGTCCTAAAAAAGTACGAATTTGGCCCTGTACGTCCCGATTAAGGCTGCTTCATTTTGAATGCGTAATAAATTGGTACAATGATGGTTCACGGAACGTTTAAGATCGGTCCCGTGAAGGTAACGGCGTATTAAGCTTAATAAGGTGTTATGCGCGCATTAGTTGCGTGCCTGCGCCGGTAGCGCATGCGTTCGGGATATTCAGTGTGCGCTCAGAGTTGCCCTTTACTCAAAAGCTTGCCGTCTCTGCCGTTTGCCTTTTGTTGGCGGGTTGCGGCCATACGGCGACGCGCCAGGCAACGTCGTGCGCATCATGGATTGGCAACAAATGCCTCAGTCCTGTCGCCATTCAAGAACAAGCGCCGCAAGAGATTGACGATGTGGTCATTGCAAGTCAGCTCTCAAGCATCGGATCATCTGCAGCACACTTTGATGAGACTATCTCTACAGTCAGCGATCAAACGCAGGCGCCTGTATCCTCCTCGGTCGCTCCATCACCCGCCACTGAAAACGTCGCACTCTCAAGCGGCTGGATGAGTTTGCGCGAAGTGGTCGAGCATACGCTTGAGACCAATCCAGATATGGGCATTGCAGCTGCGCGATTAGACAATGCCCGCTTCGGGATCGATGTCGCGCGCGCAGCGCAGCGACCTCTAATCACGGTTTCGACGGGTGTCGGCCTCGAGAACACCTACAATGAAGACAGCTCCACACAAGGGGTAAATCGGCAGGAGGCCGCCATCTCGGTCCGGCAGCCGCTTTTTGACTTTGGTGCACGTAGGCTTGAGGTGGACCGTCAACGAGACCTTTTTTCGGCGGCTGAGAGACGCCTGGAACGCGCCGCCAATGATGTGACGTTAGAGGTCGCGGAGGTTTACGCGCAAATCCTATCCGTCGATGAGCAAATCGGATTTGCCATCCAAAATGTAGAGACGCACGAACAGATCGCTCGATTGGTGGAAGCCAGCGAGGAAGAAGGGAATGCAACAGTCGCCGATGTCGAACGCGCCATGTCGCGTCTCGAGCAGGCGCGCACGATCCTGATTGATCTGAAGTCGCAGCGCGAAAACACGATCGAAGCCTTTGTTCGGCTTACCGAACTCCGCCCGTCAAAGCTTTCTGAAATTCCAAGGCTCGGCAATGCCCCAGCCAGCGTTGATCGGCTCCCTGTCGCTGTGGAGGACAATCCAGAGGTTAAAGCCATACGTGCCGAGATTGAGGCGTTTGAAAAACAGCTTCAAACCCTCCGCGCTGGAGGGCGACCGACGGTCGGCGTGGAGCTGGATGCAAACCTTCGCAACAATGTCGGCGGCAATAGTGGTGAATCCCAGGACGCGCGAGCAATGCTCCGTTTTCGACATACGCTTTACGATGGCGGCCTCAATCGCGCGAGCATCAACCAGATTAATTCCCGTTTGATCGAGGCCGAGCAACGCCTCCGCCGGACCCGCAAGGAAGTCGAGGAAGACATCCGTAACAATCTTCGCAACAATGACACGGGTCGCAACAAATCTTCATCGTTGAACGAGCGGGTCGCAGCGGCCAGCAAGGTGCTTGAGCTCTATATCGAGCAGTTCAAGGGCGGCGAGCGGACGTTGTTTGAAGTGCTTGACGGACAGGCCGACCTGTTTTCAGCGCAAACCGAACGATCCGCCAACCGATATACAACCATCCTGACCAACTATCGAACGCTCGCGACGCGTGGACTCTTGTTGAAGGCGCTCTTTTCTCCAGCTGGGGAATAGCAGTCTGCCGATAGGAGAGTGATTTAGGCACGTCTCCGCCACACTGTAGTAGCTCTCAGTCAAAGCCCATATCCGTTCTAGTGAGCGGTCACGAGATACGCAGCAAGCCGTTGCCACGCGCTCTGCGAAACGACGCTGCTTGAGATCTGTTTGCTCGGTTTTGAAGATGACATCGCCTGG
>JBCCOV010000253.1:0-6240 GCA_039039985.1 Pseudomonadota bacterium | reverse complement strand
GCGCATCAACGGCCGCGATATCCAACCGGAACGGCATCAGTCGCCGTGTCAGGAGTGCGGAGATCTATGCAACTGTTCAGACGGAATGGACTGCCGGGTCTGGGCGTGGCGCGGCGCGATGCATACGTCGCCGCCGGTCGCGTTGTTCGTCGATCGGATCCTGCGGGCCGCGACGGAAGCTGACGCAGCAGCTGGGACGGCCGTGCACAAGGCAAGCAGTGTCGATGGTGATATCGAGACTATTGATCGGTTCTTCAAACAGGCGCCGGAGCCGGCGGCCTGCTGTGCCCCTGGATGCTGCCAATGAATGTGATCCCGGATGCGCGCTGGGCCGATGCCGTTGACGGACTGCGGGCCGTTGTCAGACGGCGCGGCGTTGCAATTGATGACGTGGACGACGTCGTTCAGTCCGCCATCGAGCGGGCGTTGCGGCGCATCCATATGCTGGAACAGCCGGACCGGTTCGATGCATGGCTGAAGCAAATTGCGGCCAATGCGGCAATCGACCAACTGCGTGGCGCCCAGCGCCGCGCACCCGAAGACGACTGGGCGGAAGCCGCAAACGTTCCGGCCGGCCACGACCCCATAGATCCGCTGCTGAGTTTCGCAGACTGCATCGCACCCATGCTCCACCTTCTCAGGCCCGCTGACTCCGACGCGGTTCGGCTGAAGGACTTAGACGGGCTGTCGTTTGCTGACCTGGCAGCCATGTGGTCCGTGTCGGTGCCGGGTGCCAAGTCACGCGTGCAACGCGCGCGACGGCGGCTGGCTGAGGCGCTGATCGGGTGCTGTGCATCGCTGGCGACGCACCCGCGCGACGTGTCGGGCGAGGCACCGTGTGAGCCCGGGTGCTGTTCCAAGGGGAGGGCACCGGGCTGACACCGATCCTGCCCACATCTCTGCGATGGGTAGAATGGTGGGCGGTACTGGGATTGAACCAGTGACCCCACGCGTGTGAAGCGTGTGCTCTACCGCTGAGCTAACCGCCCGTAAGAGGTCGGAGCGTATCGCTGCCGAGGCTGCCGGTTGTCAAGCCCAGATCAGCGCGCCCGCTTGAAACTTTCAGCCATTTTGCGGAATTCCGGCATGATGCGCGCCCCGTCCGTGGCTGGCGTTGTGCCGACCATCCGAAAATAGCCGCCGGCCGGATCAAACAGGACGACATGCAACATTTCGATCTTCTCGCCGGACTGCGTCCAAACCGCGGAAATGCGATGAATCTGGCCATTCAAGCCATCAATTGTCACGGGTTCACCCTTGGCGAAGGTCAGATCCGTGTGGCCGCGACCGAGGCTTTTGACCATACGCTCAACCAGGGCATCATCGACGCGCGTCACGCTGCGGTCGTAAGACTGACTGGCAATGAACGAGGTGCTTGCCGTCTTCAGTTTCGTGCGGGGCAACGTCCCAGAAGCATTGAAAATCGCACCGGCTCCGACAAAACCCTCAACCCGCTTGAACGGACCGACATAGCTGATCTGAAATGCCAGCTTGTTTTCCGCGGGCTTCGCAGCGATCTCCGCCGAGGCGAAAGCGCGACGTACGCCGTCCGCCAGGGGAGACACCTTGGCACCCGCCGGAACCGGCAGGTTCGCTGAGATGAGTGCGGTCGCGGCGTCTGTGCTGACGAGCAAGATCAGCTTCTGGAACGTACCGAGCGGAGTTTGCTGGAGTCCTTCCAGCGCGACATGCGTGTCACCGCGTTTGAGGTTCATGGCGGTCACATCCACCACGCCACGCGTCTTCAGGTTTGACGCCGTGAGGCCCGGTGCCATTTTCGCATACGCAAACCCCGGTGCTTCCAGAATAACAACCGAAGCGCCTGAGGTATGCTCAAAGCCCGTAAAGCGTTTTGCCGGCGCGAACCCGTCGGGCAGATCGAGCCGAACCCGGCTTCCAGGCGCCTGCAGGACGTCTGCGATCGCCGGACCAACCCAACCCAGCCCAAGCGCCAAAACGAAAAGCCACGCCCTCAACGGGTGGATGAACAAATTGAGCACATTACGCATGTCGATCCCTGTCGATGTCTCATGGTCCGGTGGTCTTTAGGCAGGTGGTGTGCCTTTTTTGAGAACCAGGACGAGGACGCCGTCGGTGACCGCGTGTGAGAGAATCTCATGATCGCGGGCGGCCGCGAACGCCTTCAACTCGTCCAAAGTACGGGGATCCGTTGCGTGAACCTCCACAGTATCGCCGGAATCCATGCTGCGAAGCGCCTGTTTTACCTTCAGTGTCGGCAGTGGACAGCTCAAATGTCGCGCGTCGACCACTCTATCCGCCATCAATACGATCCACATTCGGGATTGATTTTGCGCCGAGAAACGTCCAGGTGCACCAGCAGCATTATGGCTACAGTTCTGAAACTCCGATACCTTTTTAACTTTCGAGCATAGAACTTGTATGCTGATCGCGATACGGGCAAGGTCACGCGCGCTCCCGCCTGAGTCGCAGAACTTGTGGTCGCAGAACTTGTGAAGGACCAATGCACGACGAGACCGAGACCCGCCGTTTCCGACTCACATTCGGACTGGAACGCTTGGGCTTGATCGCGTTAGCCGCCCCGCGTGTGTCCCTGGCGATCATTGCGCTGATTTCCGTGCTGGCCGTTCTCGGCGTCTCGCGGCTGCAAGTTGATGACTCGCTGTCGGAGTTGTTTCGGACCAATACAAAGGAATTCCGCCAGTACGAGGCGATTGACCGCCGCTTTCCATCCAGCGAATTCGATGTTCTGGCCGTTGTGGAAGGGGACAATCTTCTGTCGCGAAAGGGCATTCTGGCCCTGACGGAAGCCGTCATCGAGCTTCAACTAACCGACGGTGTCGACGGCTTGGTGTCGATGCTTTCTGCGCGCGGTCGTCCCGATGCTTCGGGATATGCGGCCCCAATTGTACCGGACGCTCTGCCAACGGGGGCGGCGTACGATGCAATCATCAAGAATCTGCGTGAGAACGAAATCGTCAAAGGCAAGTTCCTGTCTGAGGACGGGCGTCTCGCTTTGATCGTGATGGCGCTGGATCGCGAAATCGTCCGGGAACAGGGCACGGACGCCGTTATTGGTACGATCGAAACGACGCTCCAGAAGATGCTGGAGGGTTCAGACCTTACCGTCAAACTCACGGGCGCACCGGTTATGCAGCGCGAGATCCGCAATGCGGTTTCGCGCGATCGCATCATTTACAACGGCCTTGGCCTGTTGCTTGGGCTGGCCGTGGCGCTGTTCTTCTTTCGCAAGCTGTCGCTGACGCTGCTGGCTGTTGCTGGCCCGACGGTCGGGATCCTCTGGACGCTCGGCGTCATCGGTGGGCTGGATTATCGGCTCAATCTGTTCATCAACGTGCTGACGCCGCTTATCCTGGTGTCCGGGTTTTCAGACTCCATGCATTTGGTGATGGCGATCCGCCGCGATATCCGCCGCGGCGATGATCGTCTGAGCGCCGCCAAGAATGCGGTCCGAGAGGTCGCGCCAGCCTGTCTTCTGACCGCGATGAACGCCTCATTGGCGCTGCTGTCGTTCTCTCTTGCGGAATCGGCACTGATTCGGACGTTCGGCCAGGCCGCGATCCTCGCCGTCGCGATCTCCTATCTTGCCGTCGCCGTGGTCGTACCGACGTTGGCGTACTTCGCGCTCCGGTGGGAAGAGCAGGGCACGGCTGACCCCGACCAGCGCGAAGACGACACGGGAATCGGCGCCGTTCAAAGGGCCACCATCGGCATTGTCGATACGGTCTCAGCGAGACCGGCTGTTTGGCTCGGAGTGGGCGTTGCCGCCGTGCTGATAACTGGCGCTGCCTATGCAACGTTGGAGCCGCAGTACAGATTGGCAGACCAGGTGCCGGATAAGGAGCAGGCCCTGGCTGCGACGGACCGGCTCGACAAAAAGCTGACCGGTGCCAATCCCGTCCACGTCATGATTGAATGGCGGGGCGACCAGTCGCTGTTCGACGAGAAGTCCATCGCGGTCATTGGCGCTGCTCATGCGGTCCTTGAGAAGACTGCGGGCCTCGGTAATGTCTGGTCGCTTGAGAGCCTGCGGCGTTGGCTTGAAGAAGCCGGCGAAGCCGACGCCGAGACCATGAAGAAATACGTCGGCATCTTACCGACCCATCTTGTGCGCCGGTTCGTTGCCGAGGACGGCAAGGCCGTTCTCGTAACAGGGCGGCTGCCCGACATCGACGCGAGTGAGATCCTGCCGGTTGTCGAAACCATTGACAATGCACTCGAGCCTGTGCGGCGGGCCAACCCGGATTACGAAATCTCCGTAACGGGTCTGCCAGCGATTGCCGCCCGCAACTCCGCCAAACTGATCGGCGAGCTCAACTGGGGGCTGCTGGGCGACATGTTCGTGATCTTCATCTTTCTTGGCATTGCGCTGCGCTCCATGCTCGCGGGCGTCACAAGCATCCTGCCGTCGCTGTTTCCGATTTACGCAACCGGCACGCTTCTTTGGCTGGGTGGCACGGGGCTTCAATTCGCGTCGATTATCGCAATCACCGTCGCGTTCGCGTTGGCAATCGACTCGACCATCCACTTCATCAATCGCTTTCTGATCGAAGAAGGCCGGCCCGAGTTGCGCAATCAAAACGTGCGGGTTGTTCTCCGAGCAACAATGCAGCACATCGGCCCGGCCGTTGTTCTGACGACGATCGTCTTGGCGCTGGGGCTTGGGGTCACGGTGTTGTCCGACTTGCCATCATTGCGGCAGTTCGGGTTGCTGACCGCCGTGTGCCTGTCGGCGTCCCTGGTCGGCCAGCTGGTCATTCTACCCGCTGCCATTGCGGTCTATCGCGGATTTTGGCCGGCCCGACCGGTTGGTCAGCCCGGTGAGACCGATCTGGCGCGCGCGCCGTCGTAGCGTTGCCGATAAAGCGGATCAGCGCGCGCGGCGCCGTTCGCCGAGCAGATTGATGATGTTGCCGCACACCACGATGATGCCCCCGATCAAGACGGCCATCTCAATCGTCTCACCGTAGAGAACAGCACCAACGACACCGATCAACGGTAGCCGGACAAAGTCCATCGGCGCCACGATCATGGCGTCCGCCTCCGCAAACGCACGCGCCAGCCCATAGTGCGCGGTCAAACCACAAAATCCGACAATCACGGCCCAGAACAAGAAGGTCGGATCGGGGAGCGCCAACCAGGGTGCCGCCAGAACGCCGGCCATGATGGTTTGCATCCACGACATATGAAACAGGATCGCAAGCGCGGTCTCGTGCCGGGTCAGGGTCTTGGTCACGATCATTGAGCTGGCGAACCCAAGCGCTGCGAGCAATGCCAGCAGGCTTCCGAGGCCGATACCGCTTATTCCGGGCTGGACGATCGTCAAAACGCCGACAAAACCGAGGCCTGCCGCGAGCATGCGCGTCAGCGTCAGGCGCTCCTTCAGAAACAACGGCGCCAATGCCGCAACCCAGAGCGGCGTCGTGAACTCGATGGCAAACAACTGGGCAAGCGGGATCAGTGTCAGCGCGTGCAACCAACTGAACTGCGCGCCGAAATGCACCACATTGCGCAACCCGTGGAACGGGAGATGCCTGGGGGACAGAAGGCCGAAACCCCGCTGGGTGAAGGATATCGCAATCGTCACGCAAATCAGTCCAACAACGCTGCGGATCAACATGAGCTGGAGCGTATCGCTCATCAACGCCGTGTCGCGATTGAACGCAGCCGCCATCGCTGATGCCGCTTCCCGGCCGGCAACGGCCACAGTGGAAAACGAGGCCAACGCCACGAGCATCCACAACATCGCCCGAGGCACGTTTTGACGGGCAGGCGCAGCAACGGTGTCGGCCATGGCGGCCTCCGATGACGATCAACAAGCAGCGAGGAATGGTTCCACGTCGCGGCGCACATCACAATCGCGCGCACATGCGCGTCCTATCACGACAGTCCTCGGACAAAAAGCATCAACGGCTGGCTCGTCGTCCGAGCTGGAACCAGCTGAGGGCGCGGCCATCGATCACGATCAGGGCCGAACCGATGATCAAGCCTCCCAAGATGTGTCGCGGAAGCAGGATTTCGTCCAGGACCAGCGTTCCAAGGGCGACAGCACTGACCGGGATCAAGAGCGTCACAAGCATCACATTGGCGGTGCCGGACACCGAGGCGATGTGGAAGAACACCAGATAGGCGATTGCCGTCGACGGAATGGCGAGACCGACCACCGCAGCGACGACTTCGAGCGAGGGCAGATCCATCGTCCAGGGCTGGTCGATTGCGAGCGCAAGAGGTGCCAGCAGG
>JBCCOV010000252.1:0-6297 GCA_039039985.1 Pseudomonadota bacterium | reverse complement strand
CAGGCCGATCTGATCGCGCACGAGGTTGAGAATGCGATACTCGGCGAGATCACAGTCGAAAGCGTTCGTCCACCCAACGGTGCGGCCGTATCCGCGCTGGTCCGGCGCGATCACCCGGAAGCCGGCCTCAGCCAGCGGCACCATCACCTTGCGCCAGCTATACGCCAGTTCCGGAAAGCCGTGCAAAAGCAGGAGCACAGGCGTATCGGAGGCATCGGCGCCGGCCCCCAGAACATGCATAACCAGCCCGTTGTTGTTCACGACGTGGTGAGCACGAAGACCCGGAGGCAATATCTCAGACGTCATTGGCGGCGCGCTTGCCATTACGATTCCTCCCGCGGTCGCTCACGTGGCAGTGGTGGCTTGTGCCGAGACTAGATCTTTTTAGGGTGGGCCGAAACCGTCCCACGTATGCGCCCAATGGAAACAGCGTCTCGTGCGACGTGGTGACGGCCAGAGAGGAGCAACAGCAGACATGCCGGCCGCAATAGCAACCATCCCCAAGGCCGTCCGTGGCGAAATCAATACGCAGCTTGACGAGATCGAACGCGACCACAACGTCCGCATTCTGTTCGCCGTCGAATCCGGCAGCCGAGCCTGGGGCTTTCCGTCTCCAGATTCAGACTATGACGTGCGCTTTGTCTATGTGCATCCCCTTGACTGGTACCTGTCGATTGACAAACGCCGTGATGTGATCGAACTGCCGATTAATGCCGAACTGGATATCAACGGCTGGGATTTGAAGAAGGCACTGCGCCTTCTCATCAAGCCCAACCCCGTCCTTCTGGAATGGCTGCGCTCGCCCATCATTTATCGGGCCAACAAACCGGCCATGACCACGCTTGCCCGGCTTAGCCTTCGCACTGCGCACAAGCGCCCGTCGACATACCACTATCTGCGATTGGCCGAGACGCAGTATCGGCGCTTTATCGCAGACAAAGAGACAGTCGCGCTGAAGAAGTACTTCTATAGCTTGCGGCCGGCGCTAGCCCTGATGTGGTTGCGTTCGAACGCCAAGGGGCCATTGCCGATGGCACTCTCGGACCTGAGAGACGGTGTCGACCTGCCAGCTGAGACGAGCGATATCATTGAGGACTTGCTCCAGCAAAAGGCGAAGTCTCGGGAGCTGGGCCGCGGGCCGCGCGTCGCTGCGCTCGACAATCTCATTGAGCATGAGATTGCGTTGGCGCAAGACGCAACGGTCGACGAAACGGCGATGGACCCGGATATTGTCGAGGCTGCCAATCGCGTTTTCCGCGAGCTGGTGCTCAAGGACGGGTAACGGCGGAGGGTGAAGTGAGTCAGACGCCAATGGCAGCCGGCACGGACCTTCTTGCGCCACCAGACCTTCTTGCCGACCCGGCTCTCTCCACCCAAAGAGGTCATCCCGGGCCTCCGTGCCCGGGATCCATCGTACAGCGGCCTCCGGCTCATGTGACGGATGGATATTCGCCCGGCCTCCGCGTCCAATCGACGCCCCGAGTCGCGGATGCGTGGATCCCGGTGACACGCACCGGGATGACCGCGGTGGACGTGGTCCGAGTGGAGCCGAGCCGGCCCGCCTTAAGCGGACGTGCTTTAGGCGATCGATAGGTCGATCAGCCTTGATACGTCCGAAGCAGTCTCAAGATCCGCGATGGTCGCAATCATGTCGTCCACCTGGTGCATGGGAACGGGTCGCAGCGCGTTGGCGCAGTTTTGGCGAAACTTCGCCAACTGGGCCTCGTATGTCATCGGGTTTCCCGGACAGCCATAAACCGATGCTACCGTCTCGCGATGCCGCGTGCCATCAGCCAACACGATTTCAACCGAAACCGGCGTCAACGAACCGTCAGTCTCCGGCCCTGCCGATAACATATCGATCTTGTCTGCAAGCGCTCGGTGCCCGGGCCGCAGATAAGCCTCATCGTTGAAATCGCTGAACGCGACGTCTCCGTCGATCAGCGCACAGGCCGCGACATAACGGGCGCAGAGCCGCGCATAGTTGATGTCCATCTGTTGCCGCGGTGCTCGGCCAACCAGCTGATGGACAAGCCGCGACACCTCCGCGCTGACAGTTGCGATGTTCTCGCCGGAGATGTCATGAGCGCGTTTGAGGGTGAGACACGCATCAATGATGCCGTGCGTCGCGCGGCCGGACGGAAACGGCTTGTGCGCAACGTCCGTGATGCACCACTCTTTCCCAAGCTGTGAAATGACAGACGTCGCGTCGCCGTTGTTTTCGAAGAGATTGAAGTATCCGAATTCACCGTCCAACACGTTGACCGGTCCTGTAATGCCATGTTCCGCAAGCGTGACAGCTACTACGGCATTTCGCGCGCCAAAACCGATTTGCATGGCGAGCAGGCTAGAACCTTCGGCGTGCGCCTGCATGGTTCCGCACAGTTGTCCGTAGGCGACTGAAAACGCCATGACGAGCTTGTCTGCGGACAGGTTCCGTAGCTTTGCGATGGCAGCAACGCCGCCGAACGTGCCAGCCGTCGCGGGACGAAAGAACTTGAGGCCGGACTGTGTGGCCAGGCCGATACCGGCGGCCACGTCGACCCCTAAGATCACCGCCTCGATCAGGCGTTTCCCGTCGACGTTGCCTTGGCGCTCCGCCTCTGCCAGTGCGGCAGGGAGCACGATCGTCATGACATGAACGACGGCTGCTTCATGGACGCAGTCAAACTCGGAGCAATGGGTGCGGTAGGTATTGCACATGGCCGCGGCTGACAGCGGCAAGGCCTCGCCGGTTCCCCAGACACGTGCCTGATCACCGCGCCCAAACGCCTGGACGATATCGGGCAGTGCTGCGGCGTTTGGGCCGATGCTCCCGCCGATCCCGACGCCGAGCGTGTCGAGAACAAAGGTCTTTGCTGCTGCGACGGCCGTGGTGTCGATTTGCGCAAAGCTGGTCGCGGCGACATGTTCGGCAAACGCGGAAATGCTGTCCCTCATGCGTACCATGCATCCTTCTGCCAGAGCTATTCTGTCTCATCGGCCATAGCTGCGCGCCTGCTATTCGCAACAGGTCAGGTGATCTCGGCCGCAATCGACGATAGACTGCGCGAGAGGGAACGCACAGACAGGGAATGAGATTGTTATGGCCGATCTGACACGGGCTGATCTCGAAGCCATTGCGGCATTCGACACACCGACGATTTGTAATGCACTTGAACTGATCGTGCCCGAACGGCGCGGGCACGGCTTCACGACAGAGCACCTGGTTCCGCTTGATGCGGACCTGACGCCAATGGTCGGCTTTGCGCGTACGGTGACGATACGGGCTGCGGAACCGTCCGGAGAGACCGCCGAGGCTATGGCTGAAAAGCGCCTTGCCTACTACGCGTACGTTGCGCAGCAGCCGATGCCTGCAATCACCGTCATTCAGGATCTCGACCCGCGTGCTGGGATCGGTGCGTTCTGGGGTGAAGTGCAAACCAACATTCACAAAGGTCTGGGCCTGTTGGGCTGCGTCACCAATGGCTCGTTTCGCGATGTCACGGATAGCGCCCGCGGTTTCCAGATTCTCGGCGGCAAAGTCGGCCCGAGCCACGCGCATGTTCACGTCGTTGACTTCGGGAACCAAGTCACGGTGCACGGCCTCACGGTGTCGCATGACGATGTCGTCCATGCCGACCGGCACGGCGCTGTGATGGTGCCGCATGACGCAGTCAAGAAGATCCCGGAGATCTGCCTGATGTTGCAGCGGCGCGAAAAGGTCATTCTCGACGCCGCAAAGGCCCCGGGATTTGATTTCGATAAGCTGAAGGCCGCGATTGCAGGTTCCAAAGAGATTCACTGAGTAGCAGGAATTTACTGAGCAGCAGGAATTCACTGGGCGTATTCGCCTGCGCCCCCGGCGCCGGTCGCCGATGATGGCCGATCCAGTGGCCCGAATATCAGAACCGGCACAGACGTTCTCGCAGCCACCTCGTTGGCTTGACTGCCGAGCGTCAGCCGGCTCAGACCGCGGCGCCCATGCGAGCCGACGACGATGAGGTCACAGGCTTTGGCGTCGGCTGTCTGGATGATGCCGTCGGCCGGACGACGCCCGGTCACATGAACAGTGCGGCACGCGACGCTGTGTTCGCGCGCCAGTGCTTCGACACGCTCGAAGATCAGCGCCGCCGTTCTTGCGCCTCCCTCCTGGTGCGCTGCTTCGGAGAACGCCAAACCAGCCTCGGCCGGCACGACAACGGAAACGGGCGGCGTCACGTGAACAACGGTCACGTCAGCCTGCAACGCCTGCGCAAGCTGAAGCCCACGCGCGACGGCCACCTCAGCCAGTTCCGATCCATCCGTCGCAAGAAGAAGGTGCGTAAACATAATCCCTCGCAAGCCACCCTCGGCGTCACGCGGCGATCGTTGATGTGAGCGACGCGAGCCTCCGGCGGCATTTTGGATAACTGATAGCGGCGATGGATTTCGGGACTGGCCGAAGAGCCCTCGTGGCACTCATCCGCGTATTCATGGCGTCCCGCGCCCAACCGCACGCAACACCCCATGATCGGGAAAACCATCGATTTGAAAAGTCTTGAAGTTGGCGGCTCGCGTGACCAGATCACTGATTTGACGGCACCAGAACAGCTGGCCAGGGACGATCGGGCGCGTCGTATACGCTGCCCAAAGGCAGCGGCAGCGTGGCCGTAAGAGTTCGGAACACAAACGTAGAACGACCTGCTCGGTGAGGCTCCAAGCGGCGCTAATCGCTTGGTGGTCTTTGCTGCACGACACGCCAGAACCGCCGGCCCGGCGCCAGGAGTTCGTTGGCCGCCGTGCGGGCGTTTCAACTTCCTGGATATCATAACGAATTGGGAGACGACCTTGAAACGAATTCTCATGGCGACGGATCTTTCAGAGCGTTCCGATCGCGCCCTGCGGCGCGCGGTCGCGCTTGCGAGCGCCTTTCGTGCCGAGTTGGAAGTCGTGCACGTGGTTGAGGAAGCCTGGCTCGAAGCCATCACATCGCAGATCGAGAAGACAGCGCACGACGCCATCGCACAACAGCTGCAATCGATCGATGCTGCAAAATCCGTTCAGCCAAACATCAAGGTGCTTCGCGGCTGGGATCACCAGGACATCATAGAGCGCAGCCGAGAACTCGATGTCGACCTTATTGTCCTTGGGGTTCACAGACATAAAGCTCCGGAGCTGTTTCAAGGTACCACGGCGGAACGCGTCATCCGCCATGGCGACCGACCGGTTCTTGTCGTGAAGGACCCCGTAAGTGGGCCATATCGCAAGGCGATCGTGGCGGTTGATCTTTCAGCCCATTCGGTTGCGGCTGCGTCGTGCGCCGCGCGTCTCGTCAGCGACGGGCACGTCTGTTTCGTCCACGCCATGCATCGTCCGTTCGTCGGATTTCTGGGACGGGATTCGCAAGAGCCGCATCTTCGCGACGAGCGCACGCGTATTGGCACCGCCATGGACAAGATGATCGGTGACGTGTCAGCAGTGTGCGAGTCCGACGTACCGGAGTTCAGTAAAGCGGTCGACGCCGGAGACGTGCGCGGCATCCTTCGTGCCAACGCCGACCGGCTGAAGCCTGACCTGATTGCCGTTGGAACGCACGGACGCGGCGGTGTCGCGCATGCGGTTCTCGGCAGTGTTGCCGCTGACATCCTGGCCGACGCGCCATGCGATGTCCTTGTCGCGAAGGCTGCGTGAGGGGTCTTTACGAGCGCTGTTCGCACGCGAGTCTTTCGTTGCGCTGTTCGCACGCGAGTCTTTGCTTGCGCTACCGCTCGCGACAAGCGCTCGCTACTTGAGCGCGGGCCAGCCGTCAGGCACTGTTTCAGGCCGCGACCGCGGCCCGGCGCGTCGCGCCGCCCCCGCGGAGGGCCCGAGCGAAGCGAGGAACAGCCCGTGAGCGATAAACACAGCCCCGCGTCACCTCCCAAAAGGGTCACCCCGGGCCTTGTGCCCGGGGTCCACGTCTCAACGAACGCGGACAGTTAAGAGACCCGACAGCGGCACAGTCCGCACGTCCAACCAACATCTGAGCCCGCTGCACCCTGGATCCCGGTGACAAGCACCGGGATGACACCTGTGGGTGTCGCCGATGACGTACTACCCCCAGGCCGCGAACGCGGCCCGGCGCGTTGCGCCGCCCCCACCCCAACTCGGGTGTTCCCGAGTTGGGCACTTTAAATGTCGAGATGGCGAACGCGCCATCTCGATGGAGGCCCGAGCGAAGCGAGGAATAGCCGTGAGCGAAACTAGCTATCGTCGCGCATCACGCGGCCGCGGGTCTGCTTGACGCCGGATCGACGCTTCTTGCTGTCCAGACGTTTGCGTACTGCGGCGCCCGTT
>JBCCOV010000251.1:0-6306 GCA_039039985.1 Pseudomonadota bacterium | reverse complement strand
TCGTGCGCCGATGTATTCGCTGACCTGACCGGCGGTGATAAACAGGTTGAGTGGACGTCCCCGGCTGTCGCAGATGGCAGGCAACTTGGTGTTCATGCCGCCCTTGGTGCGACCGATCAGGCGTCCACGCCCCCTTTTTCACGCCCATACTGGTAGCTGTTCGGTGGGCCTTCAGGTAGGCCGCGCCGATCATCACAGTCTTCCTTTCGCCGCGTTCGGCGGCCAGACCGGCCATCATCCGAGCGAAGATGCCCTTGTCGCTCCACCGTTTCCAGCGGTTGTACGGCGTCTTGTGCGGCCCATAGGCAGCAGGGGCGTCCCGCCACCTTAAGCCATTGCGATTGAAGAAGATAATGCCGCTCAACACACGTCGATCATCAACGCGAGGTTTGCCGTGGACTTCGGGAAGAAGGGCTCAAGGCGCGCCATCTGCGCGTCCGTAAGCCGGAAAAGATCAGACTGTTCACCGCTCGTTTTCGAACCGTGAATCACGCCCCTAAGCGGAAATCAATGGGTCCTGACCCCAGGAGGGAGCAAACACCTCACTCAGCGCAGTATGACCTGACAAAGTTATTCGTAACACTGAAGATGGTTAGCCCGACAATGACCGCCAAAACGAGGCATATGTGAAAAGTGAGGCTAGAATTGAGATAAGTGCAAGAACCGCGAATACTCGTCGGTGACGGCGGAAAATGGTTCCAAACATGGCGTGCGCCTCACTGAATTGCAGCCAGCTTTCAAGTGTGGTCGTCGTGCCCAGGCTTAAAGGAGACGATTCAAAGGAGCTGGGCTGCCGTTGTCGGAGATGCCCCCACAATCTGCTTAAAGTCAGAAACTTCCCGAACTCGTGAAGTCTCTGGTACGCCAGCTTTAAACGCGCTAGGCTGAGGGACGATCCAACTTTCTCGACTCGGGCGCCGCGATGTCCATCAACTGGCTCACAGACCTGTTTTTCAAATCCGTGGTTGCAGCGTCGGCTCTCGCCCTTCTTTCCGCGTGTGCTGAGCCAACAGCGTACGCGCCTGCGGGTGCTGACGGACGCGGGTTCAAGACACAGCAAGTCGAACAAGGCCGGTTCATGGTCTCCTTCCGTGGCAATTCGCTGACAGAACGGGAAACAGTTGAGACCTATCTGCTCTACCGCGCTGCGGAGGTCGCACGGGATTCTGGCGGCTCCTGGTTTCGGATAACAGATCAGGACACGGAAACCGTGACGCGGTTCTCTGGCACATCGTTGGGCTTTGGCGGCTCGCATGTCGGTCGGTTGGGGTATAGGCATTTCGGTCGGCTACGAACAGAATTTGTGAGTGTACGTCCGACCCGAAGCTATGAGGCCTTCGCACAAGTGCAGGTGTTTCGGGGCCGGAAGCCTGCGAACGATCCCGATGCTTACTCCGTACAATCAGTAATGCAGACACTTGCGCCACGCATCCTTCGCCCCCCAACTGAGGCAGAATAAAACTGCACGTCAATCCCCTAGATGAAGGACTGCAGATCAGTGACTTCGGCCGGGATCACTGCCTATGTCCCTGCCAAGCTCGCGTTTGTTCTACTTCTCGACCTCCTGATGCTTCTACAGGTCACGCGCGTTTATGATCTCCAACGTCTCGTGCGGCTTGTTTAGCCCGTTCTTAAAGCGCGCTCATTTGCAGACAGCTTGCGTTTTCACGGAAGCGGCTAGCACGATTAGCATACTGAGTTTTGGAGGCCATAAAGAAACTGAGCGCCCTACGTGCCGGTCCTGAAAGCGCACCCTTTGGGATTGCTCCTATGCTTTTGAATGATTTCTAGCTACACTCTCATCATCGAAGCAACTTACTTCGACTTTCACAAGCCAGCCCCTTCCCCTTCAAACATTCCGGCAAGCCAGTGGCCGCTTTGCTTTAGGACTGCTACAGGTCCGGCGAGGGTCGGCTGTGCGGGACCTAGCTGCTATTGGCTATCTTGGAACGGACGACTGCTTTACGCACTTTGCGACCGCAGCGAAAAACGGCATCGGAGGGACGCAATCATTAGGGTCAGGACCCATTGATTTTCGTTCAGCGGCGTGATTCACGGCTCAAAACTGAGCGGTGAACAGTCTGATCTTTTCCGGCCTACGGACGCGCAGATGGCGCGCCTTGAGCCCTTCTTCCCGAAGTCCACGGCAAACCCCGCGTCGATGACCGACGTGTTTTGAGTGGGATTATCTTCATTAATCGCAATGGGTTGAGATGGCGCGACGCCCCGTTGGCCTATGGCCCGCACAAGACGCTCTATAACCGCTGGAAGCGTTGGAGCGACGAAGGCATCTTCGCTCAAATAATGGCAGGTTTGGCTGCCGAACACGGTGAAGAGAAGACCGTGATGATCGACGCCACCTACCTGAAGGCCCACCGTACCGCGACCAGTTTGGGCGTCAAAAAAGGGTGCGTGGACGCCTGATCGGCCGCACCAAGGGCGGCATGAACACCAAGTTGCATGCCATCTGCGACAGCCGGGGACGTCCACTTAACCTGTTCGTCACCGCCGGTCAGGTCAGCGACTACATCGGCGCACGAGCACTGCTGAGCAGCCTGCCGGGTGTCGATTGGCTGCTCGGGGACCGGGGGTATGATGCCGACTGGTTCAGGGAAGCGTTGAAAGACAAAGGCATACGCGCCTGCATCCCTGGCCGGAAGCAACGGAAGAATCCGGTAAAGTACGACAAACGCCGCTACAAAAGACGTAACCGGATCGAGATCATGTTCGGCAGGTTGAAGGATTGGCGGCGTGTCGCAACACGATACGACAGATGCCCGAAGGTCTTTCTGTCAGCCATCGCCCTCGCAGCACTCGTTATCTACTGGCTACGAGTCCTGAACCTAGGGCACCCATGCTGGCAGGGTCCGAGAGATCAAGCGCATGAGACGTATCGACGGTTTCCGGTGACAAGGCGTCAGCATTGCGCGCGGTCCCGATCACGTGCCAGCCTGCGTCGTGGAATACTGAGGCGATGGCCGCGCCAAGCCCTCTGTTCGCACCGGTGACAAGGACTGTCTTCCCGTTGTTAGGCATTCGCATTCTCCTAGTAGCTCTTGATCGCAACGATGCCGGCCACCATCATCGCAAGACCCACGGCCCGGCCAACGCTGAAGGTGTGTTGCGGATTGCCAAAGACCCCGAAGTGATCCAGCGCCAAGGCCATACAAAGCTGGCCTACGAGGATCAAACCCGTCGTCAGGCCAACGCCAAGCTTTGGGGTGATGATCACAATGGCTACGATATAGCCTGTCGCGATGAGACCGCCGAACCAAACCGTGCGTGGCGCGCTCACCAGTTCAGCCATACTTGGTAGGTTTGGTCGCGTCACTGCCACAATCATGGCAAGCACAAGGGATCCGGTCAGAAACACAATGAAGGATGCCGTAAAAGCACTGCGGGTGACCCCGCCTAACTGGCCGTTAAAGACCAGTTGGAGTGGTACGAACGCGCCCGTAACAAATGCCGCCAGAATGAGGGACCAGTGGGTCATGACAGGGCGGCGATGACTTCACGTGCTGCAGCGGCCGCTGAGACCTGTTGTTGACCCGTGACCAAGTTACCATCGCGAATGGCATGCTCTTCCAACGCGCCAGCAACCTCGAACTGGGTGTCAGGTAGTTTGCGGGCCTCCGTCTCAATCCAGAAGGGCTGGATTTTCTGCCCGATCGCGTTTTCGGCGTACTCTTCCTCGGAGTTCGCGAACCCTGTCCAGCGCTTGCCTTTGACCAGCAAATCGCCGTTTGAAAGCCGCGTTTTCAACAGGATACAGGTGCCGTGGCAAACAGCTGCGGTGACCTTGCCGCTTTCGTAGAAGTCAGCAACGAACCTGTGCACCTGGTCATTGTCGATCATCGTCACCATTGGCCCCTGCCCGCCAACAACAAACATCGCATCGTAGTCCGACGGTATGATGTCCGACAGCGCAGGCGTGTCTGCGATCAACTTCATTTTATTGGGGTCGTTCTTGAAGGCGAGAGAGATCGTATCTTGAACCGAATAGCCGCTCTCGTCTTCCGGGTCGGAATAGCCATCAGCTTCCAACTTGCCACCGTCTGGTGAGGCAATCTGGATATCGTAACCGGCTTCGGCAAAGACCTCGTAGGCATGGGAAAGTTCGGCCCACCAGAAACCGATAGGCCAACCCGTCACAGGCGATACCGCTGGATTTGAGACGATCATCAGTATTTTCTTGGAAGTACTCATCTTCATTCTCCTTCATGTACGACCCACGTAACCGGTCGCATCAATAGGAATGGACGTGCAGCGATATGATTGCTAATGCATTCGAATCATGTCTGACTTTAGTGATACTCAAGTCCGCCGCCTCGACTTTATGTTGCTGTTGGTGCTGCGCGAGGGGGTAAGACAACGCAAACTTTCGAGCGTGGCGAACACGCTCGGCGTCACCCAGACTGCCATCAGCCATTCGGTCGCGCGATTGCGAGAACTCTTTGAAGACGAGCTCTTCATCAGACGGCCGCACGGCGTCGAGCCAACCGCACGCGCCGTCGCATTGGCCAACGTCGCCGAGGCGGTGATAGAGGCAGCCGGATCGATGCTGGTAGATCCAGCCCCGTTCGACCCATCCACCGTGGACCGCACCATGCGCGTGTGTGCCCTCGACTACGAGGTGACGCTGATGTCGGGCGTTGTCGAGGCACTCCGCCAAGAGGCGCCCGGCATACGTCTTGAGTTTCGGGGCATGGGAAAAGACGCGGCAATTCAGGCGCTGGAGCGCGACGATGCTGATCTGTGGCTTGGATTTGCCCGACAGCTACCAGCATCCCTTGAAACGGTCATGTTGTTTGAAGAAACCTTCAAAGTTATTTCGCGCGAGCGGCATCCGCGCATCTCAGCCGACAATGCCATTGATCTGGATCGTTATTGCGCGGAAGGACACGTTCTTACTGCCCCTGGTGGCACCGCGGGCGGCATTGTGGATAAAACGCTGCGCAAGTCAGGGCGTTCACGGACATCCGCGGTGATGACAACAAGCTTTCTGTCCACACTTGATGTGGTCTCCCGCACAGACTTGATCGCCACGGTGCCGGCACGTTTGGCAAAGGCGCAGGCTAAGAACTTCCAGTTGCAAATTCATGATCCGCCGGTGACACCGAGGCCGTTTAAAATCTCGGCCACATGGCACAAGCGCGCGAGCAGCGACGCAGCGATCAGCTGGATAGTTCAGACGTTGAAAAAGGCGTTGCATTAGGCGTGGTGACGGTCGGCCCCTTGCTGCCGTTGACCACCTTATCTCGATGCTGCGTTCGCAGCCCGCTTCACAGACCTTCGCTGCAGCGCGAAACCCACGAACCGGCTCAACCATTCGGGTTCAAGGCCGCCCGGAGGAAGTCGATAGTGACGCGCACTTTCTGTGGCAGGTAATTACGCGAGGGATAAAGGACCCTCGCCGCGGTATCGAATTCGGTCGCCCCGCATTCCATGTCCGGACAGATCGACCAATGCTCCGGCTGAAATATCGCTTTCAACCAGCCAGTCCGCCAGCAAAGCCGGGCCTAGTCCGTCAAGCACGGCACGGCGGAGCGACAGTGCCTTGGCGATGACTACGTTTCCGGACACACGTACTTCGATCAGGTCTTCAGTCGCAATCCGGAACCGCCATCAGGTTCGAAAGTCTCGAAGTACGAACCGAAGGCAATTGTGGTGATGCAAACCAACTGGCAAAGCAAGCACGGCACTACTGGCCAGGTAGTCGGGCGACGCAACAACGCGATACCGCGTATCCATCAGCTTTGTACTGCTGAGGTCGCCCGTGGGTTCCAGTGGGAGGCGAATAGCCAAATCGATGGAGTTGGCTGTCAAATCCAGGTTCGCATCGCTTGGAAGAGTTTCGAACAAGATACCCTGATATCGGAAAGTGAGCTCAGCAAGATGTGGCACAACGCAGGTATGTGCAAGGGTG
The DNA here is from genome assembly GCA_039039985.1 of Pseudomonadota bacterium. Taxonomy (GTDB): domain Bacteria; phylum Pseudomonadota; class Alphaproteobacteria; order Rhizobiales; family Hyphomicrobiaceae; genus JBCBWG01. The sequence continues at coordinate 380 of JBCCOV010000251.1, read as the reverse complement.
ACTGAGGCGGCTATCCGTCGGACCGAACGGATGTCACCTTGTCGATAGACGATCTTTGAGCGCCTCGCCCGTTCCTCAGCGCGGCCAAGGAGCCGGCTAGACTGTTGCGCAAGCCCCTCGGGATCACCACACACTGGCGATAGCTCTGACCCGCAGGCTTCGCGATACAACGACCAAGCGTAGCGCCAATGGCGCAGAGATATCTCGGTCACGTCATGAGTGCATGCTGACCATGACGGCGTTCGTGCGTGAAGCCAAACCGGGTCACGTCACGTACGAGCCGCACGGCCTGGATGCGGCTTGTCAGCTTTCGCGAAAAGCCCGGCCGAAGTAATCCGTCAGCGGCTTCGTGAGATAGGATAACGGCGTCCGGTTGTCAG
>JBCCOV010000250.1:0-6338 GCA_039039985.1 Pseudomonadota bacterium | reverse complement strand
GGCGCAATGTCATGGCGCAATGTCATGGCGCAATGTCATGGGCGGTCTGGCCCGGCCGTAAGATCTCACCGCGACACAGGATGACAATGCAGGACGAGACCTTTACGAACCACGCCGATTTCGCTGCCTCGTGCCCCGACGCGCGCCTTGAGCCGGCGTCGGTCGCACGCACCGCCACGATGGACGACGCGCAGCAGTGTTTGCGTACCGTGTTCGGATATCCGGGGTTTCGCCTGCACCAGTCGGCGATTATCGAAACGCTGCTCGCGGGGCGGGATGCGTTCGGGCTCATGCCGACGGGCGGCGGGAAATCTCTCTGCTATCAGATCCCGGCCCTGGTCCGTCCCGGTATCGGCATTGTCATTTCGCCGTTGATCGCGCTGATGCACGATCAGGTCGACGCGCTGGCTCAAGTCGGAGTCCGAGCCGCCTACTTGAACTCCACACTCGATCGCGAAACACAACGCGACGTGGAGCGTCGCATGCGTGCCGGCGATCTCGATCTCCTCTATGTCGCACCCGAACGCCTCGCGCAGGATCGGACTCTGGCGCTCCTCGACGATTGCACCCTATCGCTGTTCGCGATCGATGAAGCCCATTGCGTTTCGCAATGGGGGCACGACTTCCGTCCCGAGTACCGTCAGCTCGACATATTGACGACCCGGTTTCCCAATGTGCCGCGGGTGGCGCTGACGGCAACCGCCGATGCGCGAACGCGCGCTGACATTGTCCAGACCCTCCGCCTCGAAGGCGCGGAAACATTCGTCGCAAGTTTCGACCGGCCGAACATTCGCTACACCATTGCCGAAGTCGGCAACGTCGGCGCACGGACACAGCTCTGGCAGTTTATTGCAAACGAACACGAGACCGACGCCGGCATCGTCTATGTCCTCTCGCGCAAGCGGGCTGAAGAAACGGCAGCCTGGCTGTCCGAGAAGGGGCGACAGGCCCTGCCCTATCATGCCGGCCTGGACCCGGACGTCCGCCGGCGCACGCAAGAACGGTTCCTTGCAGAAGACGGACTGATCATCGTCGCAACAATCGCGTTCGGCATGGGCATTGACAAACCCGACGTCCGGTTCGTTGCGCATCTCAATCTGCCAAAGTCGATTGAGGCCTATTATCAAGAGACCGGACGCGCCGGACGCGACGGCGAACCGGCCAGCGCCTGGATGGCCTACGGCTTTAACGACCTCATCCAACAGCGTAACTGGATTGACCAGTCCGAGAGCAGTCCGCAGTTCAAGGCGATCCAGTATCAAAAGCTCGACGCCCTTATCGGTCTTTGCGAAACAGCAGGCTGTCGCCGCCAGGCGCTTCTGGCCTACTTTGACGAGGCGTATCCGAACCCGTGCGGAAACTGCGATACGTGCCTGACGCCACCTGCCATGATTGACGGCAAGGTCCTCGCACAGAAGGCCCTGTCCGCGATCCACCGCACGGAGGAGCGGTTCGGCGTTACCTATCTGATCGATGTGCTGCGCGGCGCCGATGATGCCCGCATTCGCAAGAACGGACACGACCGCCTGTCCGTGTTCGGAATCGGCGCCGATGCGGACACTGTGATTTGGCGACGGGTTTTTCGCCAACTCCTTGCCGGCGGCTTCATCACACACGACTCCGAGGGATATCAGACGCTCGGCTTCACGGCGACAACACGACCGCTGCTGAAAGGCGAAGTGAACTTCCCGATCCGCCACGACCTCCCAACCAAGCGTCGCGGTGGCGGACCGAAATCGCGCGCGAAGGACAAGGCGCTCAACGTCGCGCCTCAAGATATGGCGTTGTTCGACTTGTTGAAGGCGCTGCGCCGTGAACTCGCCAGTTCAGCCAACGTGCCACCTTACGTCATTTGCCATGACCGCACCTTGGCGGCGATCGCTGCGAGCCGCCCCACAACATCGGATGCGCTGACGGGGATCGTCGGCCTCGGGCGCGCAAAGATCACCCGATACGGTGATGTATTGACGGCAACCGTTATCGGTTACGCGGCATTGCAATCAAACAATGCGACGGGACGACTCGACCGGCTTGCGCCGCATGTTCAGATCAGCCTGGCCCTTCATGGTGCGAAGTGGACGCCGGACACGAGTGCCGATGTCCGCGGCTTGTCCGCATCCACTGTCTATGGCCACTTTGCTGAAGCCATCGAAGCCGGCGTGGTGGATGCGGATGAGATTTTGGATATTGAACCTGGCGATGCCGAAGAAATCCGAGCTGCGTTCGAGGCGTGCGGCACATTCGAAAGCGGACAACTCAAACCCGCCTTCAAGGCGCTCGACGGCCGGTACGATTATGGCGTTCTCAAATGCGTCCTGGCCGACGCGGTTTGAAGCACGTCGCACCGACGTGCTCACAGACGGCTGGCGCGCCTACAGCTGAAGCCGCGCAAAGAGCTGGTTCTGTGCCGCGCGCGTCTCCGGGTCCCACCGCGCAGTTCGCGACGCGATCAGATTCGCTTGTGACTTCAGAATAACGCCGTCGGCGAGGATCTTCAGGCCATTTGCCGTCAACGTCGCGCCAGTGCTCGTGATGTCGACAATCGCCTCCGCAGTCCCGGCTGCCGGCGTTCCCTCAGTCGCACCGAGACTTTCAACCAGCCGATAGTCGCTGATCGCATGCCGCGTAAAGTAACCACGCGTCAGATTCATGTACTTGGTTGCAACACGGATCCGCCGACCATGCAATCGGCGGAACTGGATCGCCGCCTCTCCCAAATCCCGCATGCGACGGACGTCGAGCCAGCATTTCGGGACGGCGACAACCACGTCGGCGTGGCCGAAGCCAAGCTTGGTCACGAACTCAACGCACGCTTCCGGCGCCGAGACCTCCTCCCTCATGAGGTCTTCCCCCGTCACGCCAAGATGCGCACGCCCGCTGCGCAACGCAGACGCAATCTCGCCTGCGGACATGAAAGCGACTTCCAAGTTCTCGAGGCCCTTGATCTCGCCGCGGTACCCGCGAGAACTCCCGAAACGTTGCAGATAAAGCTCCGCCTGCTCAAGAACCGCCAGCGTGCGGTCCATCAGGCGTCCTTTCGACGGGATGGCGAAGACAAGCGTTTCAGTCACGCCGCCCTCCGTCACCAACCACGGACAAAAGCCGTTCGGTATGGATCATGGCGCCGACGGCCGGGACTTCGACCTTCGCGCCAACCATCCGCATCAGATTGTCGTAGCGTCCGCCGCCGGCAACCGGACTTCGCTCACCCAGCGGCTCGGCAAGAACCTCAAACACGAACCCCGTATAGTACTGGATCGTCCGTCCGAACTCGGCGGAAAACTCGACGGTCGCAACATCGATGTCGAGCTCAGTCAACAGCTTGAGGCGCTTTTGGTAGAGCGCCAATGCCGGCGCGATATCAACGCCGTTTTCTTGCATCAGATCGGCCAACCGCGCACCGGCGGCACGGGCCGGCGCCTTGACGTCGAAGTAAAGCTCAATCAGCCGCACCGTCTCCGCAGGAAGGGCATCCGCCTCCGCGTCCGCGATGGCGCTCATCAACGCATCCACGATCTCGCGCAAGGTCCGCGTTCCAATCAGCTCGATGTCGTTTTCGTCGAAGTAGGCGGTTACGACGCGCTCGGCAGCCTTCGCATCACATCCCCTTAGCGCTGCAACAAGCGCCTCAGGCAAACCTTCGATTGAGGCATCGGGCTGCGTCGCAAGGCGGCGCAATTCGTCTCGAAATGTATCGGGACGCCAGAGGCTCGCACGCAAGCGGTCCCGCCAACGGGCCGGCAGATCCAACACGCTCAGCAGGTCTTGAAAGATCCCGAGATCGCCGATCCGAATGCGGAACTGCTTGAGCCCTGCACGCCGGAGCGCCTCGACGATCAAGTGCAAAACCTCGATATCCGCCCGCTCCTTGTTCTTGTCGCCGAAAAGCTCGATGCCGAGCTGGCGGAACTCGCGCGGATGGGCCGTGCTCGCATCGGCCGGCTGAAACCGGAATGCGGGACCGTTGTAACAGTAGCGCGCCAGCGTACTGGAGCCATTTTGTGTACAGCGTTGCCAGTGCAGGCGACACGTCGGCACCGTGAGATCCGGCCGCAGACAAAGCTCAGCGCCATCGGTGTCGGAGAAAACGTACGTCCGCCGGCGCAGGTCCTCGCCAACGACATCGAGAAAGATATCGGCCGGCTGAATCACGGACGGCGCGACGGCCTCATAACCAACCTCGCAAAAGAAGTTCATGAGGTCGTGGGCTTGATGCTCCAGAGCCCGGAACTGTTGGGCGGTCTCAGGCGTCACTGGCTTAGCTGCTCCCGTTTCGCGCTAAACCGTGCCGCGCAAGCACGTTCTGGACGGCACTCACGAGATCAGCTTCCGCAACGGAAAACTGCGCCGGCCGCGCCTCTTTCCATTCGGCTGCGTCTTTGATTTCGCTCGACAGGCGCGTGCCTTCGATCAGGTCCTTGATTTGCACTTCTCCAACGTCGCGCTCTGACCCGCCCTGGATCACGACGCAGGGCGCATTCCGGCGATCGGCATACTTCATTTGCGCTTTCATACCGGCTGTTCCGACATACATTTCTGCGCGAACCCCGGCATTCCGAAGCTCGGCGGCCATGCGCTGATAGCGCGGAAGCTCGTCACGATCCATGACCAGAACCACAACAGGGCCCGGAACTGCTGCTGTGTTGCCGGCATCCAGCGCTGCCAACGCCGCTGCTAAACGCGACACGCCAATCGATATGCCGGTTGCCGGGACGCGTTGTCCGGTAAAGCGGGCCACAAGATCGTCATAACGACCGCCGCCGCCAACCGAACCGAAGCGCGCAACATCGCCGTCTTCGTTTCGGCTTTCAAACGTCAACTCAGCCTCGAATACCGGACCAGTGTAGTATTCGAGACCGCGCACCACGGACGGGTCAATGGTGATGCGATCAACATCGTAGCCACTGGCCACAACCAAATCGCGAATTGTCGAAAGCTCATCAACGCCCTCGCGACCCAGCGGGATGTCACCGACCAGATTGGACAAACGCGACAGGGCCGCATCGTCCTGACCGGCTTCAAGAAATCCGGTAATCAGCGCGATTTGATTGTCGGTGAGCTCAGCGCCCTTGGTAAAATCGCCGCTGTCATCCATGCGCCCGGCCCCGAGCAGGGCGCGAACCCCGTCGATCCCGAGGCGATCGAGCTTGTCCATGGCCCGCAGAATTGTCAGCCTGCGCGCCGCGTCATCGGCCGCCGCGAGATCGATACCGATCGCCTGCATGATCCCGTCCAGGACCTTGCGGTTGTTCACCTTCAGCACATAGTTGCCGCGTGCAATCCCGAGCCGCTCTAATGTGTCTGCTGCAAGCATGCAGATCTCGGCATCAGCCGCGACGCTTTCCGTCCCGACCGTATCCGCGTCAAACTGCATGAATTGGCGAAACCGACCGGGCCCGGGCTTTTCGTTGCGCCACACCGGGCCAAACGCATAGCGGCGAAACGGCTTTGGGATCGTCTGAAAGTTCTCTGCAACGTGCCGGGCCAGCGGAGCTGTGAGATCGTATCGGAGGCTCAGCCACCGCTCATCATCGTCTTGTAGCGAAAACACACCGGCGTTTGGCCGATCCTGGTCCGGCAGGAACTTGCCGAGTGCCTCGGTAAACTCGAATGCCGGGGTCTCGAGTGGCTCAAACCCGTACGTCTCGAAGACGCCCCGGATCTCGGCCAACATTGCGTCCATGCGCCGGATTTCCGACGCATCGACATCGCGGAAGCCTTTCGGCAACGACGCTTTTGGCCGTGCGGCACGCTTTTGTTTCGCCATGGCTTGGCCTGTCCCATCGCTCGCGGAATCGCCTAGATCATGTCCGCCATAGGCTGAATCGCTTCACCGGCCCACACAGATCGCCGAACGACGATCGACGGTGGGGCCCCGTTACATGACAATTCGCCCTGAATGCAACGGGTGAACGCCGCAACGCTCTTTAACGCACCCCTATCACTCGTCCGTGGGGTCGTCATCTGCGCGATCACGCGGTTGCGGCTTTGGGACCTCACGTACAGCTTTATTGAAGGCGCGCAACCCCGGCGGCGTCGGCCCGCCGTGCGCCCAGTCGAGCAATTCGACAATATGCGCCACCGGCGCAGGCGAATGATTGGCCAGATGTGTCAAGCATCCGACGTCATGCACAGCCAACAGATCGATCCCGGCGCGTGCCACATCAGCGGCAATCGACGTGCGCATTTGCTGCGCCAGGTCCGGCTCAACAATCGGGTACGCGCCGATGCCGCCACAGCACGCCATCGACGGCGTCAACGGTCGCACGGAAAAGCCGGACCGGGACAAGAGATCGGTCACGGTGTCGTCTTTCGCGCCGCCGGCACGCAAGGAACAG
>JBCCOV010000249.1:0-6357 GCA_039039985.1 Pseudomonadota bacterium | reverse complement strand
CTGGATGCGGGCGGTGACCGTGTTCGAGATCGTGTTGGAGCCGACGGCGGCGCCAACTCCGGTGCCGCCAAGCGCAAGCGCTGCGCCGCCCGTGACGGCATTGATGTCCGCATCGTCTTTCGCGCGGACCGTGACCGAGCCACCGGCATCGACGACTGAGCCGCCGATAATCTCTGCTGCGATGCGGTTCTGAATCGTGTTGACCGACGCGCTGGCGCCAACCGCCGTGCCGTTGGCAGCCGCGCCACCAATTGCCAGGGACGAGATTTTCCCGTCCATTGAGTCATCGCCGCCGATCGACTTCGAATGCAGTTCAACCGCGCCACCCGACGTCGTGATGTTGGCGTTATCGATGGCTGCGTAGGTGAGAACATTGGACGCATTCCAGCCCAGCGCAGCGCCGTAGGCATTGGACTTGTTGCCGATACCGACACCACCCGCAAAGGCCTGGAGAACCGAGTCGTCCGCCGCAAGCAGCGTGACGTCCTTGGCAACTGTCACGTCTGCGTTGCGGATGATCGCTTCGACCGGTGTGCTCGTGTCATCCGAGATCACATCCGGGTCCGTCGAGATGATGTTGATCGCGATGGTGCCTGCAGCAAGCGTGCCACCGCCGCCGCCCGCACCGGCTTGGACACCGGCACTAACACCGATTGCACGAATAACATTGTCATTGAAAGACCGGACGCTGAGGCCGCCATCTGTTGACAGGAGCTTGGTGCGGGCCTCCGTACCAAAGACGCCGGCGCGGGTCGTGTTGGAGATCTGATTGTACGCGAAGGCACCGGCAGCGCCGACATTGCCGGAAAACGCAAGGCCGCCTGTGAGAGCGAAGATATCGGCCGAGTTTGTTGCGAGAAGCGAAATGTCACCAGCGATCTCGACATCAGCGCTGTCGATATAGGCTTCCGTCTTATCGGACATCCGGTTGACCGCAACCGAGCCGGCAATGGCTTTGCCCTGCTGTCCCGTGTTGACCGATGGCGCAACCGAGAATGCATACAGCCCCCCGTCACGCTCTGCCGAAATCAGAACTTCGGCTTGGTCATTCTCGAGTGCGTCACTCTGGAGCTTCGCGCTCTTTACGTAGGCTTGTGTGGTCGCGTTGATCTCGTTGTAACCGACTGTGCCTGCCATTGTCGTCGCGGATGAGGCATAGATCTGATTGGCTGCCGTAAACGGTGCGTTGATCGCCGCGCCACCCACGAGCGAGACAACGTCTGTGCTGTTTCGCGCATTGATGTTAACGAGACCGACGTCGTTGCTCTGAGCTGAACTCAAGTTGATATAGGCCTGCGACGTATCCTTGATGATGTTAACGCCAACCGCACCTGCCGCTGCGGTGTCAAACTCTGGCATTGACGCATTGAACATCGTCGGTACAGGATTTTGCGTCTGGTGCAGCGTGATGACCGGTGACGCCGGCGACGCCGGCGGCGACGCTCCAGGCCAGTCGTTGAACACAGTGCCCGCGATGGCGAACGGGGCGTACGTACCGGAGTTCTCTGCCGCAACCGTGAGATCACCAATGTCCATGCGTGCGACACCGGTCGGCGTGTTGTCTGCGTCAGCCCGATCGGCCCCGACAAACGCAACCGTATTGCGTTCGACATCGTTGACGACAACACTGGCGCCAACGCCCGTGGCCTCTGACAGGACGATGGAACCAACGAGCTGCACCTGCGTATTGTCATTGCTGGCCGTGACCGAGACATCGCCACCGCCCGTTACAGTCACGCCGCCATTGGCGTCGGACATCAAACCGGCGTGCGTGGTGCTTTTCTGCTCCAACCCGACACCTGCGCCGGCAATGCCCATGCGTTGGCTGAACGCGCCAGCTTGACCAATCGCAATGCGAATGATCTCCTCTTCGGCGTTGATCGCGAGCGCACCGTCTACCCCGATGTGTATGTGTGCGTCAGGCTCAATCACAGCCCGCGTCGTGTTGTCGATCGTCGTTGCCATAATTGCGGTTCCGACGCCGGCGTCGCTGCCACGAGCATAGATATCGACAATGCCGCCACTCCAGAATTTGTTCTTGATGTCCTTCTTGATGACGCTAAAGGGTACGGGATCTCCGTTTGGCCTGGCATCGTCAAATGCGGACACCGTACTAGAAACAAACGGCAAATCGCTCAACGTGATTTTTCCGTCTCCAGAAATTTCCACCTGCTTCATGATCGTTTCCGCATTTACAGAAACGGACTGGGTGTGAGAGCGATACGCCTGGTCTTGATTGATTTGCGCACCGCCGCGCACAATCGCCTGGGCGGAGTTTTCATAATCCGTAATGATGAATGACCCAGCGACAGTATCCGCATCCGGTGCGGTGCCCGGTTTCGTCTTCGCCGCAGCACGTGCCCACGTGTTCGTCAACTGTGTAGAAACGCCCAATGTGGCGTCCAGAAAAGGTACGATCGAATTCTGCCCGCGCTCCTGGACGTCTTTGATGCTTTCCAAGAAATCAAGCGGCGTCGTTAGGAACGGGTACTTGACTTTTGCATCGTGCACGACATCGTGCTTTGCATCCACCGACGCTGTCGAGCCGATAATGGCTTCGGCGTTGTTGTCGTACAGCGCGATTGCGAAGGCCAGCGAGGCATTGAGCCCGTCCTGACTCCTCGACGAATAGCTCTGTACGTAAGACCAGATCTCTTGCTCGATGTACGATGTGATTTCCACATCACGTCCGGACCGAAGCACAGGCGCACTGTCCGGGTCCTCTCCTACAACGGCCCGAACGTCGTGATCGACCAGATTGACACCCACTCCTCCGACAAAACGAAACTGTCCGCCGAGTGCCTCCGGACCAAACAACGGACTACCGATGAAGTTCGTCGGCAAGAGGCTTGATGTGTTTCCAAAGGCCGATAACAGGGTCAGTGCGTAATCACCGGCCCATCTGGCATTCTTGAGATCGTAGCGGTGAAACGGTTCGCTGTAAGGCCGGCTGGTCAAACGGTTTTCCGACTCCAGATTTGCGTGGACGCCGATACCGGTCGAGCGATATTTCGATGTCAGCTCATGATTGTCACCGACACCTTGCGACGTTAGATCGATGGCCTGCGTTGTGATGGTCTCCGCATAGTCCACGACGAGCCGATAGGTATCATCATCAATCTTGACGACGTAATAAGCCTGGCCATGTTCCAGCCCACCAATCTCGGCATCGTTCAATCGCTGGATAGTGATTGTTTGAACAGTATCAGGGCCGATGACGTCGAAACTCAGCGCAACGGGACCATCGCCCGTTCGTGACGACAGGCCCACGACTTCACCGGTTGCCGGATTGACGAGCTGGAAGGTATCCGCATCGATCAGCCGAACGGTGTAGGATGTCGCGCCGTCAATTCCGCCGCCCGCCTGGTCGCGTTCCGCGTAATGGGTGAAGACGGTCTGGCCATCCTTGAACCCGTGCCCTTCCAACGTGATGGTGTCTGCCGCGCCGTCGATGGCGCCGATCTGCGCCTCCCCGACGCGCAGGAGCGAACCGTCGCCGCCAAGCGCACTGAACGACGCCGTGCCCGTGCCGGTTTCATGCGTGAGATCAACCAACGCCCGCTGCGCGTCCGCGAGGACTTCGATGCCGGTGCGCTCGTTCGCACGATCCTCCTCGGTGTAGAGTTTGAGACGGATCGAGTCGTCACCCACGCGTTCGACAACGTAGTCCTGCCCACTCTCCAAACCGCCGATTTCGCCGTTCGCGCCGTCAAACTGATACTGGACAATATCGCCGGTCAGGAGATCATGCCCCGGCAAGTTGATCGTGTTTTCGGTCTCGTCGACCGCGTTGAGAGATACTGTTGTTCTCTTGTGAGGATCTTCCGACGTTAGATTCATGGCGGTCTGTCCTGCGACCGCCGCAACGTCGACAACCGTCGCATCGGCTGTCAGGAATTGGATTGTATCTTCGTCGATGACTCTGATCGTGTACGTGAGCTCATGCTCAAGACCGGAAATGCCAGCAGCCGGATCGACATATCCCAGTTTCACCGTCTGGCCATCAACCAGTCCGTGGTCATAAATCGCGACTTCGTTATTCGCGACGCCATCGATCTCGGCGACCGCGATGTTTGCGACAGCCACGTCCTCGATGCGGTCCTGAGAGATGTCAAAGACATCGTTATCGTCATTCGTGAACTGCTCGAAACGCGCCTGTCCGTGTGTTTGATTTGCGACGAGGTCAACCAAATCGCGTGACGCGTCATTCGCGACGTCTAATCCAGATTTCCCACTGTCTTGATCTTGGACAGTGTAATCCTTCAACTGAATGCGGTCGTTTCCGGCGTCAACGACGACATAAAAACGATCTTCGACAAGGCCATCAATGGGCGTTGGACCATCGAACGTGTAGCGAACTATATCCCCGTGCGCGAACGTGTGCCCGGGCAGATAAACTGAGTCTTCCTGCGCATCGATGGTATTGAAGCTGATCGACAGCGGATCAAGCAAATCCCAGAACGGCATTTCGACATCGCTTGTCGTCGCATTCGGATCCGTGCCGTAAATCAGGATGTCGCCCGTCTCGAGGCCGTGGTCCTGTTGCTCAATGGTATTGGCTTGGCCGTTGACATCGCCACCGTCGTCCGTCGACCGCGCATCGAGCGTCAACTCCTGCACGACATAGGTCAACCCGTGGCCCGCACCGAGGAAGTCAGCGCTTGAAATGTCGACGACGTCTGCGAGGTTGCGCGATTCAATGGCGTCGTCATTGTAGAGTTTCAGAAGCTGGAAGCTATCCTCATCGATGACATTGACCAGATAACGCTCTTCAGCCTCCAGGCCACCAATGGCGCCGCCATCCTGCTGGGTGAGCTGGTGATACGTGACTATGGTGTCCTGATCCGCTGGAAATCCGTGATCCTTTATTTGTATAATTTCATTGTCCGGATCGATTTGACCAATGTTCGACGCGGTTACGTGAAGCGTTTCACCTGTTTCGCTTATGACTTCAAACACGGCCAAACCAAGCGCGTCACTATCGCTGAGGACGACAGGCTGGCCACCCTCCAACGTGCTTCCCACGTCTTGGCTTGGATCATGGAGATATAATTTGAACGTGTCGTCGCCTAGCTTCTCAGCAACATATAGCTGTTCAGATTCGAGACCGTTTATGCTGCCGTCGCCATCGAATGTGTAGCGAACGATGTCACCGGTTTCGATACCATGGCCCGGCAATCGCAGTGTTTCGCCGTCATCCTGCACGGGGTCAAACGCCGCGTATACCGCCGAAACCTGCGTTAACGTCTGATTCTCGCTCGATATCGACGTTGGTTGTAAGTCGAGATAGGGCTCCAACGCGAGCTGAATGTTGTCCTCGTCGATTTTTATGACGTAGTAGGTCTCACCATTCACAAGGCCGCCGACTTGATGTAGCGGGTCATTGCCGTCAACATCGGAATTGGTGTTGTATGTGACGGCATCGCCCGTTTTATACCCGTGGTTTTCAATGAAGATTTGATCGGTGACGACGTCTACGACAGTTATGTTGTCAGCGTCGAAACGTTTACCCTGAACGGCGCTGTTCACTGCCGTGGCCGTCAGGCTTCCGTCGACAATCGCCTCGATGGTGGCTTCGTCGTCGCTGAACGCAAAGGACGACGCGCCTGGCGGGTCGTTGGTATCGGTGTTCTCTATTGCGATACCGTAGTTGGATATGTGTGCGACCGGGTTGGTCTTAGTTGTGCCGTCCGCAACGACATTGATACTCCCGTCCGCAACGATCACTGTGTCCGCGTCGATTTTAGCGTGGACGGTCAAGCTGGCGTCCGCGATCGCCGCAGCAAGAGAGTACGCACCCTCGCTGCCGGAGTTCGGGTTGACCGGCTGGTTGTTGTTGTCGAGCAGTGTCGTTTCCGGTGTCACGTTGATCGACGCGCGCGCAAGAGCCAGCGCACTCGAGTCTCCAACAGCCTCGATCAAAGCGTCGCGACCTGCCATAATCTGCGAGCCTGATATGATGGTTTGTGCCGTTGCCGCACTCTCGGCGTACGCCACGGATGTATTTTGGCCGATTTGCCGCCCGACGGACAGGGCTTCAACATCGACGGATGCCAAAGCTTTGGACGAAATTGAAACGTCGCGATCTGCCTCGATTATGGCATCTTCAATTCGAACGACGGCCGTTGCTTCACGAATGACAACAGACGCGTCGATGCCCGTGAAGTTGGAAACAATCGCTCCAGGTATCTGGCCCAGCAAGCTACCGAGATCGAGGAAATAGCCCGTGACCTGGACCGGGATCTCATCCGTCAGGCTCTTGTTTTCAACGATCGCTCGTATCGTCACGTCATGACCGCGAATGACAGCATCGGACTTGACGGTGATGCCGACGCTGTTTGTCTGTTTGCCGTACTT
>JBCCOV010000248.1:0-6371 GCA_039039985.1 Pseudomonadota bacterium | reverse complement strand
GGGATCGTCCTCACAGGATAGCCAGCGCTCGAGCCGCGAGCCTGCGAGCGTGCGAACAGCGCAACGAAAGACTCGCTCGAGCCGCGAGCCTGCGAGCGTGCGAACAGCGCAACGAAAGACTCCCTCTCTCACGTTGTTGGCCCGAGGGCGCGGCGCACGGCGTCGGCAATCAGGGTCGGAAGATCGTCCCTAAGGCTCCAGACTTGTAGGTCGACGCGCTCGATGCGTCGTTGAATCTTATCGATCGCAAGGTCGATCCCGTCAAAGCGATCGGTGCCGATCTCACGCAGCGCGAGCAGCTCCGGCTGAAGATTGCGCAGCTGCCCCGACAGCGACGCAACCGTGCCCTCCAGCAGACCGACACGCTTCTTCAGCTCAACAATTTCCGCCTCAAGATCCATCACGCCGTCCGTCGAGGTTGAAGTGAACAATATAAGAACAAAAACCCACCTTCAACGCGGTAACAGCATTGAAGGTGTTTCTGCGCACTTCAAATGACACAGGCAGATTTGCCGAAGATCATAATAGCAACCCTGTGGACAGATCCCGACAAACCAAATGAGGGGGTGTCCTGTGTGTGGACTAGCCCCGATCGCGGGCCCGGTACCAGTAGACGAAGGCAACTGTAACAGTGGCGGTGAGGATAACGGTGCCGAGAATGTCGGAGCGCTGAATGAAGTTAATCCAAATCGAGTAGCCGCGCTCCCATCCGTTCTTCCCAATAAGCAGGTTGTTCGTGGTCAGAATGGCCAGCATCGCGACGGCTGTGAGGGCCGTCGACACCGCGATTTCTATAAGCCGCTTTGTTAGCTTCGGCACTGAAAGTGATTTCGAACCAAGCGCCAGTTGGGTCCGCTCAGACATAGGTCCGCCTCCGAAATAGGGTCGACGACAGCGGATTATATCCGATTTGCTTCTGCTTGTGATGGGGGAATGAACGCCTTGCTTTTGCCATGAATGCGGCATGAACCCGCCGTTCAGACAGCGCTCAAGCCACGCCTGCAATCCTTTGCGAACCAAGCGTACTTTCCCAAGCGTACTTTCCCAAGCGTACTTTCCAAGTGAGGTTCGGCGAGGATGTTTCCTCGGCAGACTTTCAGAACATTCGTCGCGAGCGTGTGTCTTGCGCTGGGTTGCATAGCGTCAACCGCCACGACTTCAGTCATTGCTCCGTCCCAGGCGGAGGCGGGTGTTGCCAAGAAGGCCAAGTTCGGTCTGAAACTCACCCGCAAGGCGCTCAAGCGTGTCGGGCGCGGCGCACGCAAGATTGAGAGGGCCAGCCGCAAATGGGGAAAACCTGGGCGCGTCATCGGAAAGGCGGCGCGCGGCCTGCGGAAGGGAACACGCAAAGCGCGCGGCGGACTTCGCAAGGCTGGTCGCGGGATTACACGAGCGCAGCGCGCTGTGCGACGCCAAGTCAATCGCGCTGCAAGGCATCTTGAGCGACAAGTCGAGAGCAAATGCCGACAGTTCGGTCGTAGCAGCCGGGCGTGTCGCGTCGCCCGCGAGGCGCTGAGTCTAACCTCACCAATTTAGCACGGCGACGTTCGAGGGGCGCGGGACCGTACAGCAAAGGATGGCTGCCGCTCAAAAATTGAGCTTGCAATCGTCTCGTCACGTTCCGACGCTGCAATACTGCTTCGGAGCCCTACGAGAGATCAGACATGTTGCACCCACCCGCCGACCCAGCACCGCAAATGCCGATGACGGAACGGGCGTCGGCCGTCCTACCGGCCGGCGGCTTCGGCAACTTCGACCCTGGCGTCGTCATCGCGCGCGGATTGGCTGGGCGCGTCTGGGATACGGACGGCCGGGAGTACGTTGATTATCTGATCGGTTCAGGGCCGATGTTGGTCGGTCACGCGCACCCGGAGGTGAATGCGGTGGTCATGGATCAGCTGGCCAACGGGACAACCTTCTTCGCCAGCAACCCACACGGCATCGAACTCGCCGAAGTGATCTGCGACGCCGTCGCCTGCGCCGAGCAGGTGCGCTACGTCTCCACTGGGACGGAAGCTGACATGTACGCCATCCGCCTTGCCCGCGCGTACACTGGCCGCGAGAAGATCATCAAGTTCGAGGGCGGCTATCACGGCATGTCGGACATCGGGCAGATGAGCCTCGCGCCGGAGCATTTGGCGAACTTTCCGCAGCCCGTTCCAGACTCGGCTGGCATTTGCGCTGACGTACGCGACAGTGTCCTGGTGGCGCCGTTCAATGACGCTGATTTCGTGCGCCGCCTGATGGACGAATACGCCGGCGAGATTGCCGCGGTTATTGTCGAGCCGCTGCAACGCCTGATCCCGCCGCAGCCTGGCTTCCTGGTCGCGCTCCGCGAGGAAACGGCCAAGCGGGGCATTGTTCTGATTTTCGATGAGGTCGTCACCGGCTTCCGCTTGGCCTATGGCGGTGCGCAGGAGGCCTACGGCGTCGTTCCGGACCTCTGCACGCTTGGCAAGGTCATCGGCGGTGGTTTTCCGCTCGCAGCCATTGCCGGCGGCAAGGACATCATGGCCCACTTTGATAAAGCAATCGTTGGTAGCGACCGGTTCCTGATGCAGATCGGGACGCTCAGTGGCAATCCCGTTGCCGCCGTGGCGGGCCTGAAGACGCTTGAGATCTTGAAGCGGCCCGGCAGCTACGACCGGATCATGCACAACGGTACGGCCATCATGGACGCGATCCGGACGGCTTGCGCGCGTCACGGTATTCCGGTTCAGATCGTTGGTGAGCCGGTGATGTTCGATGCCGTCTTTACCGATCAGCCCGTAACCGACTATCGCGGCATGATGCGCGGCGACCCAGACCGTGCCGCCCGGTTCAATGCCGTCCTGCGCGAGCACGGCATCCTCAAACCTCCAAGCAAGTTCTACATCTCCATGGCCCACGACGACGCCGACATCGCGCAGACGGTCGCAGCGGTGGACGCGGCGGCTGAGGTGATTGCGGGGTGAGGAGGCGTTAGGGGAAGCAGCAGCGCCTGGCAGGTATAAAGCGAGCGATGTCGCGTTCGGCCACGATCCACTTGCGCCGCGCCGCCGCTCGCTCTCGCTGAGCCATGGACCCCGGTGACACGCACCGGGGTGACCCTTTCGGGTGGCGAAAGGTGTACCCAACAACATCCGTACGTGCCAGCCGCTGGCACTGCGTTGGTCAGGTCTTCAGCTCGTCGCAGCACTCAGTCGTCATCCCCGGGGCTTGTCCCCCGGATCCATGGTGCGGCATGCCATCAACCCCGCGCCAAAACCTCCTTCAAAAACCGCCCAGTATGGCTGGCCTTACACTTTGCGACCTCTTCCGGTGTGCCGGCGATCACCACCTGTCCGCCGCCGTCGCCGCCTTCGGGGCCCATGTCGATCACCCAGTCGGCCGTTTTGATGACTTCGAGATTGTGCTCGATAATCACCACCGTGTTTCCGGCATCGACCAACTCGTGCAGCACTTCCAGGAGTTTCGCGACGTCGTGGAAGTGCAGGCCGGTTGTCGGCTCGTCGAGAATGTAAAGTGTGCGCCCGGTCGCGCGTTTCGAGAGTTCTTTCGCCAGTTTGACGCGCTGCGCTTCACCGCCGGAAAGCGTTGTCGCCTGCTGGCCGATCCGGATATAGCCAAGGCCGACACGGCGCAGCGTTTCGAGTTTGTCGCGGATAACCGGCACAGCAGAAAAGAATCCGCAGCCTTCTTCCACCGTCATCGCCAAAACATCGGCGATGGATTTTTCGCGGAATTTGATTTCAAGCGTTTCGCGATTATAGCGCGCGCCTTTGCATTGATCGCACGCGACATAAACGTCAGGCAAAAAGTGCATCTCGATCTTGATCACACCGTCGCCTTGGCAGGCCTCGCAACGGCCGCCTTTGACGTTGAACGAAAACCGCCCTGGCAGATAACCTCGCGCCTTTGCTTCGGGTAGACCGGCGAACCACTCGCGGATCGGCGTGAACGCACCGGTGTACGTTGCTGGGTTCGAACGCGGCGTGCGCCCGATCGGCGATTGGTCGATATCGAGCACCTTGTCGAGATGCTGAAGGCCGTCTAGTCCATCATGCGCACCGGGCTGCGCGCGCGCGCCGTTGAGACGGCGTGCAACGCCACGATAGATGGTGTCGATCAGCAACGTCGATTTGCCGCCGCCCGAGACGCCAGTCACGCACGTCATGACGCCGAGCGGGATTGACGCTGTCACGTCCTGCAGGTTGTTCTCGCGCGCGCCGGTGACCGTCAACCGACGCCCCGCTTTGCCACGGCGACGTTCGTCCGGAATGGGAACCTGGCGGGCGCCGACCAAGTATTGCCCGGTCAGGCTGTCCGTGGTGGCCATCACGTCATCCGGCGTGCCTTGTGCAACGATGGTGCCACCGTGAACGCCCGCGCCGGGGCCAATATCGACGACATGGTCCGCCGTGCGCACCGCATCCTCGTCGTGTTCGACAACGATGACGGTATTGCCGAGGTCGCGGAGATGGCGGAGCGTGCCGAGCAGGCGTTCGTTATCGCGCTGATGGAGACCGATCGACGGTTCATCCAGAACGTAAAGGACACCCGTCAAGCCGGACCCGATCTGTGATGCCAGTCGAATGCGTTGGCTTTCACCGCCTGACAGTGTCCCGGATGCGCGCGATAACGTGAGATAGTCCAAACCAACGTCGACGAGAAACTGCAAGCGTTCGCGGATCTCTTTGAGGATCCGCGTTGCGATTTCCCGCTGCTTGGCCGTGAGCGTCTCTTCAATGTCCGCAAACCACTGATTGGCAGCGCGGATCGACTGATCGCAAACTTCGCCAATATGCATGCCGCCGATTTTAACGGCCAGCGCTTGCGGCTTCAGCCGATAACCACCGCAGGCAGCGCATGGATGATTGCCTTGGAACTGTGAGAGTTCCTCTCGCACCCATTGGCTTTCGGTTTCCCGCCAACGCCGCTCAATATTATGGAGTACGCCTTCGAACGGCTTTTTGGTTTTGTATTTTCGCAAGCCGTCTTCATAGACAAACGAAATGTCTTCGGAGCCGGAACCAAACAGGATGGTGTTTTGAATCTCTCGCGGTAACTCGTTCCACGGCGTCGTCATCTTGAACTTGTAATGGCGGCCGAGTGCTTGCAGCGTCTGTTCGTAATAGGGGGATGTCGCGCCGGTCTTCGCCCAGGGCACGATCGCCCCTTGCCGAAGGGACAGCGAGCCATCCGGCACGATCAGGTCCGGCTCGAACTTCAACTCAGTGCCAAGCCCATCGCAACTCGGGCATGCGCCGGCGGGTGCGTTGAACGAAAACAGGCGCGGTTCCACTTCGTCGATCGTAAAGCCGGAGACCGGACATGCGAACCGGGCGGAAAAGACGATCCGCTCATGCGTGTCGTTCTTGGATCGGTTCGGACCCCTGGTCGCCGCCGCATCCAGCGGCTTGTCTGCAAACTCTGCAATGGCCAGACCGTCCGACAGCTCCAACGCCGTCTCAAGGCTGTCGGCCAGTCGGCTCGCAACGTCACCGCGCACCACAACACGGTCAACGACAACATCGATGTCGTGCTTGTATTTCTTGTTGAGCGTAGGCGCGTCCGGGATTTCGTGAAACGCACCGTTGACTTTCACGCGCTGGAAGCCGCGCTTTTGCAGCTCGGCCAGGTCTTTTTTGAATTCGCCTTTGCGCCCCTTGACGATTGGGCTCAGGAGATACAGGCGCGTGCCTTCGGGCAATTCCAGAATGCGGTCGACCATTTGGCTGACGGTCTGGCTTTCGATCGGCAATCCGGTGGCCGGCGAATACGGAACGCCGACGCGGGCGAACAACAACCGGCAGTAGTCGTAAATCTCCGTGACGGTGCCGACCGTCGATCTTGGGTTCCGGCTGGTTGTCTTTTGTTCGATGGAGATTGCCGGCGACAGACCGTCGATGTGATCCACATCCGGCTTTTGCATCATTTCGAGGAATTGCCGCGCGTACGCTGATAAGCTTTCGACGTAGCGGCGCTGGCCTTCTGCATAGATCGTGTCGAACGCCAACGAGGATTTTCCGGATCCGGACAGGCCGGTGAAAACGATCAACTTGTCACGCGGAATTGTCAGATCGACGTTCTTGAGATTGTGCTCACGCGCGCCTTGTACGTGAATAACGCCCGTGTCGGGTGTTGTCGCGACAGGCGCCTGGCGTTTGGTCGTGCGGCCAGCCGGTTTTGCACGCTTGGACGGCTTTTTCGGGCTCGGCGCCGACGCACGTTTGGCTCCGTTAGAGATCTTGAGGTTTGCAGACGTCCTGGCGCGGGCCGGCGACTTGCTCATGGGGCTCTACGTCCTTTAGGGCGGCGGTCTGGCGGACGGGTGTTATAGATGCTTGATCGGTCCGAACCCATTCATACGCGATAGAACGGCAGCTAGC
>JBCCOV010000247.1:0-6462 GCA_039039985.1 Pseudomonadota bacterium | reverse complement strand
CGCTCTTTGCCGTCGCTGCGGAGACGCGAGAAGCGGCGCGAGCTGCGGCGCAGAAAGCCGTTGTCACGGTGCGCGAGCTACCGGCGATTTGCACCATCGACGAAGCGATGGACGCAGGCTCGTTCCTGAGCGAGCCGGAAACGGTCACGATTGGCGATCCGGAGGCGGCGATCACCGCTGCGCCGCATCAAGTCTCTGGCCGCCTCCGCATGGGCGGACAGGAGCACTTCTATCTGGAAGGCCAGGCCGCAATGGCTGTGCCGGGCGAAGATGACGACGTGACCGTTTATGCCTCATCGCAGCACCCGTCGGAAATCCAGCACAAGGTGGCCCACGTGCTCGGCATTCCGAACCACTCGGTGACCATCGAAGTGCGGCGCATGGGCGGCGCGTTCGGCGGGAAGGAAAGCCAAGGGAACCTGCCGGCTTGCGTTGCGGCCTTGGTCGCCGCACGCACTCGGCGGCCGGCGAAAGTCGTGTACGACCGCGACGACGATATGATGATAACCGGCAAGCGGCACGACTTCCGGATCGATTATCGCGTTGGCTTCGACGACGATGGGCGGATCCAAGGTCTGACATTCGACAATGCGATGCGCTGTGGCATGTCGTGGGACCTATCGGAGCCAATCGGCGACCGGGCGATGTTCCACGCGGACAATTGCTATTTCCTGCCCAACGCGCGGATCACCACGTATCGCTGCAAGACGCACACACAATCCAACACCGCGTTCCGCGGCTTTGGCGGCCCGCAAGGCATGCTGGGTATCGAGCGCGTGGTCGACCATGTCGCAGCAACACTTCAGCGCGATCCGCTCGACGTGCGCCGCGTGAATTTCTACGACCACAAGTCCGTAGCTGACGATCGGCGGAGACGCACGCACTACGGCATGCGCGTCGACGATTGCATCATTCAGGACATCTTCGACGAACTCGTCGAGAGTTCAGACTACATGGCCCGACGCCAGAAGATCAGCGCCTGGAACAGCGAACATCCCCATCTGAAACGCGGCATTGCTCTGACGCCCGTCAAGTTCGGGATTTCCTTCACAAAAACATTCCTCAATCAGGCCGGCGCATTGGTGAACGTCTATACGGATGGCTCGATTACGCTCAACCACGGCGGCACCGAAATGGGGCAGGGCTTGTTCGTCAAGGTCGCCCAAGTCGTTGCCGAGGAGTTCCAAGTCGCCATCGATACGATCAAGATCACGGCGACGACGACAGGCAAGGTCCCGAATACGTCGGCAACGGCGGCGTCCTCAGGGTCCGATTTGAACGGCATGGCTGCACAGAATGCTGCACGCACCATCAAGACAAGACTGGTCGAGTTTCTCAGCGAGCACTACCAAACCGACCCGAAATCGATCGCATTCTCCCATGGCCGCGTCTCAGCCGAGCAGTTCGACTTATCGTTCGCAGACGTCGTCCAGAAGGCCTATTTCGCCCGCGTCCCGCTCTCTGCAACAGGGTTTTATGCGACACCCAAAATCTCCTGGGACAAGTCGGAAGCGCAAGGGCGACCGTTCTTCTATTTCGCCTACGGCGCGGCCGTGTCCGAGGCCATCGTCGACACGTTGACAGGCGAAAGCCGAATTGTCCGGGTCGACATTCTCCACGACGTCGGACAGTCTTTGAACCCGGCCATCGACCTTGGACAGATTGAAGGTGGCTACGTGCAGGGCGTGGGCTGGCTGCTGACCGAAGAGTTGTGTTGGGACGATGCGGGGCGGCTGACAACACATGCCCCATCGACATACAAAATCCCGACCGCGTTTGACCGGGCGCCGGATATGCGGATCAATCTGTTCTCGCGCGGTGAAAATGTCGAAGAGACTGTGTTTCGTTCGAAGGCGGTCGGCGAGCCGCCGCTCATGCTCGGTATCTCTGCTTTGATGGCGGTATCTGACGCCATATCCGCGCTTGGCGGGCATCAGACCTATCCGGAGCTGGACGCCCCTGCGACGCCGGAGCGGATCTTGCTGGCCGCGGCGCGCTGTCGCGGAGGACACTGAGGCCAGTCTGTTATGGATCGATTGGACCCACTGCGAACGCTGTTGCATGGCAGCGAATTTGACGAAGACTTCGTTCGGGTCGCTGTCATCTCGGCACGCGGCTCAGCGCCGCGGGATATCGGCGCTGCGATGGCGGTCCTTCGCGATCGGATTATCGGAACCATTGGTGGCGGCCGGCTGGAGTTCGAAGCGATTGCAAGAGCGAAGCGCTGGCTGGACGAAGAACACGAACTCTATGATGACTACGAACTCTGGCGCCGCGATGTGCAAACGTACGCCCTCGGCGCCAATCTCGGGCAGTGCTGCGGTGGGTCGGTTCAGCTCCTGTTTGAGCGGTACGCCCGGTCCGAGCGCGCATACGTTCACGAACTCGGGTCGCAAATCGAAAGCATGGCCGACCGGAGCTCGGACACACGCCTCGCGCTCCGTCATCCGCTCAACACCGGCGCTCCTCTCTCGATCGCATCGTTGCAGCCCGGGCAGTCTTATACGCTTGAGCAAGCAGGCTTTGTTGCCGAAGTCGGCACCTCACTTATCCCGCTGTACATTTTCGGCGCCGGTCACGTGGGCCGAGCTCTGGTTGACGTTGTCAGCCGGCTCAATTTCGATGTGCGTTGGGTCGATACGGGTCCGCAACGTTTTCCATCCGTCATCCCGCCAAATGTCGAACGGGTGGTCGTGCAAGAGCCCGAGCGCATGGCAGCGATGGCGCCCCCGGATGCCTATCATGTCGTGATGACGTACTCCCATGCCATGGATCTGGCCATTTGCCACAGCGTGCTGTCCACCAACAAATTTGGCTTCCTTGGACTGATCGGTTCCCACACCAAGAGCCAATTGTTTCGCAAGCGTCTGCGCGAAGCCGGCCTTGCAGAGACCGTGATCCAGCGTCTGATTTGCCCGATCGGATTACCGCAAATTCAAGGCAAAGCCCCTGCAGAAATTGCCGTGGCCGTTGCAGCGCAACTTCTTGCAATCTGTGATGGCGCAGGTCAGGCGCAGAAAGCTGTGGTTGATCCGTAACTGGACGTAGCCCGAACGACGAGCCGTGCAAGCGGCACACGACGTGACGGGTTGAGCTCTTGCTGCCTAAATTTTAAGCTTGCCCAATTCGGCCGCGGATGGATGCTGCCGATTTGTGACGTTTGGTTCAGCACTACTATGTGAGATCGAGGTTGGAATGCTGAAACGCCTGTTCATCGCCAGTGCACTGCTAGTGGCGCTTGCAAGCGCCGCTGCGGCACAAACCAAAGTGTCCTTCGCACTCGACTGGAAGTTTGAAGGACCGAGCGCCGCCTACTTCGCAGCCATTGACAACGGCCACTTCAAGGCCGAGGGCCTCGATGTGAGCATTTCTGCGGGCAAGGGCTCGCTCGATGCGATCCCCAAAGTTGCCACTGGCGCCTTTCCGTTCGGGTTTGCCGACATCAACAGCCTGATTAAGTTTCTCGACCAAAACCCGGGTGCGCCGGTCACCGCGGTGATGATGGTCTATGACAAGCCACCGTTTGCCGTCATCGGGCGTGCGTCCCAGGGCGTTTCGAAACCGTCGGACCTGATGGGAAAGACGCTCGGAGCCCCACCACCTGACGGCGCCTGGGCGCAGTTCCCGGCGTTCGCAAGCGCCAACAAGCTTGATGTTTCGAAAATCAAGGTCGAGCCGGTCGGCTTTCCGACTCGCGAACCAATGCTCGCGGAAGGTAAGGTCGACGCCATTACCGGATTCTCGTTCTCGAGTTTTCTCAATCTCGTCCGGCTCGGCATTTCGGAGGATGACATCAAGGTCATCCTGATGGCGGACCACGGCCTCAGCCTGTATGGCAACGCAGTTATCGTGAATACGAACTTTGCGAAGGACAACGCTAAGCTCGTCACGGGATTCATCCGCGCGGTTGCAAAGGGCTGGAAGGATGTCATTGCCGACCCTGCAGCCGGCGCTGCAATGGTCGCGAAGCGGAACCCGGCCGCCGACGTTGCCCTTGAGACGCGCCGGCTCAAGCTCGCCATCGATGCCAACGTCGTGACCGACTACACGAAAGCGAACGGCCTCGGCGGAATTGATTCCGCACGCTTTGCAGCGGCGCTGAAACAACTGGGCGAGAACTACAAGTTCAAGAGCCCGCCGGACACGGCCAAAGTCTTCACGGACGCCTATCTGCCGAAAGACGGGAGCCTCAAGCTCAATTGAGCAATATCAGAATGGGCGACAGGATTGCCGCCCATCGCATCTCATCGTATCCGATCCGCACATGGTCGTTTGCGGATCGGCGTCACAGGCTCGTGACATCGTATTGGATCATTTCCGCCCGAGGCGGAAATGATCTCGCCCCCACGAAAGTGCATGATGACTGCCGACAGCCACATCGTCCTGGAGCGTGTCTCCCACACCTACCGCACCGCCTCCGGTCCTTTGCCGGTATTGGATGATCTCTCGATTTCGATCCCGAAAAGCGCATTTTGCGCTGTCGTTGGGCCGTCCGGCTGCGGCAAGTCCACGCTCACGCGTCTGATCGCCGGCCTGATGATTCCCGATGAGGGGCGCGTGATGCTGGCTGGCGATGTCATTCGAACCCCACGCCCGACGGTGGGCATGGCTTTCCAAAACCCCGTCCTTTTGGAATGGCGCACGATCTTGCAAAACGTCCTGTTGCCGCTCGAGATCGTGAGGAATACGCTCAGCCAGTCGCAACGCGTTGCTCGAGCCGAAGAACTTCTGGCCCTTGTCGGTTTAAGCGGTTTCGAGGGGAAGCGGCCGTCGGAGTTGTCCGGTGGCATGCGCCAAAGAGCCTCGCTTTGCCGAGCGCTCGTTCATCGGCCCGAAGTCCTGATCCTCGACGAGCCCTTCGGTGCACTCGATGCCTTCACCCGCGAGGACCTCTGGAAGACAATGCATGACCTCCGCCATCAGGAGGCCTTCACGTGCTTGCTGATCACGCATGACCTTCGCGAGGCCGTCTTCCTCGCCGACGAGGTTGTGGTTTTGTCAGGTCGCCCGGCCACCGTTCAGAAGTCTGTTGCCGTACCACTTGGTCGCGATCGTGATCTGCACGACCTCTACACGCCGGAGATCACGCACGTGCTTTCAGACCTGCGCGACCAGATCGAGATTGCGCAAGGCCGAGCCGTTCCGGAGCCGGCACGTGGAGGTGATCCGTCATGACGGCCAACCTCCGCAGTTTGATCGTACCAACGACGGCCATGCTCGTGTTTCTGTTGTTTTGGGAGTGGCTGGTCTGGTTCAATGGCTGGCCGAATTACAAGATGGCGTCGCCGAGCGACATCGGCCCGGCGTTCTGGAAGTTCCGCTGGCTGTTCCTGCAATATGGCTGGGAGACCCTTTGGCGGACCGTTGCCGGGCTTGGTCTCGCGGTTGTCGTCGGGACGCTTCTCGGCGCGATCATGGGCCTGTCGCGCACGATGCGAGAGGCGCTGTATCCTCTGCTGATCGGGTTTAACGCGATCCCGAAAGCAACCGTCGTTCCCATCCTCGCACTCATGTTCGTCGGCTGGCACGACATGAACACGATCCTGATCGCGTTCATGATTTCGTTCTTTCCAATTGCCGTCTCAATCTCGATCGGTCTGTCGACGCTTGAGCCGGAGTATCGCGACATTCTTCGTGCACTCGGCGCCGGACCGTTCACGATCTTCCGCAAAATCGCATTGCCCAAGACACTGCCTGAGTTTTTTGGGGCGCTGAAGGTCTCCGTAACGCTTGCCTTCATCGGAACCAATCTGATGGAGATTGTGGAGCCACACGGCAAAGGGCTGGGTCACCTGTTCGACAGCGGCAAAATCAGTGCGGACTACCCTCTGATGTTTGCAGTCCTGATTGCGCTCGCCTTTCTCGGCATCTTGCTGTACTACGTCGTCGTTGCCCTGGAGAAGATCTTCGTAGGATGGGCGGAACGGGACGCTCACTAGTTTCCGCTGTAACGGCAGATCCTGCACCTTCCTCCGTAGACGCAATTCACAACACAACGCCACCACCGACTATCGATCGCATTGCTGCGCGCTGACGGCCAAGTCGATCTGGTTCCGGAGAAGCTTCGCAATGCCAAAACTCGGCAAGTCATGGTCCGTCGTTCTGCTGCTGCTTGCGGAGGTTTTCGCCATGAGCCTCTGGTTCGTGACGGCCGCGATCCTCCCAGAGATGATTCGCGAAACGGACATTTCGCCGACCCGGCAGGCCGCCATGTCGAGCGGTGTCCAGATCGGGTTTGTCGTCGGCGCCCTGGCGTTTGCAATCCTCGGCTTGCCCGATCGCCTGGACCCGCGGCAGATCTTCGCTGTTTCCGCCATCACTGCTGCGCTTGCGAACCTGACTCTTCTGATCTTCACCCCTGGAAGCGCCGGCGCCATTGCGGCGCGTTTCGTGACGGGGGCTCTAATGGCGGGCGTCTATCCTGTCGGCATGAAGATCATTGTCGGGTGGGGCGTACGTGAT
>JBCCOV010000246.1:0-6534 GCA_039039985.1 Pseudomonadota bacterium | reverse complement strand
GCGACCATATCGTCGATCAGGCGGTGCTCATAGGTGATGTTCGCCGCAGCGAATTTATCCTTGAACTCCGTCTCGAAGACCTCCTCGAACAGTTCCTTGAAGCGGCCGTCGTACTGCTTGAGAATCGTATTCTTGGTCGACATGTAGACGGGGTAACCACGGCTCAGGCCGTAGTTCATCGAGGCACGCGCGAAATCGCGGATCGACTCGTCGAGATTGTACATGGCCATCGCGACGCCGCCTGCGGGCGCATCAAAGACTTCATGCTCAATGACCTGACCGTCGGCGCCCTCGAACTTGATGGTCAGCTTGCCGGCCGTGGGAAACTTGAAATCGGTGGCACGATACTGGTCACCAAAGGCATGGCGTCCGATCACAATGGGTTGCGTCCAGCCTGGCACAAGGCGCGGGACATTGGCGCAGATAATCGGCTCGCGGAAGATGACACCGCCGATAATGTTGCGGATGGTGCCGTTTGGCGAGCGGTACATCCGCTTCAGCCCAAATTCTGCGACGCGGTCTTCGTCGGGCGTGATCGTCGCGCACTTGACGCCGACCCCGTGCCGCTTGATCGCTTCCGCCGCATCGATCGTGACCTGGTCGTCAGTCTGATCGCGATACTCAATGCCGAGATCGTAGTACTCAAGTTTGACGTCGAGGTAGGGGTGGATCAACTTGTCCTTGATGAACTGCCAGATGATCCGTGTCATTTCATCGCCGTCCAACTCGACAACGGTGCCTTCGACTTTAATTTTGGACATGCGTGCCCACCTCCTTCGCGGTTCGTTGGCCGTGCAGTGGCGTTCCTCGAACGTCAAGATCGCCATGTGTAACCGGACGGCGCGCCGCGCATCGCGCCACCGGTGGGAAGTTTGGTAAGTGAGGCTGACATATCGCGGTCCGGCAGATTGGCCAAGCGATGTCGTTGTTCGACATTGGGCGAGCCTTCAGCCGTGGACAGGCGTCGCGGTCCGCGTGACGACCCGATATAGTGGTGTTCGCCGGCATCGCGGTGCGTGCCGTGTCGGCTGCCGGAGGACAGACGAACCATTTCAAATCATCCAAATCTCATCGATGCAAAGTCGGGCGCTCCCACGGTTGGCGGTCAAGCGTTGTCGGAAATCGTTCATCGAGCGCATGAAGACGGGCCGGAGAGCGTGCTGGAGCCGGCGACGCCGAGTGGCCTGGATCGCGCGCGATTGGAAGATGTGCTGACCTATTGCGCTGAACGGCAGTGCGAATCTGCACACTTGACATGCCCGGGGTGTCGCTTGCGTCGGAACCAGGAAGGCATCGATTCGCTCGACGCCTTTGCACGCTCATTCGCTCGCATTGAGGCTGAGGAAACCGGCCTGACGATCGCCGGAGGGCGGGGTGAGGCGACTCATCGCGTTGCCAGTCTCGAGAACCTGGCGCGCGATTGGGCGGGGGAGGAATACTGGTTTTGGGCCAGGCGTGTGCTGCGCAAGGTGCGCTACGGCGTGCGGCAGACGGATGAGTTGTTGGACGCGCCATTCGCGGCCTCAGATGCACCGTCGATTTTGCTGATGGAACCGCAGATTGCTGAGAATATCGGCATGGCGGCGCGGGCCATGGCTAATTTTGGGCTTGATGATCTGCACATCATCAAGCCTCGTGACGGCTGGCCAAGTGAAAAGGCCCGCGCGGTGGCGTCTGGTGCGTCTGCCATCGTTGACGGGGCCGGGGTCCATGACAACCTGGGTGAGGCAATCAGTGACTTGCATTGGGTTGCGGCAACGACCGCACGCCAGCGTGATCTGAGAAAGCCCGTTCTAACGCCAGAGCAGGCGGCGGCCGAGATGCGGCGCCGCACAGTCCGGGGTGAGCGGTGTGGCATCTTGTTCGGGCGCGAGCGGAACGGTTTGCAGAGCGATGAGGTTGCGGACTGCAATGCAATTGTGATGATTCCTGTGAATCGAAAGTTCGCATCGCTGAACTTGGCACAGTCCGTCCTGCTTATGGGTTATGCTTGGTTATGCTCAGGTTCGGATGCCACACTTGGTCGCGTAACAGATCGTGAACGCAGGTTAAGCACGGGTCTCAACCTCGGGCATGACGTGCCGGCGAAACTGTCTGACCGGGAACGTTTTTTTGAACATCTTGAAACGGAGTTGGATGCACGAGGATTTTTCACACCGCCGGAGCGAAAACCGATTACAGTCCGCAACTTACGGTCAATGTTCCTGCGGGCCGACTTGACGGCGCAAGAAGTTCGTACGCTTCGTGGCATTGTCGTCACTCTGACGCGGCGTCCGCGAAACGGTCACCAGTCCGGTCAATAGAGTGCCATCTTCATGCCCATTTTCGGCAGCTACCACCCGGCAGATAACGGCGGTGGCCACGCGCAGCAAATGGGCGAAACGGTCAATTAACAATTGTTTGGAGAAAAGGGGCGACGAAGCATGGGTGGGATCACTTTGGCAGCATGCCGATGCGGGGCTTCAGCAGCGATTGGGCTTGCCCTGATTCTGAGTGTATCGATGCCTGCATCGGCGCAGGGGTTGAGCGAAAAGGCGGTCAAAACGTTCATGAACTACGCATGGTCGTTGACCCCGCAGAAGTTCACGAAGCCGGACGGCACGAGCGTCCTGATCGACAAGACCAAGAAAGATGAAGTGGTTGTGCCGGTTCAGAAGGCACGCGAAGTCATCATGGCCGGACGCCTCACGGCCCATGCTCAGATTTGTGATCTACCGGAAGCACAAGTGGCCAATTACCAGTCTCTGATGCGGCGCACGCAGCAGGTCGAGAAATGGACGCCGCAGCAGATCATCTATATAAATCAGCTGCATCTCACCACCGTGATGCTGCTGACTGGTAAGATTCAGCTGGTCGAGAAGCGCGGCGACAAAGAGATCGTCATCGACGACAAAAAGGAGAGCAAGGCGCGGACGTGCTCGAAGGACGAGCGCACCAGGGTTAAGAAGCTGATCATCGAGTACCTGAACTCCGAGCCCAAGGTGAAATCTGCATCTTCGAAGAAACAGGGCTAAGCAGGTCTAAGTCGCACAGTAAGTTATTGACGGGCGCGCCGACGTGGCGTAACCGGACGTTAGGCGGGTCGCTTGGGCGGCCCGCTAACTTTTTGCACCCGTGGCGGGCGCCAAGGTCACTCTCTGCAAGCGTATTCAGTACGTTTGCTGGTGACAAATGAGGCGCAGGCCTGTCGGTCGGTGGTCGTTGACCCTGGTGGTCTTTGATCGCGACAGAGGAGGGGGCTCTCCAAAGTCACAATCCTGGAGTGCTGGAATGACAAAGCGCATACGCGCCAAGCATAAGATTGATCGCCGTCTTGGTGAAAACGTCTGGGGCAGGCCGAAAAGCCCGCTCAACCGTCGCAGTTCGCGTCCTGGCCAACATGGCGACCGCCGCGGTGGCAAACTGTCTGACTTCGGTCAACAGTTGCGCGCGAAGCAAAAGCTCAAAGGCTACTACGCAAATATTTCAGAGCGGCACTTCCGCCGGCTTTATGCTGAGGCGGCACGCCTGAAAGGGTCCACGTCGGAGCACTTGATCGGCCTGCTCGAACGCCGCCTTGATGCGGTTGTCTATCGGGCCAAGTTTGTTCCAACAATGTTTGCGTCCCGGCAGCTCGTGAGCCACGGGCACGTCATGGTGAATGGCCGGAAAGTCAACATCCCGAGCTATCGCTGTAAGATCGACGACGTTGTTGAAGTGCGCCAGAAGTCGCGGGAAATCCCGATGGTCATGGAGGCCGTCAAGAGCGGTGAGCGTGACATTCCGGAGTACATTGACGTCGACGCGGCGAAATTCACGGCAAGATACGTCCGGATACCTGCTTTGGCGGATGTCCCCTATCCGGTGATGATGGAACCGAACCTCGTGGTCGAGTTCTATTCCCGCTAACGTTCTATCCGCAGAGATTCCAATGTGGCGCACCTTTTGTTGCGCCACATCACTCACCACGGGTTCACGCGCGACCGGCCTGAGCGGCTGTCGGCTGAGAAAAGGTATTGGCCCAAGCGTAGGCCAGCATCGTCATTAATGTGGCGCCGGCGAAAAAGTACGCGCCCGGCAGGACCGTGGCCTCAGTGTAACCTGATGAATTCATGTAGAAAATCATCAGAGCCAGCACCATAACGTCG
Organism: Pseudomonadota bacterium; assembly: GCA_039039985.1. Lineage (GTDB taxonomy): Bacteria > Pseudomonadota > Alphaproteobacteria > Rhizobiales > Hyphomicrobiaceae > JBCBWG01. The sequence goes on along the minus strand of JBCCOV010000246.1, from coordinate 2,407 downwards.
GTCATGGAATAGCGGCCCAGAAACTCCATCGCAGAAATGTACCGGCGGGATCGGCGGCCGTGCAAAAGCTCCGGACGGATTGCCAGAACATTCAGATAAAACAGCTTGAGAAACGGGAATACGACGGACGTTATCAGCAGGATCAGGCAGAGAAAGACCTCGCCACTCTGATAAAGCGCCTCAATGATCGATAAGATCGAGTGATCGCTGGTCCAGACATAGGCGGTTGTAAAACTGATAACCGGCAGCGTGAGCCCGAGAATAAAGCAGGCCGTTGCACCAATCAGAAACACGCTGAACGCCGACGTCAGCACGATTGACCGCGACATTGCCGGATGCGCACGACGGTTCGAATCGAGCGTGCGTTGGGTTTCGGCATGCAAGAAACTGTACGACAGCATGATTATGACGACGGCTGCGGTAAAGAAGTAGACGCCGGTGCCGCTGCTAGCGGTGTAAACGCTGGCTTGGCGTATGAAGAAGATGGTCAGCGCGAGCACGAGGACATCGTGCATCGAAAATTTCCCTAGCCATTCCAGGGTTTTTAGGTACCGGCTATAGCGAATGATGTTGGCCTGGGGCAAAACCGAAAGCAGCACCAGATAGATCAGCTTGAAGAATGGCAGCAGAATCGAAAAGACGAGAATGACGCCGCCGAGAAAGTACTGCTGATCTCGAAACAACAGCCAAACCGTTTCGACCAGCGAGTGTTCGGTGGTGAAATAGTTGAGTTGGCGCAGTTCAACGATCGGCTGCGAAATACCGGCCGTCAGACATGCGCATGCGGCCAGAATGGCCACAAGCAACAGTTGACGACGGCCGCCCAGAAGACGTGCGGCAGTTTGGTTCTTGGTCGTCATCGATCCGCAGCAACGAATAGCTCCGACCCGTTATTACGAATCGGAGCGGCGAAAGCGGGGCAGACCCGGTGGTCAGTTCCGAGCGGTTGACGTGTGCTACGCGACCGCGGTCGACTTGTTAAATGAGATGCCCTGCTTCGCGAGATGGTCCTGAAGCTCGCCAGCCTCGTACATTTCACGCACAATGTCGCAACCGCCAACGAACTCGCCCTTAATGTAGAGCTGCGGGATTGTCGGCCAATTCGAGAATTGCTTCACGCCTTCACGCACGGACATGTCCTCAAGGACGTTGAAGTCCTTCGCGTCGACGTCCAGCAGGGCCATAATCTGCGCAACCTGTGCAGAGAATCCGCACTGCGGGAATTGCTGTGTGCCTTTCATGAACAGAACGACGTCATGGCTGTTCACGGTTCGGCGGATCCAATCTTGGACGTCCTGGCCGGGGTTTTGTGCGTCGGTCGTGGTCATGACAGTCATCCTCGGTTCGCGCGATTGAAAGTCGCGGGAGGGGTTTATGATCTCGAAAAAGATGTGGGCAGCTGTTCGCCTTGTCAACTTGCGCCGGGATGCGCCTGGCCCCAAAGCCGGGAGGATTGGTGACCGAAACTGGGCGCTGTCATGGGCGCAAGTCGGCGGGCGCACGCAAGGTGTTTCAATGGCTTATGTCGGTCTCGCCGCCGTTGTCAGCGCAAGCGCATGCAACACATCGCCCATGCGACCGCCCAGGGCATCGTAAACCATTTGATGCTGTTGGACGCGAGTTTTACCAGCAAATGCGGCCGAAACCACGTGGGCTGCGTAGTGATCTCCGTCGCCGGCGAGATCCTTGATGGTGACGTCGGCGTCCGGCAGCGCGGATTTGATCAGACGTTCGAGTTCTGTGGCATCCATCGGCATAGGTGGGCTCCCGGTTTGAGGCGGCTCATTTCAAGCTGGTGATTGCGGTGGCGCGGTTGAAGGCGCTGGGTCCTGCATGAGCTCTGGAAACCAAGCTTCATGCGCCTCTCGCAACGCGACCAGCGACAGCTGCCCTTCGCCGGGCAGCACGATCGTATCGCCGCCGGTTCGCGCAACAATGCGAACCGGCAATGCCAACAATTTGGCGCGTTCCACTGTGCGAGACGCTGTTTCCGGGTCGACCTCGACCACATAGCGCCCTTGGTCTTCGCCGAACCAGATGGCGTGCGCCGGCAGGCGCCCTTCGTACGGATACAGGTGGACCCCGCGGTTGCCTGCGAGCGCCATTTCCGCAATTGCGACCAGTAAGCCGCCGTCAGACACATCATGCACGCTTCGGACCGCTTGCTCCCGGATCAGCGCGCGCACGAGCGTTCCCGCCTTGATTTCTTCGGCAAGATCGACCGGAGGTGGCGCGCCCTCCTGATGTCCGGTGGCATGGGCCTGATATAGCGATTGTCCGAGGTGGCCTTGTTCACGACCGATGGCGATTAGCAGGCTGCCGTCCTGTTTCAGCCCAATGTCAGCCGTCTTTTCGATGTCAGGAATGATCCCGACGCCGCCGATTGCCGGTGTTGGCAGAATGCCGG
>JBCCOV010000245.1:0-6537 GCA_039039985.1 Pseudomonadota bacterium | reverse complement strand
GTTTGGCACCTCGATGTCGGCTCATCACATCCTGGGGCTGGAGCAGGTCCCAAGGGTACGGCTGTTCGCCGTTTAAAGTGGTACGTGAGCTGGGTTCAGAACGTCGTGAGACAGTTCGGTCCCTATCTGCCGTGGGCGTAGGAGTATTGAGAGGATCTGTCCCTAGTACGAGAGGACCGGGATGGACGCACCTCTGGTGGACCTGTTGTCGCGCCAGCGGCACAGCAGGGTAGCTATGTGCGGACGGGATAACCGCTGAAGGCATCTAAGCGGGAAGCCTCCCTCAAGATGAGTACTCCCTGAGAGTCGTGGAAGACTACCACGTTGATAGGCAGGAGGTGGAAGCATGGCGACATGTGGAGCTGACCTGTACTAATAGCTCGATCGGCTTGATTGTTCTCATTAGACAATGCCCATCGTTTCGCTCACGGAGCTGTTCGTTTCGCTCATCGCGAAACGGCTCCTCCGCGAGGGCGGCGCTTGAGCCGGCCTGCGATCGCAGGCTGTGTTGCAGAGGGCGTCCTCTGAGTGGGCGGATACGAAGACCAGCGTTTCTCACAGCTCCGTTGACCTGGTGGTTTTGGCGGGGTGGCTGCACCCGATCCCATTCCGAACTCGGCCGTGAAACGCCCCAGCGCCGATGGTACTTCGTCCTAAGACGCGGGAGAGTAGGTCATCGCCAGGTCTACAGAGCTGTGAGTGTTTCAAGATCATTTCCTCTTCACAGTTGGCCTGCAACAAAGCGCTATCCGTTTTCGGATGGCGCTTTTGTCGTTTGTGGCAAAGGCCAACCCGGACTCAATTGGAACATGCGAGCCAGCCCTATGAAATCCGCTCGTTTTGCTGCGATCAGTTCGTTCATGTTCGCTGGTATCAGCCCGGTGCCCTCTTGGGCCGCGGATACGCCGTGTCAGCGGCTGTCCTACGCCGGCAGCGCGTACACGGTTTGCAGTTTTGAACCGGCCAAAGCTGACATTTCGGTGCATTGGCGACGCGGAAACGGCAAACCCTTCGCGTCCCTCAACGCCTTCCGCAGAGACGTAAATGGGGGCGGACGTCGATTTCTTTTCGCAATGAACGGCGGGATGTATCACGAGGACCTGTCACCGGTCGGCTATCACGTTGAGGCACGTGCGAAACTGAAGAACGCAAACACCCGGCGCGGGCCCGGTAACTTTCACATGCTGCCGAACGGGATCTTCTTTGTCGAAAAGGGACGAGCCGGTGTTATGGAAACCCGCGCGTTTCTGAAACGGAACCGGCGGCCAGACTACGCAACGCAGTCGGGGCCGATGCTTGTGATCTCTGGGCGGATCCACCCGCGCTTCAAAGCGAATTCACAGCACCGCAAACCGCGCAACGGCGTTGGTGTCAGCGCGGATGGTCGGCGCGTGTATTTTGCAATCTCCCATGGCCCCGTGACGTTTTGGAACTTCGCGAAACTGTTCCAGCAAAGGCTCAAAACACCCAACGCCTTGTTCCTTGACGGCGGTTCGGCGCCACAAATGATTGGTCCCGGCGTGTCCCGGCCAAGCTTTGCCCCGGTTGGCCCCATCGTCGCGGTAACGGCTAAGAAGTAGCCGCGCCGCGCCATCTCCGATCGCGTGCGGGTTGCGCGCCCATGCGACGAACTTATGGGACACGAAGGGATCAAAGGATGCTGAGAGTGTGGCCGTCACACGCGATTGTGCGGCGAACGCGCGCCTTCGGCTTAAATGCAATTGTGAGCCGGTCCTTAGCCGCTTAGGGTTCAATTTGAGACCCGGACGGATCATCTGCTTGCGTGTCGATAAGGTGCCGAGATGGCGTTTGTGCAACCGGAAACGTTGTTGTTTCAGCTGCCTTCAGAACGGCTCATATGAGATCCGAGAATAAGAACCGATCGCTTCTGTTAACGGAGAAGCCGAATGTCGCGATTTGTACTTTGTCGGCCTCGGGGCGGATTGAACGACACATTGTGCCAGTTGGCCGCATGCTGGTTATATGCTGAGAAATTTGAGCGAACCCTGGTTATCGATACAACGACGTCGTGGATGAAGCGGCCGCTGCATACATACTTCCGTATTACGCATAGTGCTTGCCCGGTCATCGGCGAATTGGATGATGAAACACTGGATCAGTTGAATACGTTAAGTTGCTACCCGCGTGAAGTTGCAGGTGTCCTCGGCGAATATGTGCCGGTGTGCCGCGGGCCAGAAGGTGTTTTTGACAAGAAGACCGACGTACAGCTGACGTTTGATTTTACGCGCGATTATCAGGAAGATGTCGTATTGCACGAGCGATATGGAGGTGGTGCGTTATCTCTGAATTGTCTCACCCGCATCGCGTTCCAGCCTGATATCTCGAAGCACGTTATGAGCCGCGTTGGCCAACTGCCCCGCAATCGCGTCGGTATGCACGTGCGGCATACCGATATCCAAACGGATTACATGTCTTTCTTTGATCGCGTGAAATCAATGGCAGGAGACGACGCGTTGCTGATTTGCAGTGATAACTTTAGCGTCATTGATGCTGCGCGTGACATTCTTGGTGACGACCGCGTCGTTTGCTCGTCTATTCCGCCGAATTTGGGCGGTGAAGCGATACATCAGTTTCAAGGCATAACGCATTCAGATAAGCATCAGCTTAATTTGGATATGCTCACGGACCTGTTTGCGCTCAGTTTATGTTCCAAGCTTCATATTGCGCGTTTGACAAGCGGTGGTGTCTCAGGATTTTCACGACTGGCCTGGATGCTTCATATGAACCCAAAGGTTCGCAACCAGGTTATTGGAGATGATGACCTCTTAGGTAGCAAAGACTTTATTCCGGAGCGTGACTTGGACCGCTCTCTGCCAATTGATGTCATTTTGAATAGACCGTTCAAAAAACTTGCGAGCGTAAACACGCTATATGCCGTTTATTGTGCTTACTTCTCAAAGCATCAGGATGTCTTCAAGTAATCTAGCATATCTCTATTAGTATCTTTCGGTGTCACATGTCGGCTTCACGCGAATTGCATTGGGCACAGGGCATGCGGTGAGCACCCGACGGGACAGCGTCGTGGGTGACGGACCAAGTTGAACCGAAATCGGGAGCGTGGGATGGTTCCAGCTAAAACTGAAGCGATCTAAACGCAACAAGCTCTGGATGCGGAGTTGATCATGTCCTACCGGCTTAAGGACTTTGGGAGTTTTCACGTCGGAGGGCGGCGCGTCGAGACGTCCGATTTGCCGAAGCGGTTTCTGAGCTACACACCAGCCGCCGCAGAGATGGAGCTGGACCCAAACGGTGTGTACTGGATCGAGCAGGCTTATGTGCAGTTCTTCATTCCCGAGCACCATGGTGACCGGCTGCCGATTGTCTTTCTGCATGGCGGCGGACTAACCGGCGCTTCGTGGGAGACGACACCGGACTCGCGGTCGGGCTGGCTCAACCATTTTCTGGAGTTCGGCTATCCCTGCTATGTCGTCGATCAGCCGGAGCGCGGCCGGGCTGGGTTTTCCGTTTTGCCGGACACGCTCGAAGGAGACGCCATTTCGCGCCCTCTGGAGGAGGCGTGGACGCGGTTTCGCTTTGGCGAATTGGACGGATTTGCAACCCGCACACCGTATCCGGGATGCGACTTCCCTGTCGATTATCTCGACGCCTTCGGCCGGCAATTCGTGCCGCGGTGGACAACGACCCGCGGCATGCATCTGGCCGGCTTTCGAGATGTCGTCGCGCATATCGGCAATTGCATCGTGATCTGCCATAGCCAAGGCGGCGATGCCGCGCACGTGGTTGCGAGTGAACGCAACGACCTAGTCCAGGCAGTTGTTGCGCTTGAGCCATCAGCCTTTTCTCCGGATCTGTCGGATAAGCAGTTGTCAGGCCAGCGTTATCTCTATGTGTTCGGCGACTACATTGACCGAAGTCCGTTCTGGGTGGACTTGCAACAAAAGGCGATTGCGAATGCCGAGGCGCTGAAGGCTGCTGGTGCAGACGTGACTTGGCTGGATTTGCCGGCTGCAGGGCTCGCTGGTACCAGTCACATGATTATGATGGACAAATCATCAGCTCAGTCGGCGCAGATGGTTCGGAGGTGGTTGGCCGGCGGCTGAAGGTGTTCGCTGTCGATTCTCACCGCCCGCACACGATCTGTTGTGCCAAGCTTGAGTTGAGATCCTGGGAGACGGGCGTACTTGTGGGGTGGTCTATCGTTATAGGGAGCTCGAAACCTCATGAAACGCATACTTCTATCATTGGCCCCGGTTGCCATCGCTGTCGCGTTTGCCGGTTCGGCTTTGGCCGGCCCGCAATATGTCGACAAAACAAAATTCGCCGTGTCCGGTTATGATGTTGTGGCCTATTGGGGGCTTAAGCAAAACGCGGTCGGTAAGACCCAGCCCAAGGCCGTTGCCGGCAAAAAGTCAATTACGGCTGAACACAACGGTGCAACCTGGGCGTTTTCATCAGAAGAAAACAAACAAAAGTTCCTCGCGGACCCAGCGAAATATGTTCCGCAGTACGATGGTCACTGTGCTTACGGGGCGTCGATCGGTAATGACGGCAAGGGCGGCAAAGTTCCTGGAAACCCGCATCTCTGGCGGATTGTTGACGGCAAGCTGTATCTGAACATTACCAAGGCCGTTGTCGGATTCTGGGAAAAGAACGTGCCCGGCCATATCTCGAAAGCCGACAAGAATTGGACCAGCATCGGCTCGAAGCCGGCGTCCAAGCGCAACGTGCCAAGCTTCAGCACCGCAAGTGCGCCGCTATAGAGGCCTTCGGATTTTGCTGAAACACCACACCCGCGCCCTAAGAAGCGGTACCGCCGATCCCTACCTTTGCCGGAGGTCAGCGGGCGGGGGTGTGGCCCGTCGATGCGGGTTCGCCTAAGGCGAGCAGACTTTGGACCATCTCCGAACATGGCGAAATGGTCCTAGGTGCTGGTTATTTGTTTGGCCCCATGCCTTTCTCGTTGAGTTCTTGAATGGCTTTTTCTGTCTTTTCGAGCTGGGCCAGTCCCATGCCGTCTAGAACATGAGAGGCTTTTGTGAATTGGATGCCCTGATAGCCGACAACCTCGATCTTGTTGCCCCATGGATCATAGAAGTCCATGAACCGGTCCGAGACGATTTCGATACCCATCTCTGCCAGTTTCCGGCCGACGGCCTCTTTGTCATCAACGACCAGACCGAAATGGCGATGAACATCTTTCGGCTGGCTGTCCACTTGAGCCATTGCGAGGAACTGGTCGCCAAGATCAATAAACGCCATCGTCTCGCTTCTGCCGCGCAGTTCGAACTGCAGAAACTCACCGTAGAACGCGAGCGCTTCGTCGATATCACCGACTTCCAGAGCCACATGGTTGATGCCAACGGCTCGCGCTTTTGGGGTATCCGTCATCAATGCCTCCTGCCTTGGGATGGTTGCTGACGTCCGAGTGTTGCGCCCGCGCGTTGCGGGTTTACGCCAAGCTCTGTACGTCGCCATCAATTGAGATGGCTTGGCCGCTGATTGTCGACGCCCGCCTGGACGCGAGATAAACAATCATCCCCGCAATCTCTTCCGGCGGAATGAGTGTCTTCAGCGATAGTTCCGACACCATGCGCAATTGCATATCCTCGAACGAGATGTTTGCAGCCCGAGCCTTGGCGTCAATGACGCGGCGAATTCGTTCGCCATCGACAGGGCCGGGCAAAATCGCGTTGCAGCGGATCTTGTTGTCTCCAAGTTCGATCGCAATCGTCTTTGTAAATCCGATGACGCCCCACTTTGCCGCCGCGTACGGCGCGCGCAGCGGAAATCCGAACTTTCCCGCCGCCGACGATAGATTCGTGATCGAGGTGTTTGTGCCGGCTTTGATGTGGGGGATCGCAAGCCGGGTGACATTGAACATGCCGGTCATGCAAACGGCCAGGCAACGGTCCCAGTCCGCCGGATCGATCTCGTCGACGCGACCGGTCGGCCCGGCAATGCCGGCGTTGTTGACCAGGCAGTCCAGGCCCCCGAGGGCGCTTGTTGCTTCCGCCATCATGTTCGCGACCGACTCGCGATCCGACACGTCGCAAACCGATTGCGTGATCTCGGGATGCGCGCTTTGCAGATCAGCCATTGCGTCGTGATCGATATCGCAGATATGCACTTTCGCGTCCTCGGCTACGAAGTTCTGAGCCGTGACACGCCCAATCCCGTTTGCGCCGGCCGTGACCAAGACGCGCAGGCCCTTCAGCCCAAGATCCATTTGCACCTCCCTCGCTTGTGCGGGGCGACGGGATCCAGCAGCGAGCGTCGTCCCCACACAATCTGCGTTGTCGTCCGCAACATGGGGGACGACGTCGCCGGTGTCATCAGGAAACGATCTGCGCTACGGGGTGTTGTCTGTCTTTGTCACTCATCATGCAGGTTTCCGGTGCCATGACACTTGAGCTTCAACTTCTGGTCTGGGCGGTTGCCCTGACTTTCGTGCAGGCCGTTCTCGCCGTTTTCGGCGCGCTGTTTCAAGTCGGCTTCTCAGCACTTCTCGGCAATCGAGAGAACCTACCCGAGATCACAGGGTGGGGCGGACGGGCC
>JBCCOV010000244.1:0-6552 GCA_039039985.1 Pseudomonadota bacterium | reverse complement strand
GTCCAAATCGGTATGGGCGAGCCCGTCTTGATCATCGCCTTCGTCGTCATCGTGATCGGCGGGATCGGTTCGATCAAGGGGGCATTGATCGGCGCCCTGCTGGTCGGCACTGTCGACACCATTGGACGGGTACTTTTGCCGAGTGTGTTTCGGCTCATGACGGATCCGGCAACAGCCAACGCCGTTGGGGCTGCGCTCGCATCCACATCGATTTACATCCTGATGGCCATCGTTTTGATTTTCAGACCCAAAGGGTTGTTTGCCAACCATGGTTAGGGCGATGGCAAATAGGGATCGCGATACGATCGTGAACGCGGTGATCATAGCGTTACTCGTGTCGTTGCCCGCAATCGCATGGTGGCTGGGAGAGATCTACTATCTCAATCTCGCGAGCCGTGTCGTGATCCTGGCAATTGCCGGTGTTGGGCTTAATCTGGCCCTTGGTCTCGGCGGCATGGTCAGTTTCGGACACGCCGCGTTCTTCGGCCTTGGTGGCTATGCCCTCGGCATGAACGTTTCCACGGCACTTGAGGGTGCGGCCGTTGTAACCTGGCCAATCGCGATCAGCGGATCGGCGAGCTTTCTTGTTTGCTTTTTGGTTGCTTTGATTGCCGCAGGCTGCGTTGCAGCCATTGTTGGCGTTCTCTCGTTACGCACGAGCGGCGTCTACTTCATTATGATCACGCTCGCCTTCGCGCAGATGATCTATTATCTCGCCGTTGCGATCCCGGCATATGGCGGGGAAGATGGATTACCGATTTATGAGCGCTCGCGCCTGCCAATTGGTGACCTCAGCGATCCCGCAACGTTCTTTGTACTTTGCCTGGTTTTTCTTGGGCTATCGTTGGTCGTGTTTCGCCAGATCTCCCGCAGCCATTTCGGCGCCGCCTTACGCATGGCGCGGATCAACGAGAAGCGGCTGGCCACAAGTGGCATCGAACCCGTTCCCATAAAGCTGACGGCGTTTGTGATTTCGGCGTTGATTACGGCTACGGCCGGTATGTTGTTTGCGGACCTGAACGGGTTTGTCGGCCCATCGATGTTGAGTTGGAAGATGTCCGGCGAAATCATGATCTTTGTCATTCTCGGCGGTATCGGCCGTCTGATGGGGCCGGTGATTGGTGCAACGGCGTTCGTGCTGCTCGAGACATTTATCGGCGGCGTAACTGATCGCTGGGGCCTGTTTCTTGGCCTGGCGCTGCTATCGGTCGTCTTGTTCGCGAAGGGCGGATTGATCGGATTGTTGACCGGGCATGACCGCAATGACTGAGGCCGGATCAGAGGGCAAACCCGTCTTAGAGGTTACCGGTGTCTCGAAGGCGTTTGGTGCCTTGAAGGCTGTCGATGATGTGTCCCTCAGTGTGAACCGTGGCGGTCTCCACGCGCTCATCGGGCCCAATGGCGCCGGAAAATCGACGCTCATTGACCTGATGACCGGCTGGCAGCGCCCGGACGCCGGTACGGTGACGTTCAACGGTCAGGATGTAACCGACGCTTCCGTCGCCAAACGCGCCGCCATGGGACTTGGCCGCAGCTTTCAGGTCTCATCTCTCGCGCCGGAACTGTCTATTCTCGACAATGTTCTGTTGGCTGCACAGGGACGGCAGACGTCGAGCTTTCGGTTCTGGACGTCCGTTCATGATGACGAGCCGCTGATGGCCAGCGCGATGGAGGCATTGTGCGCCGTCGGCTGGACCAAGCCGCACACGACCCCTGTCTCGCAGCTCAGCCACGGTGATCGACGGCAGATCGAAGTGGCCTGTGCCATGGCATTGAAGCCGACCGTTCTCCTGTTGGATGAGCCAGCCGCTGGTCTCGATGCCGAGGGGTCACGCGAGCTCACGGAGTTTCTGGCGACCTTGAAGGGCAAGATCCCAATGCTGCTCGTCGAGCACGACATGTATGCGGTCTTCACGCTTGCCGATCGGATTTCCGTATTGGTCAATGGAGCGATCATTGCGAGCGGCAGTCTCGAGGACATCCAGCAGAATGAAGAGGTGCGCCGCGCCTATCTTGGCGACAGCGTGCCAGCGAGCCGGTCGACATGCTGACGGCGCGGGCGGTGGAAACCTATTACGGGACGTCGCAGGCCTTGTTTGGCGTCGATATCGCCGTCGATGAAGGTCAGCTTGTCGCGCTTCTCGGCCGCAACGGCATGGGCAAAACCACGACGATCAGAACGATCTGCGGTCTCAATCGCGCGAGCAGTGGCGACATTCGATTTCTCGACCAGGACCTGACGACGTTGCCGCCCTATCGCATCGCGCAACTGGGCATTGGACTGGTGCCTGAGGGTCGGCGATGCTTCGCGACGCTGACCGTCTATGAGAACCTTGTCGCGACCGCCCGGTCAGACACATCAGGACAAACGCGATGGGACTTGGACGCTGTCTTTCGCCTGTTTCCGCGCCTTGCCGAACGGACAAGCCAGCGTGCCGCAACGCTGTCTGGTGGAGAGCAGCAAATGCTTGCGATTGGGCGTGCGCTGATGACGAACCCCAAGTTGCTGATCCTGGATGAAGCGACCGAGGGCTTGGCGCCACTGATCCGTCAGGAAATCTGGTCTGTGATTCGTGAGCTGAAGGCGGCACGCCAGTCGATCCTGATCGTTGACAAGTCGCTGTCCGAAGTGCTGCCGATTGCAGACCAATGCGTCATCCTCGAAAAAGGGCGCTCCGTATGGCACGGCAGCGCCTCGGATTTCGAAGCAAGCGAACGTCAGCTGAGCCGGTACTTGGCATTGTAAGCGATATGATCGGCGCAAAACCGCTTGCATTTCTCCAAGGCCGGGCTAAATCAATCCCAACTCCGGACCGCGGCTGCTGATCCACGGTTTTTCGGAGACGAGATATGAACCAAGATCAATCCGGGTCTGCGCGCGGCGAGACGTACCGCACAGCCGGTGGCCATGCCGTGCGCTTGCTGACGGCGTTGCACGAGCCTGAGCTGCAACTTACAAAAGCGCTGAATGATCTCGATGCATCGCTGCCAAGCGCCGATGCACTCGCCGCTGTCGGTGCCGACTGCGCGATCGAAGACGTGACAACGACGCCCGACTTCCACGCAGGCAAGCCGATGCCCGTTGGCGTCATCACCCAAACGCGCGGATTCCTGATGCCGCATGCGATCGGCAACGACATTGGCTGTGGCATGCGGTCGTTTGTGCTGCCGGACGTTTCAGAAGCGGACATCACGTCGCGGCTTCCGCCTCTCAAGCGCGCGCTGCGCCACGTCTTTTTCCAGGGCGGCCGTGCGTTGGCGCTGACAGGTCGCCAGCGGCGGGCGATCCTGCGCGAAGGTCTGATCGGATTTGCGGAGACGCTGAACGGCAATCGCACCGGCCTGCTATCACACTACGATCGCGATCAGGCAGAGCGGGATCTCGGGCATACGTGCGATCTTGGTGCGTTTCTGACTGACGAGATTGCACCGGAATTCGAGGACTACTGCAAAGGCGACGATGATCTCCGCAATGACGCGATCCTGGGGTCCATCGGTGGTGGCAATCACTTTGTCGAGCTGCAAACCGTCGATTCACTCGCCGATGGCAGTGCAGCGCATGCATTTGGTTTGGCGAAAGGCCAGATCATCGCGACGGTACACTCAGGGTCTTTGGGCTTTGGCCAGAACGTTGGCGTTACGGTGCGAGACAGATTGCGCGCGGCGTGGGCAAACCAGCCGGGTGCAGATCACCGCATTCTCGCGTGCAACGGGCCAAGCGGCTCGATTATCGAGCCGTACTGGCGCGGCTTGTCCAACGCAACCAATGCGGCGTTTGCCAATCGACTGTTCTTAGGGTTGGGAGTCGCCAAAGCGCTCGCCGAAGTGCTCTCGCGTCCGGTCGCACATCGCCTTGTCTATGACGCACCACACAACGTGATCTGGCGAGATGGCGATCGGTTCTTACATCGCAAGGGCGCCTGTCCGGCACGCGGGCCCGTTGTAATGGCCGGCAGCGCCTTTGCCCATGTCGGCGAGCCCGTCATTCTTCCTGGCTCGATGGGAGATGCAACCTGGATCCTGGCCGGGCGCGGTGCCGATCGCACACTGTCATCGTCGGCGCATGGCGCTGGGCGACGCCTGACCCGTCAGGACGCACGCCGCGAACCGTTTGCGCGTCACGATCTGCATGTCGTGCTGCCTGTGGATCTCGACAACCCGGAGCTGAAACGCCGTCGCGACATTGTCGCAGATCTGCGCGGGCGGTTGGCCGAAGAAGCGCCAAATGCGTATCGGCCGATCGAATCGGTTGTCGATGCCATGGCGGCAGCGGATGTCGTCGGGCCGGTCGCGAAGCTAAGACCTCTGATCACGGTCAAAGGCTGATGCAATCGGGGGCATGGCCGCCCCCCTTCTACGACATGTCCTACGATGGGGCCTACGAAATGGTCCGTGGCGTTACGTATTGCACAAGTTGGCCGCAGGCGGCTTGAACGGAGCTCCAGCTCTCGCCCTCGAAGCGCAAGTGGGCAATGGCCGCGGTTGGGAACTTGATCGCCAGCTGGGTGATGTCTCGTTTGCGCCCTTGCCCGGTCAGCTCAAGCGCCAGAGCGTGCAATCCAGGATTATGCCCGAGAACCATGCAGCAGCGCGCATCATCGGACACAGCGCGAATATGGTTGAGCAGAACCGACGGGTTGGCGAGATACAAGGCGTCCTCGAAAAGCAGCGTTGGCTTGACCGCCTCCATCTCGTTCAGCGACAGCGTGAGTGTGGCACGCGTACGGACGGACGTGGAGCACAGAACGCAATCTGGAATGAGGCGTTGGGCAGACAACCAGTTGCCCATCCGCGGTGCCGCTTTCGCGCCGCGCGGCGACAGTGGCCGCTCGAAATCGTCGAGATCGAGGTCGTCCCAGCTCGATTTTGCGTGTCGGTAAAGAATGAGATCGCGCATGGGTCTTGCATGAGCATGGCACGCACCGATTGGCAAGTCTGACCTGCCGGTCCAGTCTGTTATGCTTATCAACACGTGGGCCGTGCCTGCTGAGGTGCGTCGTTTCGGGTGGCGGGCGAACCGAGAGCCATCTCGGACAAAGCCGTTTTTGAGAAGATATGGAGTCGCGCGATGCCGCAGGCCGCAAGCATGACTGAGGGTGCGCCGTCGGAGAGCCGTGAGGCCGCGCCTCCGCGCATGTATCTCGCGGGACCCGAAGTGTTCCTCCCGAATGCGCGCGACGTTGCACAAGGCAAGAAAGCGCTCTGCCGCGCATACGGCTTTAAAGGCGTATTCCCGTTGGATGTGGACCTCGGCACAGACAACAACATCCAGGGCGACGGGCTGGCGCGCAAAATCAGCGAGTCCAATGAGGCGCTGATGACGCAGTGCGACGCGCTTATTGCGAACCTCACGCCGTTCCGCGGCGTCAGCGCAGACGTTGGGACCGCCTTTGAGGTCGGATTCATGCGTGGTCTGGGAAAACCCGTCTACGGCTACACGAACGTTCCGGTGGACTACCGGGACAGGGTCGCGACGTACCTCGAGATCATGACGCAAGAGGCGTTCGAGGATCACACGACGGGCATGTCCGTCGAGGATTTCGGGCTGTCGGATAATCTCATGATCGAAATTGCGATCCAAAATTCGCCCAGCGCCGTGCATCGGACGGTGCCTACTTCCGACGTGATGGCTGATCTGGTGGGGTTCGAGGCCTGCCTGAAGGATGCCAGCCGGCACTTTGGAACGCTGAGCTGAGACCAGGCGTATGCAACCAAGCGTGTGCGTCCCAGACGCGACCCGGGGCGCAATGCACGGTCATCGGCGGTTCAGTCCGCCAGGCGCATCAGATACAATAGGGTGTCTTTGGGCCAGGTATCGCGCCGCCACGAGCTGCCATGAGTCGCCAATGGCGAGAGGTTCCACGCCATGAGTTCAGGTTTCTTGTACACCGTGATGATCGTGGTGGTCTTTTTGAGCATCAGCGTTCCCATGCGGTTGGCCTTTTTGCGATGGAACCTGCGCGCCGCCGGACACACATTTGATGACATCCCCGGAGGGAAATGGGCCGGGATCAATCTGATTGTTGTGCAGGATATCGTGCTGGCAATCGCCGTTGTCGTCTTCCTGGTGGTTGACCCGATTTGGGAAGCGAACTCGGACATGAGCGCCTGGGTCCGCATCCCGACGTTTATGTTCGGTGCGATCGTTTTCGCGCAAGTTGCGCTGTTCGCGCTCAGGCGGATGTTCCCGCAGCTTCAGGAGACGGAAGCATTCCTCAAGAGCCTGTTACCGGCGAACCGCAAGACCGATTGATCTGATCCGGCGATGCGGTCGCCTGGCACGGGACCGGCCATCGCAATGGTCGCGATTCACCTCAAGTCCGGGCGTGAGATATCTGTCTCAGCTCCAGGCGCCTTTGTTTGCGCCGGGCTCAGCCGGTTTGCCACCGGCAAATCGCACCGCCTCGTCGGCTGCACGCACGAGAGCTTTGGCCTTGTTGATGCACTCCTGCTGCTCATTCTCCGGCACGCTGTCGTAAACCAAGCCGGCACCGGCCTGCACGTGCATCTCACCGTCCTTAACAAGGGCTGTGCGCAAGACGATGCACGTGT
>JBCCOV010000243.1:0-6601 GCA_039039985.1 Pseudomonadota bacterium | reverse complement strand
GCCAGCAGCCGATTTCGAAGAGACATATCGAACCGCGCTCGAATTCCTGTCAAACCCCTGCAAACTCTGGGATTCTGACGATCCGGCAGACCGTCAACTGGTGCTCAAACTGGCATTTGATGGGAAGGTGGCCTACGCCCGGAACGGGGGATAGCGAACCGCCGCAATCGCCCTGCCTTTCAGGGTTTTGCAGGAATGCAACGACAACGGATACGGTTTGGTGGACCTAAAGGGAGCAAGTTCGAACCGCCTGCTTGAGATTTTGCGCGCCTGGGCAGCACAGTTGGATTGTCCCACGATAGCATAGCTCATGGCGACGAACGTGCTGGGAAGAAGTGACTATGAATTAGCCAACGTTCTGACGCCGTCCCGAAACAGTACCCAAGCCGTTATGCCCATTGGGGCGCCAAGTTCGGCAGCAACGCAATGCACTGTGCGATGGCCGTTGTTGGCCTTCAACGGCATCTTGGCCTGCGGCGTGCGACGTCGGCATTGAAGGGGTGAAGCGGATGCGCGCTCATCGTTCCCAGCATGTTTGCAAATGATCCAAAACGGCTGTCGCCGAAAACTACATTTCGCATCGCACCAACGATAAGCCCTACTGGAAGCGGAACTGAGAAAGTGCGGCATCGCCGGGCCGGCGAGCGTCGCTATGATCAGGAAGTCGAACAAGTTGTGTCAGCGTCTGTATCAACTCACGCTGGCTGATTGACACCTGCCGATTGCTTAGCACCGGAAGGTAGGAGCAGAGTGATCAACCAACAAAGTACAAGCATGGCAGCTGATCCGAGCAGGCATCCGCTCATGCCTGCAGCCTGATAGAGCAGACCTGACAGCAAGATGCCTATCAAACGCCCAGCCGCGTTCGCAGCATAGTAGAAGCCAACGTCTTCTGCGGCCTTTGCTGAGCCGGCATAGGCCAGGATTAGGTAGGAATGCAGCGAAGAATTGACTGCGAACGGCAAGCCGAAAAGCGCCAATCCGACCACAAGTACAAAATCGAGCCGAGGCACGTTGGGTATGTTGAGCAAGACTGCCAACACAAGTGGTATGGCAACGAGCATCAGAGACCAACGGCGTGCAGATGGAACCTCTCGCGACAGCCCATCTGCGCTGCGCGATACGAAACGCGGAGCAATAGCTTGAATCGATCCGTAAGCTATGGTCCAGGCGGCAAGAAACCCTCCGACTTGCAGGAACGTCCATCCAAAGGTGTAAAGGAAAACAGGGAGGCCGACGACGAACCAGACATCGCGAGCGCCAAATAGAAAGATGCGCGCGGCCGCTAGAAGATTGACTCCGTGGCTCTTGCCGAAGAGCTCCTTCACGGTCCTCGAGGCCTTTGCTTTACCGAGTTCCCTTGGCAAAAGAGCCAAACCTGCGAGGAGCACAACTGCCAGAAGGCTGGCCATCAACCAGAGCGCGCCGCGAAATCCGACTGTCTCAAGCAATAAGCCGCCAAGGAAGAATCCAACGCCCTTCATTGCATTCTTCGAACCGGTGAACCAAGCAACGAGGCTAAACAGTTGCGCGTTGCGTTCTGCTGAGACCGCCTTGATAGCGGATTTTGAAGCCGTTTTGGTTAAATCCTTGGCGACGCCGGCAACTCCCTGTGCCAGTACGACCCATGTCACCGACAGTGCCACCGCCCACGATGGGTCGAGCGCTGACAGCATGACCAGCCCCGCAATTTGCAGGATCTGGCCGATCGAGAGCATCCGTGGAATGCCGAAGCGTGTCGCAAGCCAGCCACCAATGAGGTTTGAAGCTATGCCCGCGACCTCATAGAGCAAGAAAAGAAAAGCCAGTGTGAATGGGGAGTATCCGAGCTTGAAGAAGTGAAATAGCACAAGCATCCGAAGCGCGCCGTCCACCAGAGTAAAACCCCAGTAAGATGCCGTAACGATGAGATAGTTGCGGAGGGCGGCGTTCATTGCGGTTGCTGGTCGATGATCTGGTTGGCAAGGTCAACCATCCGGCAGGCGTATCCCATTTCGTTATCATACCAAGCATAGACTTTGAGCAGGGTGCCATCGGTCACCATTGTACTCAGCCCATCTATGATGGAGCTGCGCGAGTCGTTGCAGTAGTCGACGGAGACCAGAGGGCGCGGCTCGTAGCCCAGGATCCCGGCCAACTCGCCATTTGAAGCTTGGGTGAACAATCGATTGACCTCTTCGACTGTTGTTTCACGTTCCAATTCGAAAACACAGTCAGTCAGGCTTGCGTTGAGGACCGGAGCTCGGACCGCATGTCCGTTGAGGCGTCCTTTCAGTTCCGGATAGATCAATGCAATCGCTGTTGCGCTGCCCGTTGTTGTTGGTTGCAGCGAAAGCATCGCGGAACGTGCGCGCCGCAAATCTTTATGAGGCGCATCAACGACAACATTCGTATTGGTTGGATCGTGGATCGTCGTAATCTGTCCATGCCGGATGCCGATGTTCTCGTGGACGACTTTGACGACGGGGGCAAGGCAATTTGTGGTGCATGAGGCGGCAGTCACAAGCCGGTGCATTGTCGGATCGTAAAGATGGTCGTTCACGCCGACGACAACGTTGAGTGCACGCTCATCTTTGACCGGGGCAGCAACGATGACGCGTTTTACACCGCGATCGAAGTAAGGCTCTAACGTTTCCGGCTTCAAGAGCTTTCCGGTGCATTCCAGAACGACGTCGCAGCCAAGCTCGCCCCAAGGCACATCACCTGGGCTCGGGGCTTCCGAAAATCCGATTGTTCTATCGTTCACGCGAATGGCATTTGGGCCGTCGGTATCGATACGGGTGCGCCAACGACCATGTAAGCTGTCGAACTCCAAGAGATGAGCAGCCGCAGCGCTGCCGCCCTTCACTTCGTTGATATGGACGACGTCCAAACGGTTTGCTGATCGTGGATCATCTGAAGTGCGCTCTACCCCACCCAAGGCGGCTCGCAAAGCCAAGCGACCAATCCGCCCCATGCCATTTATGCCGACGCGCATGTCATCTTCCCCAGCCCTTTGCCGAACTATCTTTTCAGTTGGCACCTACCGCTTGACCCAGTTCGCCAGATGCGCCTGCTGAGATATCTTGTCGAGACAACGGAGCGGCGAGCTGAAAAGCAGCACGTTCTAACTAAGATCTGACATAAGGC
This sequence comes from Pseudomonadota bacterium, assembly GCA_039039985.1. Lineage (GTDB taxonomy): Bacteria > Pseudomonadota > Alphaproteobacteria > Rhizobiales > Hyphomicrobiaceae > JBCBWG01. Next base: position 3,472 of record JBCCOV010000243.1, on the reverse strand, counting down.
CTACTTATCGATATGTCGATGATTACCGACATATATACCTTCATGGCACCATGCAAGCACCATATGTCATCGAATTGTCGCCAGGCGGAAGCGCTAGGCGATGATCCGAAAGAGTGCCTTATCGGTTGCCCCCTCAATCTTTCCGATGTCCTGAATTCGAACCTTGAGCTCATCAAGCGACAGCTTTGCGACGTCAAGATTGATGAACATGGTGAAACGGTTCATCAGATTTCGATACGTCTCCTGCAGCGCTGTGCGGCCGGCCTCTTTCGTATTCGCGAGGTCGGCCATGCTCGGAATACCCCAATGTGCGGGCAATGGATGGCCTGGCCAACTTGGACACTTCTCGTCGGCCGCTCGATCGCAGACAGTAATGACAAAGTCCAACGGAGGTGCCCCTGGTTCAGCGAACTTGGACCACGATTTGGGCTTGAGAGCCGTCGTATCGTAGCCGAGACCTTCGAGATACTCGATGGTCTGGTGATGAGCCCGACGCTTCGGGTTGCTTCCAGCAGAAAACGCTCGAAATCGTCCAGTGCTTTCCCGATTGACAATGGCCTCAGCCATGAGAGACCGGGCGGAATTTCCGGAACACAGGATGAGCACATTGTAGGAGCGAGTCTCGCTCTCGTAAGAGGGGCGTCGGCTCGGGTAATTGAGCGCTGACGTCGCTTGCGCGGACAGCTCCGTTTCCCCACGCGACAGCCGCAGAAACATTGCTGCGTCGTGATACCGTTCTACACTGGCAACAAAGATCACGGAGCGACCTTCTTTTCGAGACCGCACCAACCCAGCCGTCTCCAATGCGCGGAGATGCGTTGACAATGTGTTGTGCGGTACAGACAGCAGGCGCGCAATGTCGCCGGCGGCTAAGCCAAAGGGCTGATAGCGAAGAAGAAGGCGATAGGCTTCGAGCCGAGTTTGCTGCGAGAGCGACGCGAAGATTGCCGCAATTTCACGAGCGGAAGGCGGAGTTTCCTTTGGCATGCACTCATGGCTTCCCGGAGTGGTGGGTGGATCTGTCGATAGATATCGACAAATACTATCCAGCCGTCAACGATGACACGGCGGAAATTGGTGATAAGCTGATTGATCGAAGAGAACTGGTCGCATGGAACGGCCAGAATATGGGAGTAACGAGCAATGGTGCGCCGGCACATTAGTCGCCGCGCTCTCGTTGTTGGTGGACTGTCGTCACTGGCAGTCAATCCAACGATTGGTGCTGTGGCGTGGGCCAAATCTGAAGTCATTCGCTTCGGCTTGACGCCGGTCTTCCTCGACAACGATCTCGCATTACTGAAGCGATTACAGGATTTCTTGAGCCGCCAAACAGGGCGTGAAGTGCAACTCGTTCAACGCAGGACGTACGAAGAGATCACTTCGCTTTTGATTTCCGGCCAACTCACCGCCGCTTGGATCTGCGGATTTCCCTACACGGCTTATTCAGAGCAATTGGCCGTTCTTGCGGTGCCGCTGTGGCGAGGTCGTCCTCTCTATCAATCCTATCTGATTGTCTCCTCTGATCGCAGTGCAAAGAGCCTTGAAGACTTGAAGCGCGATCTGCACGCCTTTTCTGATCCAAATAGCAATTCAGGGTACCTGGTTACGCTGGCCGATCTCGCCAAGATGAGGCAGAAACCCGAAGACTTCTTCCGAAAAACCTTCTTCACTTACAGCCACAGGAATGTCGTTCGAGCGGTCGCTTCTGGATTGGCAGAGAGCGGAAGCGTCGATGGTTATGTTTGGGAGGTCATCTCTAAGATTGAGCCTGAGCTGGCGCAACGCACAAAGGTGATCGCGCGATCGGAGTGGTTGGGCTTTCCACCTGTTGCATGCTTGAAACATCTAAGGTCGCGACCAGAGACTCAAGCCGTCGAGCGGGCACTTCTCAACATGCAATTAGATCCCGACGGTGCAGAAGTTCTGCGATTGCTACGACTTGATGGATTTGTGACTGCACCTCCAAAGATTTATGAGGGCATTGCTCGAAAAATGCGCGAGGCGCAGAGCTTAGGGTGATGGCGCTTCTATCCAACAAGTTCATTCCTAATCCCAGGAAGTGGCCACTCTCAGTTCGCGTCCCAGCTGTCGTCGTCTTGCTGATGTTTACGGTGAGTGCCGTGATCACTGACCGCGTTCTCTCGCGATTGGCAGAAAACCAAAACCGGCATCTGAAGGAACTTGCGAACGCCTACTTGGACGGAATTTCATCATCTATTTTGCCCCACCTTCTGAGAGAGGACGTGTGGGAAGTTTATGACGCGCTGAAACGTGCAGGCAGTCAATACAAAGGATTGGATGTCAACTGGACCACCGTTGTCAACGCGGGCAGCATCGTGATTGCATCCAGTGCTCCAAAACGGTTTCCGCTGCAATCGAACTTCGACCTCGAGACATCAATGACTAAGGCAGAAGCCACGCAAATGTTCATTGACGAGGTCGAGCAAGTATCTCGGTTTCACAGGAAGATCGTCTATCAAAACCGAACGCTCGGCTATATCCACGGCGAGATTGGCGTCGCGAAGCTGATCGCCGAACGATGGGAAGTCCTCAAGGCACTGATCATCACAAATACGCTTTTGACATTGGCGCTCGCCGGAGTGGGATACTTAGCTGTCCGCCGCATGCTAAGGCCCGTTGGCGTGTTGTCAGATCATATGCGGCTCGGCGTCGAAAGCGGAACAACGAAAATTCCAGACGAGAAGCTCGGCAACCCCAACAGCGAATTTGGACAATTGTTCCGTACCTATAATTCGTTGGTCGAAAACGTGACCGAACGAGAACGGCTGCTCAAACACTTGGCAGAGGAAGAAAGATTGGCGTCTCTTGGTCGTTTGGCTTCTGGCATGGCTCATGAAATCAACAATCCGCTCGGTGGGATGTTGAACGCAGTCGATTCGATAAGAAGGCATGGTGATCGCCTAGAAGTCAGAGCCACTTCGGTCGACCTTATCCGTCGCGGACTCAAGGGGATTCGAGGGGTCGTGCGTTCGGCTCTGGCGACCTACCGGCACCGTGAAGAAGACCGCACGCTCGCTACCAACGAATTGGATGACTTGGCAGTACTTGTTGCTCCTGAAGTCAGGCGCAAGAGCCTTCAACTCAATTGGCAAAATGACCTTGCTGAGGATTTCGCGGTTCCGGCCCATCCCGTGAGAGACGCAGTTCTCAACCTTCTGCTCAATGCAATTTCAATCTCCCCGCATGGGTCGACAATTGAATTCCGCGCCTCAGTCGCCGCCGGTGAGTTGGAAATCGAGGTGGGTGATTCAGGGCCGGGACTGCCGCAAGACGTAAGTGATTACTTGAACACGACTGACGCTAGGGTATTGCCGCTCGAAGATCATCGAGGACTGGGCATCTGGGTCGTCAAGCGGCTCCTGCATGAACTTCGAGGCTCTATTCATGCTGAAAAGAAATCTCCTCATGGGAGCAGAATAAGGCTTTCTATTCCAGCCAGAAGAGACCAGTC
>JBCCOV010000242.1:0-6760 GCA_039039985.1 Pseudomonadota bacterium | reverse complement strand
GGCGACTGAGGTGTGCACGGACCGGTCTCCGGCATCTCCAAAGCCGTCGGGAGAGCCGTCGAAGCCTGTGCCGCCGAAGTCATCGTCGGTTCCAAAGGCCGGTAAGACTGATGCGGGCAAGCGGACACCGGCTGCAGCACCAACCGGCACCGCAGCCGCAATTGCTGCCGCAAAGCCGGGCGCGGCGTCATCTCAGGCGGCAACGGACAGGTCTGGCGCGGGCGGCGGCTCGAACGGCGGCGGGCGCACTGGTGGTCCGGGTGGTTCAGACGGCGGTAACGGCAAGCCCGGCGGTGAACGTCCCGAGCGGGTTGTGATCCGGGAGCGGCGGGGCTCAGGTTTCTTCGGTACGCTGACACATCTCGCTGCTGCAGTTATTGGCGGCGTTATCGTGCTTTACGGCGCTGATATGATCCGCGATTTCGGTCAACGTGCCGGCGTACCCGTTCCAGCTGTTACTGCATCGGTGCCGAAGATCTTCGCCGACCGTGTTGCCCAGCTTGAAGCGGCCGTGAAAGCCCAGCCGGCGTCTGCCGTTCCAGAAGCTCTCGCGACAAAGGTAACCGAGCTTGAAGCCAAGTTCGAGCGTATTGCCGGCCTTCAAGACGAGGTCGCAGCGCTCAAGACGGCCCAAGCGGAACTTTCCAAGTCCAGTGCAGGTCGTGCCAGCGATGTTGGCAATGGCGATAAAGCTGCCGCAGTGAGTGAACGGCTGTCGTCCGTCGAGCAGACGCTTGCAACGCTCTCGAAGGCAGCGGGTGCTGAGAACGGTCAACCGAGCGCCGGGCGCATCGCTCAGCTGGCTGCCTTGTCCGGAAAGCTCACGGATCTTGAAAGTACATTGAAGACGCAACTCGAATCGCTGCGCCGGGGCATTCTGAGTGAGGTCGATCGGCGGATCACGCCGGCCGCGACTGCGAGCGAGGCTGCACGCACCGGTACTGAGCGTGTCGATCGGGAGCTCGCGGAGCTCAAGACCGAAGCGGCACGGCTTGCGCAGCGCGCCCAAACGCTCAAAGCCAATCAGGATCGGCTCGACAATGCAATCCGCGCGGCTACTGAGGAAGCCAGCCGCCTGTCCAGCGCGATGGATGGTCTCAAGGGCGACGTCGATCAGAAGATTACAAAGCTCGCCAAGCCAGAAGACGTCACAAACGCCGTTCAGCCATTGTCGAGCAAAGTCGCGGAGCTTGAGTCCGGCTTGAACACCGTTGTTGAGAATGAAGCATCCCGCAAGGCAAGTGCCGAGCGCATTGTCCTTGCGTTGCGACTCTCGAATCTCAAGCGTGCGCTGGACCGCGGTGGTGCTTATGCCGACGAGCTTGGTGCCGTCACTGCAGTGGCCCGCGACAGTATCGATGTGTCTGCGCTTGAGCCTTTCAAGGATAAGGGCGTTCCCACGGTTTCGACGTTGCTGAGTAACCTGCAGGAACTCAGTTTCCCAATGATCCAGGCGGCGGATCAGCCCAAAGACGGCAGCTGGGTTGATAAGCTGGTGTCCGGTGCGAAGTCGATTGTCCAGGTACGCCGGACTGGTACCACAGCCGACGTTGATCCGAGCTCGACGGAAGGCATCGTGGCCCGCGTCGAGCAAGAGCTGCGCTCCGGCCGCGTTGCCGCTGCTCTGAAAACCGCGCAGGCACTCGCGGATCCGGCAAAGGCGGTTGCGATAGACTGGCTCACGCAGCTTGAGGCACGCGGAGCCGTCGACGCTGCGATTGCAAAGATCGAAACCACATTGCAAGACGCGCTTACATCGCAACCGGCGTCGGCGAATAAAGGCTAGATTCTATGGTACGCGTCGTCGTCTTTCTTTTGTTTGTTGCGGCACTGGCAACCGGGCTGTCCTGGCTGGCAGACCGGCCGGGTTCGTTGCTTATCAATTGGCAAGGCTACGAAATCCGGACGAGCGTGTTCCGTGCGGTTGTGATGCTCGCCATTCTGGTCGGCGCCGCCATTATGCTTTGGTCGATCGCGCGGGGGATTTGGACATTACCGGCCGGATTGGGCAACTTTTTCAATCGGCGGCGCGAGCGCCGTGGTCTCGAAGCGCTTTCAAGTGGGTTGCTGGCGATCGGTTCCGGCGACAAATCACTGGCGACGCGCTATGCCGTTCAGGCTCGCAAATCACTTCCGAATGAGCCGCTCACGCACATTTTGCGTGCGCAAGCCGCGCAAATGGCCGGTGATCGGCAAACAGCGCGGCGCATTTTTGAAGCAATGCTCGGCGAGCCGGAGACCGAGCCGTTTGGCCTGCGTGGCTTGTTCCTAGAAGCCGAGCGCGAAGGGGAAACAGAAGCGGCGCGTCAGTTTGCAGAACGTGCGATTGAGATCAATCCACGGCTATCCTGGCCGGTTGCTGCGCTGTTTGATATCGACTGCAAGGCAGGAAACTGGGCTGAAGCTCTCAAGGCTTTGGCGATTGCCCGTAAGCATGGGCACCTGGATAAGTCCGTAGCCGATCGCCGGCGTGCCGTCTTGCTGACCGCTCAGGCCCAAGCTCTCGAAGATACCGATCCTGAGCGTGCGTTAAAGCTCGCAGAGGAAGCGCACAAGCTGGCGAACGATCTTGTGCCGGCGACCGCGATTGCGGGTCGGATTGCTGCGGCACGAGGAAACGTCCAGAAGGCGACAAAGATTCTGGAGCGCGGTTGGAGAAAGCAGGCCCATCCGGATATCGCAACCGCATTCGCGCACGCGCGGATCGGCGATAGCCCGCGTGACCGGCTTGAGCGTGTGAAAAAGCTTGCGGCCCTAAGTCCACACTCGATCGAGAGCCCGATTGCGGTCGCAGCGGCAGCCATCGAAGCACGCGAGTTCGAGACGGCGCGTGCGGTGTTGGCGCCGCTAACCGACGGCCGGCTGACGCGCCGTGTGTGTACGCTTATGGCCCGCATCGAAGGTGAGGATGGCGACAACGTCGGTGCCGTGCGCGAGTGGCTTGCGCGGGCCGTCAACGCGCCGCGAGACCCGGCTTGGACTGCCGACGGTCTTGTTGCAGACGAATGGGCGCCGGTCTCTCCGGTGACCGGCACACTTGATGCGTTTCAGTGGCGGGTTCCGGTTGAGGCCGCGGCCGGGCGTGACGGCGCCATTGCGGCTGATAACATCGAAGAGTTCGTCAAATTGGGTGTGCGTGCGGACGCTGTAACACCAGCATCTGTCGCCGGGAGCGCAGCTGACAAGAATCCGGATGACGTGCCTGCCGGCGCCGCTGCCGCACCTGCCCCTGTCCGATCAACAGCTGCGGTTGATGCCGATGTCATCGAGCCAACGCAACCGGCCGGTTCATCTCCATCAAAACGTGACATGACGGCGTCGTCCGCGACCGCCAACTCTGCGGCATCGGCAGGCGGACAGACAGCACAGGCAAACGAATTGTCCACGTCCTCAAATCCGGACAATCAGCCTGGTCAACCAACCGCAACGGCTGCTGCGCTTGCAACCGCGCGTACGTCATCTGAGCCGAATGCTGCCCAAGACCAGCCGACAGAGGCCAAAGCTACATCCGACGCCGCGTCTGCGAACCGGAAGAGCGAAGCGGGCAAGCGACCGGAAGTGGTTCGCGTCTGAGTCTTTCAGATTTAGCATGTTCAATTGCGTCGTCAGTCGTTTGACTATGGATCGCATTTGTCGCTCAAGTATTCGCGGCGCTTAAAGCACGCACACCTAAAGTACTGACAATTGCTGAAACTTTTCTCCGCACTTTCTCCGTTCTTTCAACTGCAGGCTGTTTATTCACTCAGCTGAAGATAAATTCGCGGTGACATGTATTTAGTGGACTGAACGTTTGCGATTGTCCGTAATTTTGTGATCCGCGTTGTGCTCTCATCATTGTACGCGGCGCATGCGGCGTTTCATTTGATTGAAACAAATAAAGAACATCTACAGATATCGTGAATCTAATATGCGCTCTACGAGAACATAAAGCTCGTAAGCTATTGCAACTTATGCGTAATCCACAGGCGACCGATACAACTTATCATCCATATGAATTCATCTAGATAAGTGGATGATGTATCCGTTGGTCAGCAGCTGGATCATCCAAACGGCTGGCTGTCGGTTGGAGTCTTGAGGACATGGTTATGCATGGCTGGTTGGTTGCTTTCTTAATCGCATTCGTTTTCTCAATATCCCCACCTACCGCTTCAGCGGCGGGTATTGTTAGCGAAGGTGCAAAACGCATTAACATTGCAGGCCGCCAGCGCATGTTATCTCAGCGGATGGCGAAATCGCTTTGCTTTGTCGGTTTGGGTATCGATGTCGACACGGAGAAAGCACAGCTTCAGAAAGCTGTGTCCGACTTTGATGTTGCCTTGCGCGCACTTATCTCAGGCTCAGAGAGCCTCGCGTTGAGTCCGGAGCATGATGTGTCGGCACTCTCGGCCCTGGATGTCGTCCGAGGGACATGGGCTGAGTATCTGCAGCACATCACTGGTGCGTTGCAATCCAAGGCGAAGATTGAACTCTTGAAGTCGCCGGCACGGGATGTGTTCGGGCTGAGTAACGTTCTTCTTGAGCGTATGCATCATGCTGTGAATGCAATTGAGGCCAAGTATGCTGACCCCGGCACGATGGACTGGCGTGTTGCTGCAGCGATTAACGTTTCGGGCCGGCAGCGCATGCTGTCTCAGCGCATTGCCAAGGAGTTCTGCCTGATCAACGCCGGTTATGCGTCCAGAGACCATCAGATCCGGCTGCAGGGCTCAATCGCGTTGTTCGAAGGGTCACAAGACAGCCTGAAGGCCGAACTCCCGAAACTGAAAGTTACGCCGTCGGCGGCTCGTGTCATTGGCGATGACTGGCGTCGGATTGATCAGATATGGGCGGAGTTCAAGCCGCTGCTGCTCAAGGCCGCTTCAGGTGAGACGGCGTCTCAGCAAGATCTCGTTCGAGCCGCAACGATGAGCCGGCAACTGCTCAACAACTTGCACAAGGTCGTCGGACACTTGGAGGCCGGTGCATCTTAGAGTTTCCCTCTTGATCAAGGGGGTACGTGCGCCCATTTGCCGTCGTTGCGCAAGAGTGCGTTTGCGAGGACGATGCGTTTTCGCGTGCGTACGGTGATTGCGACTTTGGCCGGCTTACGGTGGTTGACGAGGGCGTCATAGATACCCTCCAGGCCATTTCCATTACGGGCGAACTTACGTGGCCGGCCCGCCCCGTGTTTGCTCAACTTGACCGGTCACCCGCGAAATCGTGCCTGTGGGTGGCAGGCCAGGACGACCACAGCAACGGGTGCGGGATGGTTCCAGCTCAACCTGAATCGCTATAGGTTGAGGCAGAACCGCGTGGCAATCAGCTCAGGCCGCTGGTGAGCATCGGTTTTCCGCCATCAGCTATCCAGCGGTCGGGCTCGAGTTTGGGTTGGCGGCGTGCCTCGGCTGTGGCGGAGATGATATGACGTGAACTCTTGATCGGCTTCGGCTGCGCCGATGTGAAGACGGATCGCAGGACACAGTGTTTTCAGCCGGTCTTGATTGACGGATACAGCTCGGCTAAGTGTTGCCATTGCGCGATGGCTGCAGGTCAGGTGACCTGACTGCCGCAAACTGTGGGTAGCAGGAGCATGTTTCGCACGGTTTTTGGGCCTTGCGTGAGCTCAAGACCGCCGCATTAGCTCAGTTGGTAGAGCACCTCATTCGTAATGAGGGGGTCGCTGGTTCGAGTCCGGCATGCGGCACCAGTTTTTCAATAATTTCAAATAGTTGCGACTTTCAAGTCTCTTGCTCTCGTTGGGCCGAAAACATGCAGTAGCGGCCAAGGGACGCCTCCAGTTTGTTCCACAAAATCCTGCTGTGCCCTGCAAGAAGCGCGTCCAGCACGTCCGAACTGCGATAGACGACGTCAGCTGTCATTTGATATGGTAAGGCCTTCGCTCGGGCGGATGTCGCGAGAAGGTACATGAGGCCAAGCGACTGGTCATGTCGGCGGACGCGTCTTCTGTCCAATATTGCACCCTTGCGGAGGTGGTTCACGCTCCGACGGTCCGAACTATCAGCAGTCGTTTCGACTGATTGCCCCCAAGTGCTCCTGCGCCTTTCGTTCTCGGCCTATCGACGAGAGCATCTTCTTGAAGTTTTGATCATAAATCTCTTGATGAAAGAGAGATTTGTGCAGCCGCAGCGAAATCGCCTCGGCCGCGCGTCTCTCTGCTTCGTCCGTTGCGAGCCGAATGACTCGTGCTGCGAATGCCTCAGCATCGTCGAAACTGGAATGATCGATATCGCGGGGAAGTCCTCGTAAGCCGACTGTCGTAGTCACCACAGCTTTCCCGTAACCGAATGCCTCGATGGTCTTGATCGAAACGCCTTCACCGCGGCGTATCGGAACAATGATCATCTGTGCCACCTGATAGAGCGGGGCCACCCATTGCGCCACGCCGAGAGGATAAACTCCGTCGGACTCCAGAATCGCTTTGTCATGCCGCTGCGCAATAATCTGTGTGACAGGTCCGGCGACCGCCAGACGGAAGTCTGGGATCTCGTGCCGTACGATCGGTAGCACAGAGCTTATGAACCATTGGATGCCGTCGCGGTTCGGGTCGTGACGTGATCCTAGAAACAGAGCATGTATCGCTTGAAGGTCTTTGGGAACGTGGGGCCAAGGAGTGGCGCCCGCGCGTTCTAGAGCATTTCAGGTTTAGGTGCGACCATATCCGGCATTTCGGATGTAGTTTCGGGCTTCGCGTTCCGTGATTGCTGTGACGATGGTGGCGACGCGGTCGGATATGGCTTGCAACGTGCGCTCCTGGGCCATC
>JBCCOV010000241.1:0-6830 GCA_039039985.1 Pseudomonadota bacterium | reverse complement strand
TCAGGCGGGCATTGTTGTGGCTGTTCATTCGGTCCGCCGGCGAATCGCTGAGTGTTTGGCAACCACAGCCTCACCGGGTACGGCCGGATGAACAACGTCCTCCGGCCCCAACGAACAACCTTTTGAAAGTTCACATCTAGATGCTCTCTGCCGATGGCGGATATGATCTAGTCTTCGCAAGTCAACCGCATTGTTTCAGCAAAGACGGCACCGACATTTTCCATCTGCGGCGTTTCCTCACGCGAGAGCTGTGCCAAGAGACGCGCGCTTTGCCGCGTTTGGTCCGTTTCTGCTGGTTGGCTTATGGTCACTGAGCATTCATATCCGCGACCGACGACTGTCGGGGGCAAGTCTATCGTGATTGCGGTGAAGTAGGTTGGGTCATAGAGCTGTAAGGATATTGATTTTCCGCTCAGTGCTATCGGCCTCTTCAAGGGAAGGAGGAATACAAGCCCGAGGCGGCTTTGATGCACTTGAACCGTTAAGTCGAGCGGCTTTCCTAATGTTATCGCTCCACTCTGATCTCGGAGATAGGTGAAATAGTCGAAGTGACCGAAGCCTTCGAGTACCGTCCGTGCGATTTTTGTGGTTTCTTCTTCGGTCAGTGTTTGGTCACCATCCTTGTTCACACCAAGCTCGGCAAAGGTGTACATGGTGTTGAGTTCATCGATGAGAAAAACAACCTGCAGCTTCGATAACCGGCCTTGACCGTCCAGAATGAACTTTGCTGTCGAACTGAAGAACATGTGAGGGTGTGCTTGGACCGCGAAAGCGGTTGCGAAACTTATCGCCAGCACCATCAAGACCCGAATGAACACCGTCTTCATGAACGTGTTATCCTGTCCAATCCTGCCACTGCGGTTTCCGCGGCCGGGCGTCCTGCTTCCAAAGTGATTACGAGCAAAATTGGTTGTAAAATGATTGAGGCAGACGTGCTGCCTGATAAGCCATTTCAACTATGCTTTGCAGTAAAATGTGGTTCAGTGCAGGCCGGCACTGGACCAATAGGCGGCGGTTAGATCATTTCCGCCATAGGCGGGCGCACGTCTCCGTTCCGCACCCGATGTAGGCTCACTTGGCCGGCCACCCATGTAATCGTGCGGCTGGGTGGCCGGCCAGGACGGCCAAAAGACCGGGTGAGGATGGTTCCGGCTCAGCCGGAAACGCTTGAGATCCGTACGTCGATCGCCGTCTTAGGAGCCAGCCATCGCGGCGGACATGAGCGATGCATTGTGGCGCATCATTTTGATGTAGGTGCCCGCTGGACCGGTCGCCGCGGACAGAGCATCGGAGAACAGTTTCCCGCCGATCTTTGCGCCAGTTTCACGGGCGATCTGCTCGATGAGGCGCGGATCACTGACGTTCTCCACAAACACGGCTCGAATGCCATCTTTGCGGATCTGATCAATCAACTTGGCGACATCGGCTGCAGAGGCCTCGCTCTCCGTTGAGAGACCCTGAGGAGCCAGGATGGTAACGCCATATGCCTTCGAGAAGTAGCCGAAGGCATCGTGCGAAGTGATGATCGTCCGCTTATCTTTTGCGATCCCTTCGAGCAGCTTACGGACTTCACCGTCGAGCGCTTCAAGCTTCTTAGTGTAGGCAGCTGCATTCTGCGTGTAGGTCTCACAGCCGGCCGCGTCGACCTTGCACAGCCCATCCTTCACGTTCGCTGTGTAGATGATGACATTTTTCACGTCTTGCCAGGCGTGCGGATCATGTTCGCCATGATGGTGGTGATCATGATGGTCCGCATCTTTCTTCTTGGCAGTCTTGTGTTCCTTGTCGCCGTGCGCGTCATCGTGATGTTCGTCAGCTTCAAGGAGTTTGATGCCTTTCGTCGCCGTCACCACCGGGCCTTTGTAGCCTGAGGCCTTGATCAGCCGCTCAATCCAACCTTCAAATTCCACGCCATTGACGAATACAACGGCGGCATTGGTTACGGTCGCAGCGTCCGTTGGGGTTGGCTGGTAGACATGGGCATCGCCGTCAGGCCCGACAATGGTCTTAACTGCAACCCGATCTCCACCGACCTCGGAAACGACGTCGCCGAGAATTGAGAACGAGGCAACCACTGGCAGCTTGTCTGCCGCGAGGCTCGCTGTCGTTGTCGCCGCTGCTGCCGCAAAGGCCAATGCCATGCCGGCAAGTCTGAGGTGTTTCATGATCTACTCCATCTGATGTTGAGGATTAGGCCTCGCGGCGTGGCAGTGGCAGGATGCGCCAAGCCAATCCGCTGACACGTCCGATCATCAGTGAGACGACGTAAACGACGCCCGCTGATAGGATGATCGCTGGCCCGGAGGCCAGCGCGAAATGGTAGGACACGAGCAGGCCGGCGACTGACGCCGTGATGGCAATCGCGACGGCGATTCCCATGAGCAACTCCAAGGAGCGAGCCCACATGCGCGCGCTGGCTGCCGGCAGCATCATCAGCCCGACCGCCAGCAAGGTGCCGAGGGCCTGGAATGCTGCGACGAGGTTGAGGACAACGAGGACAAGGAAGAGCAAATGCGCAATGCCACCGCTGCCGGACGCAACCGCGAGAAAGGACGGGTCGACGCATTCTGCGATAAGCGTTCTTATGATCGCTGCCAACACGATCAGGCTGACAGTTGTCGTTGTTGCAAGAATCAAGAGGGCGGTGTCGTCAAGTGCCAGGACCGTACCGAAAAGTACGTGCATCAGATCGACGCTGGAGCCACGGGCGCTAACGATGAGCACGCCGAAAGCGAGCGAGATCAGATAGAATGCGGCGAGGCTTGCATCCTCTCTTAACACTGTTGTGCGGGCAACAAGGCCGGCCGCGACTGCAATGGTAAGCCCAGCGATAATCCCACCGATCGTCATCGGCATTATCTTCAAACCGAAGAGTAGAAACCCAATGGCGGCACCCGGCAGAATGCCGTGCGCCACGGCATCGCCGACGAGGCTCATCCGTCGCAACAGCAGGAACACGCCGACAGGCGCGGCTCCAAGCGAAAGCGCAATTGTCCCGACCAGAGCCCGCCTCATGAACGCATAATCGGCAAACGGCGCGACGAGCGTCTCATACACCATAGGGCCGAGCCTCTCGGTTCGCGCCATAGCAGCATCCGACACGATCATCCCATTTCTCGGAGATGGCACGGGCCTTAAGCATGTTCGCTGCTGATAGTGCTTCGTGTGTTGCGCCCCAGGCAATTGGCTGGCGCGCGATCAAGATCGCTTCGGGAAACTCTTCCCGGACGAGGTCGATGTCATGCATAACCGCAAGTACCGTCCGCCCTTCTCCATGCCACCTGTTGAGCAGCTTCATCAGATCGAGCGTCGTTTTTCGATCAATTGCGGCAAACGGTTCGTCCAACAGGATGAGCGCGCTGTCCTGAACGAGCACCCGCGCAAAGAGGACGCGCTGCAGTTGTCCTCCCGAAAGCGCACCGATCATGCGCGTTTCAAATCCTGCGAGACCGACAGCGGCCAAGGCGGCCTCGACGGTCGCTCTCTCCCCACCACGAAGAGATGAGAAGGCGCCAATTCGCCGCCAAAGCCCGAGGCTGACGAGATCAAACACCGAGATTGGGAAGGAGCGATCAATCTCGGCTTGCTGAGGAAGATAAGCAATGTCTTTCCGATTTGTGCCCGATATCGTGATTGTGCCGCTGAGGGGCTTCAAAGCGCCAATGATGCCCTTCATCAGGGTCGTCTTGCCGCTACCATTCGGCCCGACAACCGCCGTCATGGCACCGCGCTTTACAGTGCCATTGAATTGGTGGACCGCCGGCGCTGTGTCATATCCAAGTGACAGATCGCAGAACTCGAGAGCCGCTTCAGTCAAGACTGCTGCCATAGCGACCCTAACCTCGCATCGCACCGAGAACCATGACCCATACCGCGGCCGAGATCGCCGCTGCGACGGCAAGGCGTGTCGACAGGCCGAGACCAACGATCGAGGCTTGTGCGTTCAAGCGTCGTTGTCCGTTTCTGGTTTCACGCATGCGTCCAACTCTCACGATTGGACTGCACGAGCCGCGAGTGGCAAGCCACGCTTCGCAAGATCTCCCGATAGATGGAAAGATGTTCGCGGGCCGGTGTGACACGCTGCTTCTGTTGGATCCACGGACAGCAGTGCTGATTCACCGTCACAATTGACCTCGCAGTCGACCAGCCTTTGGAAATGGCTCGGTATCTCGCCTTTGCGCCAAAGCTCTTGATGTGAACGCGACCGGTCGCAGACTTGCACTGTCCCAATGTTGCTCTCAACGTTGCGCTGTTAAGCGCGAACGTCCTCGGCCGCGCTCGTTTGTTCGCAGGGGCTGCATCTGTCGCAGCTGTCAATTCCTCAGGCTGCGGCGGTTACCCCAATCGGAGATGTCAGTTCGAAATTCTCTCGGCAGTACCCGGTGAACGGTGTTCGATGTGGCTATGCCCTGATCTCGCAACCTGTACATCTCGCACGTGCCGCGCGGGCATCGATCGTGTGGGAAAGCCATGAGCAGTCACAATGCGATCGCCGTAAACGACCTAAGTGTTGCCACCAGCTCGGCCGGCACCAAGCACGTTAACTGTTACGTTATAACGTTGCGAAAAGTGCCGTCAACCTTGGCCCGCGCTAGATCATTTGCGCCATAGGCGTAGTCGCACCGCCGGCCCACACCCTGTATTGAACGCAACGAGCTTAGTGCAACTCGGCCGGCCTGGAAAACGGAAAGAACAGGGTGTGGGATGGCTCCAGCTCAATCTGAAAGCCTCGATGGCGTTCGCAGTGAGGAAGGAAATACTCAAAATAGTTATATTTTGTGGCCTCTTATGCGCATTCTAGGGCTTCTTATGCTCGGGGTGCAAAGCATCCGCCCAATCACTTATCTGCTGAATGAGATCTCATGTTTGATCCGCAAATGTGGCCAATCGCGACAAGGCCATTCCAAGTGTAAGAATCTCGAGCCTGGCTCCGTCATTGTTCTGTGGTTCGAACACTTATGCGGAGAGACTGATGGCCGATGCCCTGAAATGTGCGTGTGACAGATGCCCCCCGACGTGCGCTTGCGCAAAGCAGGAGCCGCGTGATGGGCACTGTTGCTGTGGTGAAACTTGCACATGTGACGCATGCAAGTGCGGGCCAAGCTGCCGGTGTCCAAACGTCGCGAAATGAAGTAAAGCACACACATGGCAGAATTCGATGCAAGGGCGCGTATTGTTTCGGCGTTGCGCGCTCACAGCGCTGAACTCAGGCGCTATGTCCGGGCCAGAGTGCCCCCCACCGACGTTGACGACGTACTCCAAGTCGCTGCTTTGCGCGCGATCGAAAAAGCTCATTCGCTGCAGGACCCAACGCGGGTCCTGCCGTGGCTCTATCGGGTGCATAGCAACGTCGCGATGGATATCGGGCGTAAACGGGCCAGCGAGCAGCGTCTTATCAATGCCATGACTCTCGAAGCTGAGGAGCCAGTTATCAGTGAGGCCATGCCCGCATGCGGCTGCAGTATTGCTCAGGCCCGGCAGCTTAAAGCCAGCTATGCGTCGATCCTCGATCTTGTCGACATTGGTGGTGTCCCGCTGGTCGAGGCCGCCCAAGTCCTCAACGTTTCACTCAACAACGCGACCGTTCGGCTTCACAGGGCGCGCACGGCGCTGAAGAAGCGATTGCTGGAGCATTGCGGAGTCACGAGTTTTCAAGACTGCGCGGATTGCCGCTGTTCCTACGAAGGGTGCTGCGAGGCGTAAGGCGATTGCGAACCGTCGATCTTGAACAAACGGCTCTTGGGATCATTGACACTTGGCCAGCACCATGGGCAGCCCTTGTGTTTCGATGCGCTCGATGTGCCCTGCTGGGGAATGGGGCGGCACTGATCTTCTCGATCTTGTTCGCTTGATGCGAAAATCGCTTCGCCGGCTGGCCCCCGTTCGCTTCAACTTGGCCGGCCCGGAAGACCAAACGTACGAGCGTGGGATGGTTCGAGCGAAACCCGAAGCGCGCCAAGGGCATTCAAGCGACACAGCGATACGCCTTCGACAACATTAGACAGGTGTGGCTTAAAGCATAGCGTCCGTTGAGCCGGGACTACTTTCCGCGATGCGAGGATGGAGAACGACGATGACGAGGGACCACACATACGCAAAAACTGAAGCCGCGATAACGTCACTGACTGAGGAACAGTATCGGGTGACACAGCTTAACGGCACTGAGCCTCCTGGTACAGGCGAGCTGCTCAACAACAAAGAGCCGGGCATCTATGTCGACATCGTATCAGGCGAGCCGCTGTTCGCATCAAGCGACAAGTACGAGTCGGGTTGCGGGTGGCCGAGTTTCACAAAACCCATTGTCGCAGCGAACATCAACGAGCTGCGCGATGTGTCATATGGCATGGTTCGTACGGAGGTCCGTTCCTCGCATGGAGACAGCCATCTCGGTCATGTCTTTACAGACGGCCCGGCCGATCGCGGTGGCCTCCGCTACTGCATCAACTCGGCCGCCCTGCGCTTTATTCATCGCGATGACATGGAGGCAGAGGGCTATCGGGCGTATCTGGATCAAGTCGAAGACTAGGTGCGCCAGGGTAGGGTTGGCGTGACGTGTGACTGGCTGGCTTCATTGTGCCTGCAGGCGAGGCTGCGCAGTCGCGCAATTGTCGAGCTCCCCTAAAAGGCTCCGACATTACCAGGTCATCTTCCCCTCGACGGCATCGGCTAGCTGAGAGTACTTGAGCATCTCGCCCCGAGTGCTTGGGGCCAGGCACAGCGTCTTGGCAGCACGCATGCAATGCTGGCCTGCGTACGCCAGGCTGCGTCTCCGGGTCGTCATGCACAGGCCGAATGAAATACGGGTTCCTCAATGGCTAAACTCTTGCTC
Organism: Pseudomonadota bacterium; assembly: GCA_039039985.1. Taxonomy (GTDB): domain Bacteria; phylum Pseudomonadota; class Alphaproteobacteria; order Rhizobiales; family Hyphomicrobiaceae; genus JBCBWG01. The sequence continues at coordinate 1 of JBCCOV010000241.1, read as the reverse complement.
T
>JBCCOV010000240.1:0-6841 GCA_039039985.1 Pseudomonadota bacterium | reverse complement strand
GATCCACCAACGCACCGCTTGCCGTTATTCCGCAAACCGGTGGCTCAATCTGCAATGATTTGTTCACGGACTTGCTTGGCATTCCCGCAATCTGGATCCCGCATTCGTACGCAGCGTGCTCCCAACATGCGCCGGATGAGCACATTTTGATGTCCGTGTCGCGGAACGCCATCGAGATTATGGCGGGGCTGTACTTCGATTTGGAGACCTGTCGCCGCAAGGGCCGATAACATGGCCACACGCCCAATATGACAGGAGGTCGAGCCATGGCGAACGCGATGATCGTTGCACCGCAGCCCGAGGCCGTAGAGGCCGGCGGGGATATTCTGCGTGACGGCGGAAATGCAATCGACGCGGCAATCGCCTGTGCGTTGGTTCAGACCGCCGTCGACCCGTTCATGTGCGGAATTGCCGGGTTCGGGTCGATGCACGTCTACATGCCGTCACGCGGGGTGCACACGTGCATTGACTTCCATGGTCGCGCACCACTTTCCATCACGCCGGATTTCTGGGCGGACAAGATTGTCGGCGAAAACGAGGACGGGTTTGGGTTTATCCTCGAAGGTCGCGTGAATGAAATTGGTTATCAGTCGATCACGTCTCCCATGAGCCTGCGCGCGTTCGCGACGGCTCTTGAAACGTTCGGGACGCGGAAGCTGGGGGACTTGTTGCAGCCCGCCATTGCTTACAGCGAAAACGGCTTTCAAGTCCGCCAGCATGTTTCTGCGTTCTGGAATGAGGTGCCGACAACCGGACGCTTGCCGCACCGCGAGTTTCTCACGCGGATTCCGGCGACCGCAAAGATCTATCAAAAGCCCGACGGTTCGATCTATGGCGTTGGCGAAACATTACGCAATCCGGATATGGCGCGCACGTACTCCCGCATTGCGGAACATGGCGTCGACGATTTCTATGCTGGTACGTTGGCGCAAGAGATCGTGGCGGACATGTCGAACCACGACGGCTTGATCACACTGGACGATCTCGCTGCGGCACGGCCCGAACGGAACGAGCCGCTTTGGGGAACGTATCGGGGCTATCAGATTGCCACCAACAATCCGCCCGGTGGCGGCGTGATGATTTTGGAAATGCTCAACATCCTTGAGCATTTTGATCTGCCCGCCATGGGGCACAACTCGGCGGCGTACATTGCAACAGTGTCCGAGGCGATGAAGATCGCAACCGTGGACAAAGACAATCGCGTCGGCGACCCGCGCTTTGTCGACGTTCCCGTCAGCGAGTTGACGTCTAAGGACTATGCAGCAGGGCACGCTGAACGCATCAAGCGCGGCGAAAAGACCTCGGTGCCGCGCCTGAAAGGCGGGCGCCCGGAGAGTAAGGACACAACGCATATCAGCGTCGTCGACAGCGCTGGAAACTGCGTATCGATGACCCACTCGATTGGTGCGCCGTCCGGCGTCGTGACGGACGGTCTCGGGTTCATGTACAATGGCTGCATGGCCGTCTTCGATCCGCGTCCGGGGCGGGCCGGCTCTCTGGCACCTGGCAAGTCGCGGTTCACGGCCATGTGCCCGACGATCGTCTTCAAGGACGGCGAGCCTGTCTTGGTCATCGGCGCACCGGGCGGCACCTACATCACCATGGGCGTGCTGCAGGGCATCCTGAATGTGCTGGACTTCGGCATGTCCGCGCTTGAAGCCGTTTCAGCACCACGGTTCTGTACAACGTCTGATACAATCGACATCACAAACCGCGTTCTGCGCGGCACACAGCGCGAGCTGGAGGCGATGGGCTATCCCGTTCGGCGAAGCGCATTGGGTTTCGGCTTCGCCGGCGTTCACGCTCTGCGCAAGACCGAGGCGGGTTGGGACGGTGGGGCGGATCCCGGCCGGGATGGGATCGCTGTATCAGTTCCCGCCTAGATGAAACACGACAGACAGGGACATGTCGCACCATGACCGAGCAGGCGCAGCGTGTGATGGACTGGATCGCAGACTCGCGCGATGACATGGTCGCGCTTATCGAGCGGCTCGTGAACATCGACAGCGGCAGTTATGACAAGGCAGGCGTTGATGCTGTCGGCGATGCGATTGTCGCCTTCCTGAATGCGCATGGTGTCCAGACAGACCGTATTGCGATTGCGGAAAAAGGTGACGCCATCCGGGCCACGGTGCCGGCTGCCGGCGGCAACCGACCGATCATGCTTCTCGGGCATCGAGATACCGTGTTTCCCAAGGGTGAAGTTGAACGCCGTCCGTTCAAGATAGACGGCAACCGCGCCTACGGCCCGGGCGTGTCGGATATGAAATCCGGCCTGGTCATGAATGCATTCGTCCTCGCTGGATTTCAGAAGTTCGGAGGTGCGCCTGCGCCGCTGATTGGTCTGTTCACTGGAGATGAGGAGATCGGATCTCAGACATCGCGCCCCATTATCGAAGCAACAGCGCGCGATGCGGCAATGGTCTTCAACTCAGAACCCGCCAGATCGACGGGCAATATCGTGACGGGTCGGAAAGGTGGCATCTTTCTCATTGCAGATGTCGAAGGTGTTGCAGCCCACTCCGGCGCCAATTTCGACAAGGGCCGCAGCGCGATCGAAGAACTCGCGCGAAAGATCCAGGCTTGGCACGCGCTGGTTGATGTGGACGCGGGTCTTACGGTGAATGTCGGACTGATCTCGGGCGGCCAGTCGGTCAACACTGTTGCCCCTCATGCGCGTGCGGAGATCGACGTCCGCTATATCGCGCCGAAGCAACGCGATGAGATCGTTGCGCAAATTACGGAGATCGCGACGGCATGCACGGTCGACGGCACGCGCGGCAGCGTTACTATTCGCGGCGAGTTCAGCCCGCTCGTTCAAACGCCGGCAGCTCAGGCGCAGTTCGACCACTACATCGCCAGCGCAAAATCTATGGGCGTTGACATCGGGGGCGAGTTTACGGGCGGTTGCGCCGACTCCGGCTTCACGGCCGGGGTCGGCACCCCCACAGTCTGTGCCGTCGGGCCGGTTGGTGGCAATGCGCATAGTCCTGAAGAATACCTGGAATTGGATACCGTTGTGCCACGCACGCAGGTCCTGGCAAAAACAATTGCAACCATAACGCTCGGCTAAATCTGAGACGTTCCAGCCGACCGCCGACCGCTCTCGCACCGGCGATTGCGATGCCACGCGGCGTGCGGTGCTGCTGTGGAGGCAAAGCGTTTGAGAGGACGGGCCAGACCACCTTCCACTTGAGCAGAGCCGGACATTACTTTGTGGCAACGACAGCTGCTGGCGCGTTCGGGAGACCTGATCGCCCCGCGCTTGGGTACAAGTCACCGCTCTTAATTGCGTCCATTGCGGTGGATAGAGCCTGCGTGTCCGACCAGAAAGCTTCGGTCCAAAACGTTGCATCGCCGGACCCATCGGCGATCTCCAGCATCCAGTCGCGGTCCCCTTTCGATCGAAAGATCGTAATCTCAAGGGTGACACCGTCCATCGTGACCCTGCGACACAGGTCTGACAAAACCAGCGTATCGTCGGCATCGCTGTTCGAACATGCCGGATTTCCCAAGAAGAACTCGATCAGTTCATCCTCGTACGGTTCCCAAAACCGAAAAAGAGCGTGCAACGGCCTCAGCATTTTGTAACCACTTGTGCTTGCGTCGACATCGTATCAAATTGCTCCATCGCAGATCGATGCCAACGACTTGGGAGGAGTTGGTTGAGGGCTGCCTCAGTTGCTCTCAACCTGGCGGCTTGGCAAACGAAGCCATTCAGCCGGCTGACCCACGCCCAACACCGGATGCCCGATGTGCTGCCAGGCAGCGTCGCTGCTGCACACGACGTTGCGCCGTTGCCACGCAGTTTCATCAGTTGCCGCGTTCTCCGCCATAGAACGAACTCCGATCATCGCGTCCTGCAATCATATTCTATACCATAAAATTCAACAATAGAGCGATGCCGAGAGAAGGCAAGACCTACGATGTTTGATCACTTTGGAATGATCGTAAGGGACGCAGCCGCCGCGTTACGCTTCTACAGCGCAACGATGCCAACGCTCGGCCTGAGGATACTTGAGCAACATCCCAACGGCGCGTTCATTGTGGCGTCTGCCGACGGCGGAGCGATGCAGTTCTTGTACATCGGGCCCGATGCTCCGGCGTTCTGGCAGGCCAGGCACGAGCCGTCACGAAGCCCGGTTCACATATGCTTCAGCGCGCCGAGCCGCGCGGCTGTTGATGCCTTCTACGGGATAGGCCTTGCGATGGGTGGGACGCCGAACGGTGCGCCCGGCGAGCGCGATCCTGGCTACTATGCCGCTTACGTCATCGATCCCGACGGAAACAACATAGAGGCAGCCTACCGATCAGGATCATCACTTTTGGAGGGCCGTTAGCATGATGCGTATGGTGGCGATATGACTGCACTACCTGCCATCGCTCGAATGTTGGAGACTCTCAGCAACGATGCGTTTGGTTGTGTCGCCTTGTGCCTGCCTGACGGAGCACAAATCGAAGACGACTTGCCGTCAACACGCCTCAGTATCATCAGGGTTCCGGAGGCATAGCAGACGGCAGACGCATTCGTTCCCTAGCTTGCGGATTTAACGCAGGATGCTGTACCCAGCGTCCGTTGGTTTGCCGGAGAAGCTGAAACAGCGAAAGCCGTTCGCCATTTATTTCTAGACGACCTCGGCCTCTCGAAAACGCATGGCGTTTCCCTGCCCTATTGGCGAAAGGAAACGCCCGAAGACGACGTTTTGCGCCGGACCAGGTCTTGACAACAACAATCCGATTTGAACGCGGCGGAGAGATATGACCAATCCTATGCATCGGCCGGGAACGTGGCGTTGTCCGTCCAAGGGGCGAGAACTGGACCACGCCGCACTTATGGGGGACATGGCGCGCAAATCAGTTGTGTTGCTTGGCGAAACACATGATCGGTATGACATCCATCGCTGGCAGCTCAACGTTGCGGCCGGCCTGTTGGCGCACCGCCGCGATGTTGTCCTGGGCTTCGAGATGTTTCCGCAGCGCGTCCAGCCTGTGCTTCAGCAATGGACGTCTGGCGAACTCAATGACACGCAGTTCCTGGACGCTGTTGAGTGGGACCAAGTGTGGGGATTTGAGCCGGAGCTCTATTTGCCTCTGTTTCATTTCTGTAAAGAGTTCGGAATTCCCATGTATGCCCTGAACTGCCGTCGCGCGCTCGTGACGGAGGTTGGAAAACAGGGTTGGGAGGCCATTCCTGTTGCTGACAGGGATGGCGTGTCGCCGGCCAAACCAGCCACCTCGGCCTATCGAGAGTACCTGTTTCGCATTGTCGGTGGCTTCGAACGTCCGCTGGGTTCGGGAGCCACATCACCGGAGGACCCGGCCTTTGATCGCTTTGTGCGGGCACAACAAACCTGGGACCGTGCATTCGCCTGCAACATTGCATCGATCGCCGAAGAGTCAGGCGCCCCGCTTGTCATTGGAATCATCGGCAGGGGGCACCTGGAGTACGGACATGGCGCGCCCTATCAGCTCGCAGATCTGGGTGTGTTCGACGTGGCGGTGCTCTTGCCGACGGATGATGTTCACATCGATACCGCAACATCCACCGGCATTGCTGACGCGGTGTTCCGGCTGAGTTATGATCCCGCCAACAAAGCAACGCGGCCACGCCAACAGGATCAAGAGAGCTGACGTAGCATGCATGCCCTCAGTGCCGGAGGTGCGGGCCATGCCCATGCCATCCAAGCCTGACGATGCCGACATCGATCGCGGACCGCGGTGGTCGGTCGTGTGCCTTCGAAAGACGGGTCAGTCGACAAGTACGCGCTGCAGATCGATGACACGCCAAGGCGTCTCACCCGCGATGGCCGGCGGCGGCTTGTGGGACACGAACACAAGCGTCATCTGGGGCAGTGCATAGATTAACGTCTGCAGCAGTTGCTCTTCCGATTTCGGGTCGAGCGCGTTGGTTGTCTCGTCCAGAAAGATCCAGTCCGGCGCGGAGAGGAGAAGTCGCGAAAAAGCAAGGCGCTGCCTTTCTCCTCCTGATAGACCGGACGGTGCGGATGGCGTTTCGACACAATGCGCCGTCTGCGGCAGTTCGAGACCGATACGCTGGAGGGCTGTGTCGACCTGACTTTGATCGAGGCTCGTTGGCTCCAGCGGATAAATGGCGGCACTTCGAAAGTCGCTCAACGGCAAGTAGATGTCTTGCGAGACGAAGGCAGGGCGCCAGCCGGGAGGGTGTTTGATGTGGCCACTGCCGTGCAGCCAGAGACCTGCGATCGCTTTGATGAGCGTACTCTTTCCAAGCCCGGACTGTCCCTTGATCCAAATCCGCTCGCCGCTGTCGATCGTCAGGTTAGGCGGAACATCAAGCGGTGCACCTTGGGGCGTTGTCAAACAGAGGCCGGTGATCGCCAGTTGCGGCAGAGTGTTCTCGGTCAGCTCGATACCGGAGTCCACCTTGCGCGCATGTTCCGTGCAGCTCAGCATCTCGGCGAGGCGATCGGTCGTGGCGACCCATTCGGCGAGTTCGCGGTAGTTGAAGATAAACCACGAAAGGGTCGTCACGACGCTTGAAAATGCACCACGAACCTGCATCAGCCCGCCGAGTGTCACTTGCCCCGCGAGATAGGCCGGCAACGCAAGGAACAGCGGAATGCGAAGCACCGTCTGAAAGTAAGGCCGTGTGAAACACCCAAGAATGAATTCTCGCGTAATGACGCTGTGCCAGTTGGCGACGATTGCTGAAAAGCGCTGATCGAAGATCCGCCGTTCCGCTGCTTCACCACGTGAGAGTGCGATCTCGTCGGAGAAATCGCGCATCCTTGCAAGTGCAAACCGGTAGTCCGCCTCGCGGCGTTGCTGAAGAAACAGGAGATTTTTGAGCGGCGCCCCG
>JBCCOV010000239.1:0-6842 GCA_039039985.1 Pseudomonadota bacterium | reverse complement strand
TTGGTGACCGGTTTGATGTTTAGATCGTAGACCTGCAAAGGGGCAGAGGTCAGAGGGCGCTCAATGGGCTCGCCCGCGCGCGCAGAAAAGCTCTCCCGGTTATCCAAAGGCCCGCCGGCATAGGCGGTGGCCGGATCTTGCGGCATTTCCAAAGGCCAAAAAAGATTGCTCATCGGCGGACCTTGGCCTTTCTAAGGCCAAACTCTCCCTGCAGGGATTGGTTCAGCTCCCCGCGGACGACCATGCTATTGACCTCAGCCACCAAAACGCGGCGCCCGTCAGGCCCGCTTTCTTCGCGCTGCTGAACGTCTACACCCTGCGCATTGTTGATGACGACGAAATCGACGCTCACGCCAGCGCCGCTAGTTTGAACGCCTAGATCACCATTCGGCCCACGCTTGAGAGGCATGATGGCCTCCGGGCCCGCCTCGCCCATCACGCCAACACCGCCGCTCATCGGGAACATTGTCGGCCCGTTGACGACACCGCCCTGTGCAAAAGCCATGACGCTGCCATTTGAGATCACGTTCCCCTTGGCATTGAAAATCGTGCTGATTATGCGACCAAGAATGCCGCCGCCGCTTGATCCGCTTGAACCGACATCGAACAAGCGCTGCAAAAGCTGGTTGATGTTCGATGAAATGATGTCAGAGGCGATCTGGCGCAAGACCCTCTGAAAAGCTTCGCCGAGGTCGTCACCGTTGACGATTGCGTCTGCGATCGCGTCCGAGATGCTCTCAAAGCCGCGTTGCAGGCTGTCAAATTCAGCTCCTTCGAGCTCGACTTGCAACTGGCGAAGGTGCGCGTTGTACTGATCCTGCGTCAGCACACCCGCCTCTAGCAGCCGGTTGGCCTGCGCGACGTCGTCGTTGTAGCGATCTTGCGCCGTCTTCAGGCTTTCAAGGATGCGATCACGCTCGCGCAGCATCTCGTTATAGGCGCGTTCTTCTTCGCTTCGTCCGGACGACCCACCACGCGAGCGACGTGTTGCCCTGTCGATCAAGCTTTGCGCATCGGTTGAAATCGGACTCGCGCCCGAATCCGTTCGGGAAAATGGATCGCCGAAGTCGCGGGGATCAGACCCGCGACCGCTGTACTCCTGAGACGCACGCAGGTTCTGCAGCGAAATGGCTTCGTTTAAGGCAATACCCAGGTTCGCTGCGAGTTGCGCTGCTTCTATACTGGCCGCCGAAATGGGCGACGCCATATCAACGCCCGCAAGCTCAAGTGCACTGATCGCCGAAGCGTCTAGACCTTGCGCAATAAGCCTGGAATAGCCTTCTATCTCCGCCATATCCCGCAGACTGAGGTTTAATTGCTCACCGACTTGGCGCTCGGCATCGGCCATGGCTTGCGTTGAATTCAGGAGAGTTTCTTTTTCTTCCAGTTGGCGCCTGTAGGTGTCCAGAGCTTCCTGCGCGATCGCGACTTCTTCTTGAGCGGCCTCAAGCCGTTGGTTCGCCTCGGTGGCGCCAAGGACATCGCGACCGAAAATCTGAGATGCCTCAGCCGAAGCTGCGGTAAGTTCCTTGAGCTTTTGCTGCAGTTCATCGTAAAGCGCCAATTCTTCTTGATCAAAACCAAGACGCAGGCCACGGAGCTCCAATGCGAGAGCTTTGCTGGCCTCTCTGGCCTCTTCAAGGCGTTTCGTAAACGCTTCCGCCTCATCATCCGCCTGGCTTGCCCCAAGAGCCCATTGCACCAACGCTGCACCCCCGGCGATGACACCAATCGTCACCAGAGAGACTGGGTTGACCATGGATGTGAACGCCGCGCCCAGGCTTCGGATGATGTCACGCCGGCCGCCCATCTGGTTGAAGATCTGGCTGACCTGCGTACCTTGCTGCAGAGCAAGTTGCATAGGATTTTGCATCGCCAGCGCCATGACGATGACGTCGTTACCTTGAGCGGCCAGGTTGGCCGTGTTGAACCTTGCCGCGTCCGCTTGGCGGCCAAACTGCTGAACAGATCGGCCGGCCCTTTGCATACCGCGATCAACACCCGAGGCCATTTGTGTGGTTTGGCGTTCTGTCTGCGCAGCCTGATCACCAAGGCGATCAAGGTTTTGCGCGCCGGTCAACGCGTCAGAGCTATCGACTGCAATGCCAAGGGTAGCGATGTCCATTAGGCGTTATCCTGTTTGTCCATAGGCGAGATCGCGAATGGGTCCGTCATTTTAAGGCCGCTGAGATAGGCAGCGCTCATTTGCTTGATCACGTTGCGATCCGTTTCGTCCGCCCAAGGGCAGCCGTGCACGATCTCGGTGAAGGTCAGGGCAGAGCTTTCAATTCCGGATTGGTTGAGAAATCCAAGGCGCTCGATTGCGTCCGCGTAAAGCCTCCCACCAGGTGGGAGGTCTGGAAGGGAAACGGTAAGCTGCAAGCGCCGCGGCTCTTCGGTACCCTGCGGGATGGCATTTGCGAAACCAAGTTGCGCCGCCCAGAGAGTCAGTCCCTGGACGGCTCTTGAAAAAGGTTGGCGCGGTCATTGGCAAAGCTGTTGACCTGCTCAAGGATCACAAGGCCAACCGACGTGCTGAGGTATGGGTCAAGCTCTGCTGGCGTCCTGATCTCTTTTCCGCCATCGGTCAGACCCTCGATCGAGATGATCGCCGCTTTCACCTTTGCGAGCCGGAGCGCCTCAAGCTGATCCGCGGTGTTGGCCGTTTCCTTGCGCTTCATCAACTTCTTATAGGTCGCGCGTTCCGCTTCCCGGACGGCATCGCTGTCAAAGCCACGCATGCGGATCACAATGTCCGTGTCTTCGCCCGTGCCGGGGTGCTTGAGAACCATAGAGAAGCCCTCGTTGGCCTTCTCCACGACGTCGATATCTTTGAGATCCATTACGCAGAGGGCTCCGTTGCATCGACCGGCCGTTGATTTGGCTTAAACGTGGCTTGGAATCCCTCGTAAGAATCCGTTGTGCCTTGGTTTAGCTGAAAGCTGTGGGTAATTCCTTGAGCGTATTGCACCAAGTCGCCCGTTGCTGGCGCGCCATTTACTCCAGATCCGTCAACGATCTTGACTGAGAGAATGCCATCTTCGTCAATTGCCTGCGTTTTTACCACGACCTGCCCAGGGTTTGCTCGGTCACCATCATCAATACGGAAATCCATTGTTGTTGGAACACCGCTTGCTGCGCCTTTGACAGTCTGATTGAAACCTTCCTCCATATCCGGAATTTCGATCTCGTTATGCGTCATTGCGAGCTGCGGCAGCGTCACATGATAGCGCGCCCACACCCAAGTCAGAGCCTCAAAGCCCGCTGCATCATTAGTTGCGGGAACAGCTGCAGCAACATAGATGCGCTTCCCGATGTCATTCTTCGTTGCCATTGTCCGCCTCCTTTGCGGGTTCTACGAGTTCCCACCCCTTGGCAAGCCAAGCGTCGACCTGATCGGCCATGGGAGTTGCCTGTGCGCCCGTCTTCGGCCACACCAATTGAACCCGCGAACGGGTGTTTCTTCTTGCCATGTTGATTTCCTCAGAAGTCCGCGCGACCGCGGATGATGACCGGCACCGCATAAACGCCTTGGCCGGGGATGGCCGGGCGAGGATCCGGGGCCTGCATGATCGTTACGTCGTCAAACCTTGTCGTTGGGCGAAAATGATCTTGGATGGCCGCCACAATTGTGCCCACTGCACCGGTCGTGGTGTGCTGGTCGACCTCAATTCGAGCGTTGATCTCCGCATCGACCTGGGTTTGGCCAGTCATATCAAAGGGACGCTGCGCCGAGGGCACATACTGCACAACGATGCGCGGCAATTCCTTGACCAAAGGTCCGTTCGGATAGGCGATTGGCGGTCGGCCTGGCATTGACTGCAGCCGGGCCAGAAGCTTGTCCTGTATTGCCATCACGGTCATTGATCAGTCCTAACCTTTTCGAGCGCAGCCCTTACAGGAGCTAGCCAGCCCCCTTTTTGTCTGACCACCTCTTGCGGCTTAAAACTGCCGCTTACGTGCGTCTCGCCGAGGCTGGCGTCTGCCTCGCGTTTCAGGGGCGTGATTGCCTCAGGATCGCGTTCCCCAACGATACCATGCGAATCTGGGTTAACTGGCAGAACGACATATCCGTAACGTTTTGCTGCCTCGAAAAAGGATTCCTCGGACATAAATGGTAGCGCCCAAACTTCCTCCATCTGCGCCGACACAGTGACTTCGGCGGTGACTATGTTTTCCGGGTCTAATTTGACGATCACAGATCGCACACCCTTGATTGGGTCACCTTCCTCGTTGGTCAGTTTCGTGCTGGCTCCCGAACCAAATCCTTTAGGTGGTGTGATTTTGATCATCGCTCAATCTCTAAACTTAGCAGCCGAAGTATCGATTCTGCTTTGCCAGCCCCCTGCCCCATTGATGGCCTCGCGGACCATGAAGCGGCCTTGTTGATCGTATGAACGTCCAAGAGAGTCCGTGCCTTGAAAACCGTATTCAATTCGCATGGCATACTCCTGCGTGAACGCATGGATAATCGTGTCGCCCAACTCAAATCCAGCGAGGCCCGCAACGTATGCTTCTGGGCCCGACCCTACGGCAGCGCCGTTCAACGTGGTCAACATGCTGTTGGCCAAAAGTCCAGAATCTCCCACCGGCACCTTGCCAATTTCAAATGTGCCACCCGTTTCTTTCACACCGGGCTGCCTTTGACTCATGTCTTTAAAGACCTCTTGAGCCGCGTCGGCAATCACGAGGCCTGCGTTTCTCTTGGCTTTCTCTGACCACGCTCGGACTTGGGCTGTAAAAGACTGGGTCATGCCGCCAAGGCCAAAAAGTCGATATTACAACCAAGCCCACGACTTTCTTCGCCGAATGTCGGATATAGTAGAAGGCGTGACACCATACCTTTTCGCAAGATCAACTCCGCTAGTCTGCCAATTGTCGCTGCGAATTTTCACAACATCCTGTTCTGTGAGTTTGTTTGTGTTGATGTCGCGCCCCTTTCGGAGGGTGCCGTGCAGCCTCTTGTCGTTCTCGTTTTCTAGCGGGGTCTTCCACGAAAGGTGTTTCGGGTTCATACATCCCAGATGGCCTTTCCCGCACGAATGCGCGGCGTGATAATTAGGTGACGGTGGGCCACCGTGAGCTGCAATGCACATTACCCTTGGCGCAGACATAACCCGACCGTCTAGGTTTACTTGGCCGCGACCATGATCGCTAACCTCAAAAGGCCAAATAAGACAATCTTCGCCCGCATGATCTGCATGCTTCAAGATCCACCTCTGCTTCTTTCCTTTAGCAGCAAGATCAAGAGGCAAGCCTTTACGTTGCCGCCTGTAGTGAAGCCTGCAGAGACCATTTGAATATGCGGGTTCAGTACAGCCTTGTATTTTGCACGAAATGCCTTTCCAGCTTGCTTTTCTTTTGACCTTCTCTGTATTGCCGTGTCTTTTCCATCGCTGATAATGCTTTGAACACATGCCGTGGCCCTCTCCGCGGCCCGTCAGAACCTTGTCACAGCCATCAACCTTGCATACTGATTTCTCAGCCATTCATCGAACCTCCTACGTTCGGTTTTGGTTAGGGCAGAGGCGGTGTTACCAGCACCAAATCTGTCCGGATATTTTACTTCGCTAGGCTTACTAGGTCCAGATCAACCCTGAACCCGCAGCGGCAGCCGATCGTATCCTCACCCCCTGCCCCAAGCTCTGTATCACCCGGAAACCGCAAGAGCGCGCCCGTGGGGCTTTGGAATGGCACGCCGTAGCGCACCTCCTGCCCGTTCATTGATCGATGCGGATCGCGCACCCGCGTGTCTGGTGTTGCCTGCCAAATCAGTTTGACCGCGTCGGCCGGGACTTGGCCGCTTTCGATCATTTGCTCTATCGCCTCATATCGGCCGGCGTTGAAAGCGTTGTGCGCCTCCGTCCGCGCAATACCTCTCCCGCGCGTCTGCAAGAGGCGGTCAGAGTATCGCCCGGTGATCTTGGCGATTTGTGTTGCGTTAAGCGGTCGGCTCTCCCGCATGGCCTTGCGAACCGTGCCGTCGTAGCGCTTATCCCGCCGTTTGCGGGTCAAATAGTTGCCCATCGTGGTTGGATCCGCCAACTCCGCGCGTGCGCGCTCAACGTAGCCCGCCTGCCGACTATGCAGACCTAACAGACCACCCTTTCTTTGATTTCCCTGTGTGGTGCCAATAAGGCGCCGCGCAATGGTTGCCTCGCCCTCACCTGCTGCGATACCTGCCTCAATAACCTGGCGAATTGCTGTCCTCTGATCGCCGGTAATCTCCGTGATTAGGGTTGATCCACGCAGCCTCGTCCATTGCTCCGCACGAGGGTTGCGCTGGTCGAACCTGACAACGAGGTTAACGCCCTCCGGCCCGATCTTTTTTGGCATCTGACCCATTTGCCAGATCGCACCTTGGTAAAACGATTGCTCGATCCTAGCATCAAGCGGGGCAAAGAACTCGCGACCAAGGCGCAGGGCTTGAATGACGGCCTCAATGTCCCGACGTTCGATAGCCGCGATAATCACCTCACGCTGCGCCGTAGATTTGACGTCTTGCATAGCTTCTGCAAATGCCAGAGCGAGGCGAGGCTCGATCTTTCGCAATTCACGCTGAAATGCAGAGAGGGTTTGCTTCCTTGCCATTACGTCAATTCCTACCCAATAACCTTGAGCTTTTACGCTAGCGTCCAAGTCTCCGCACCTAACGCGTCAATGGAACGCCTGCGAAGAATGCCACTTGCGTCCTCTCGGATTTCTGCAGCAATACTGGAGGGCGTGATACCCAACAACAATGTTTCATCGTCCTCGTGCGCTGGGTTGGTGGCCGTTGTGCCATTCTGCGAACGAAAAGTTGTGGTCGTATCCACAGTCCCCGCCTGAGCAACTACGGTGAT
>JBCCOV010000238.1:0-6848 GCA_039039985.1 Pseudomonadota bacterium | reverse complement strand
TGGTTTTCGGGGTTCGAAATCCTTGATTTCGGCAGTAGGCGAGACGCTTGGTGGACGTGCGTTTCAGCAACCGTAGCGGTTAGCTGCGCCGTGAGCGATTGATCGCTGACGTCAGGTCGACAAGGCATATCGCAGACCAGGTCCCAATGAGCCGAGTGTTTGAATGAGCTATCGCTCATGGCCCACATCCGACGTCTGCATCCCATCATGGAGCATGGAGCGTCTCTTTTGGTGCCTCAAGCATCCAGTTTGGTGATGCTCAAGTTCTTCCCAGGCTGCCGCCCCAGCGGTCATACTCGATCCGTTACAATCCAGCGCGGGCGTCCATTTTCCATAGGTGTTGTGGCGAAGAGGAGCATCGACTGACGGAACTGTATGGGTCTAGAGATGTCATGCGTGCTTCTTTGTCACGCGCTGTGGTTAAAGCAGGCTGCGCGCCTCACGCTCGACGTGGCTCCTCAGCTGGACGCTCAACGAAGCGGCCGCAGGAGCCGCCGCCGCCCATCTGCTTCTACGACAGATCATTGTCACCAGTCGTAACTGGTCTCATCCACCAGTCGTTTGCGATCTACAATCACGATAGAGCCAGCATCTTTTCGCAGGATACCGTTCCGCTCAAATTCGGAGATCGCCCGGTTAAAGTTGGACCTCGATACACCGACATAGTGTGCAAGGTCGGCCTGGGAGGCTCCGATGTCGATCCGCGGGCTTTCGAGGAGCTCTGAGAGCCGTAGTAGTCCTGACGCAATCCTGACTTTGAAGCCCTTTCGCGCGTCCTCGACCATCTGAGAGGTTTCGCGGGCTTTCCTGCATGTGGCACGCGTCAACGCTAAGAGTGCCTGCGCATCGGACATGACGACTGGAAGAACGTCCGAAACTCTCAGAACCAACAGTTCGACAGCAGTCATAGCCGTCGCGTTTGCTGTTCTTGGACCTCCGTCGAGGCACGAGATCTCGCCCATGATATGGGGTGGTCTCATGAAGCCCAGAACAACCTCGTGGCCATCGTGCGTTGGATTCCAGATTTTGACGGTGCCCGACAAGACGACCATTAAGGAGTCGCCGGGGCCGTCCCTGAAGAAGATGTACTGTCCTTTCCTAAATTCAACCGTCGTGCCCTGATCGAGAAGTTTCTTGGGAAGCATGTTCGCAAACGGCTTCATGGTCTCTTCTTATCTCAACTGCCTGCCCCCAAGGTAATGCTATATCACTCCACAACGTTTCGAGTTGTGCTGTAGAGCACAGACGCGCGCGATGTTTTCCATATAAAGCAACGGTAGTTCATGAATACGCGATGCGACGAGGTCTTGAAAACTGTGGTTTGAGCAGATCAAAGTCCTAGCTCTTCTCGAATTGTTTGCACAATGTCGCAGGGATAAGATTGAGGTGGGCTGCGACGAATATTGTCATCAATGGATGCTACTCTGATCTTTAAGTCAGGACTGTATCGGAAGCGACAGCGGCAACCTATGAGCAAGACACCTCTCATACAGGATCTACTCGCTCGGAACTCATTTATTGGCGAGCTTGACAAGCCAATAACCGAAGAACTGATGGCAGTTGGCGAGAAAGCAAGAATAGCGAGAGGTGAAAGTCTGTTTTATCGCGGCGATCCCGGTGACAGTCTGATACTCGTACTCGGCGGCTCGTTGAAAATCTGGAACACGACGGCCGATGGGCAGGAGGTCGTATTGGGTTTCATGACCGCGGGCGATGTTATTGGCGAGATCGCGGTTCTCGACGGCGGAACGCGCTCCGCGACTGCGACTGCGATGACCGACGTCGACGTCTTTCGACTGCACAGCCAGTTGATCTTGCCAATCTTGAAGCGCGATGCGGGTGTTATGTTCGAGGTTGTGCGGGCGTTGTGCAAAAAGACTAGGGCTTCATCACTCATAATCGAGGATGCACGTCGTGTTGTTCGAGCGCGGGCCGCGTCAGCGATTATAAGATTGATGCACCAGGTTGGAGTGAGGACGGCAAACGGTACTGAGATTAATATAGGTGCCAGTCAAAGTGATCTGGCACACTATGTCGGTATTTCTCGCTCGAACTTCAACAGGGCAGTCTCGGAGTTGGAAAGAATGGGTGTCTTGCGAAAAGACAACCGTGTCCTGACTATTATAGATTGCGAGCAGCTCAAACAACTCGCGCAAGATTCAGTTCCATAAGAGCCATTGATCTGAATCTCTAACCGGCGCGAAGGCGTACAACCATCGGTGTGATCTGGCGGATCCCGCCAAATCCGATTATCTTTGGGGACATGTTCATCTCAACGTTGGGGGCGACGGAGAGAAGCGCAGCAAGACATTCCTCCATTTCCACGCGCGCCAGCACCTCACCAAGGCAACGGTGTGGTCCATTTCCGAACACCGGGTGTAGGCGAGGATGGTCGGTGCGATGGATGTTGAACGTGTCCGGCTCTGCGAAGACGGCGGAGTCCCGCATCGCCGACATCGTGTTAAGGCGTAGCATTGCGCCCGGCGGGACCGTTACGCCGTCAATGTCGATTTCGGCTGTCGTGAAGCGGGCGATCGAACCGACTGACGGCTCGTAGCGCATCGCCTCTGAGACAGCAGCCGGGATGACGCTGGGGTCTGCCTTCACAGTTGCCCAGGCGTCAGGATGTTCGAGGAGCAGGGCGACGAGCATCGCAAAGGCAGCCCTGGTCGTATCACTGCCACCCACGATAACCCCGAGAACCTGGTGGACGAGACTGTCAAACGGAATCGCCTGGCTGACGCGCCAGTCTGCGACCAGCTTCGACAACAGATCCTCGCGTGGTGCCGAGAGGCGGGCTTGTAAATGTGCGTCAACGTATTCGAAAAGCGCAGTCGCCGCTGCCTCGATCTTCTCGTGATCTGCGTGTGGGTAGATCGGAGACACCGCTGGAGCGAGCCTATGGACGCAGCCTGCGAAGTAACCAGCTTCCGATCTTGGCAGGCCCAGGATGGCGGCAATCATCTCCGCTGGCACGCGAGCGGCGACGTGTTCGACAAAGTCGAACGGCTCGTCCTTCGGCGCTTCAGCCACAATCCTGTCCGCGACAGCGCGAACCTGTGGGCGCGCTGCGTGCATGGCCCGATGAGCAAAGGTGCGAGCGAAGAGCCCCCGTTTTTCGAGATGTGTTTTGCCGTCACCGAAGAGGAAGAAATCCGCAATAAAGCGTGCTGTGACGCCGTCCGGGATACCGTTTAGCCGAACATAGTCCGGCCCCTCAATCTGTTGCGTTCGCGGATCGGTCATCAGGGCGAAGACATGCTCAGCACGTAGCGCCATATAGTGGCCGTCTCCTAGCTGAATGACCGCGTGCGTCGTTCGTAGCGAGGCGAAGGACGCGTGCGGATCCTCCATCAGCGTGTGCGGATCGACGAAGAATGCCGAGTCTGTGCCGCGCGGCATAGCTTGAGACATCTTTTGTTGTCCAACGTGATGTGCAGTCAAGACACGGCCGAAACCGCGCCTCGTACCTAGGGGCGTTGTGGCATCCGCCATAGTACCGCTTGTGAGTTACAGCTTCGGTCTCAACCGTTGTGCTTAGCGTTGTACGGCTGGTGGTATTTCGGTCGAGAGATCGTTGTTTTTCCGTTGGGGGGCCGCCAATGCACCAGGATCTCGAAATCTCGCTGCTAGGCGAGCTTCGCGTCGCCTGTTCGGGGCGGCAGCTTGAGCTGCCCGCGTCACGCAAAGCGCGGGCATTGTTGGCGTTTTTGGTCGCAACAGAGCGGCCGCATCGGCGCGAGCGTTTGTGCGAGTTGTTCTGGGAGGTACCCGACGATCCCAAAGCATCGCTGCGATGGGCCTTATGCAAACTGCGCAAGGTCGTCGATACTCCGGGCAGAGCGCGGATTGTCGCAGATCGTGAGCGGGTTCGGTTTGACTTTGACGGCGTCAAAATCGACATCCGAGATGTTCTCGCCCGGTCAAAGGGTGCCGAGCGGCGCTCCGGCCAGGAGCTGGAGTTCATGGTGCGGCGGCTCGACAGCATTGTTCTTGACGGGCTCGACGGCGCTGGAGACGCCACGTTTGACGCGTGGCTGACAGGCTTGCGCGACGATGTGCACGCCGCACGTGCCGCTGTGCTGCGGGAACTCACCACCCATCCTGATATCGAGCCGATTGCACGGCAGATCTGGGCGCGACGATGGCGCGACACCGATCCCGTCGGCGCCGATGCGCGGAATCCGGCGAGATTGGCTGCGGCCGGTCAGGCAAATCCGGCCGCGTCAACCGAAACTCATGGCAGCGAACGCATCGGGCCGGATTGCGATCCTACTCAAGTGGACTCTTCCGAGCCGGCGGACGCCGCGAATATCCTGCAGGGCCAGCGGATCGGATTTTGTAAGACGCGCGATGGAACAAAGATTGCCTATGCGTTTGTTGGCTCGGGGCCGCCACTCCTCAAGGCCGCGAATTGGCTCAATCACTTGGAGTTCGACAAAGAGAGCCCGATCTGGGGCCGAAGCTTCGCCGAGTTCGCGCGGAGCCGTACCTTCATTCGTTATGATGAGCGCGGCTGTGGCCTCTCTGATTGGGATGTTGCGGACTTGAGCTTTGACGCCTTTGTCGAAGACCTCGCAGTCGTCGTGGACAAGCTTGAGCTGGAGCGCTTCCCACTTTTGGGCGTATCGCAGGGCTGCGCCGTGTCGATTGAGTACGCTGTGCGACACCCCGAACGCGTCTCGGGCCTCGTGCTGATTGGCGGCTATGCGGCCGGCTGGCGGCATCTCGCCAGCTCGGACGAGCAAGCCCGGCGCGAAGCTGTGATGAGACTGACCGAACTTGGATGGGGCTCGGATAACCGCGCATACCGGCACATCTTCTCCCAGACCTTTATGCCGGACGCGAGTCCGGAGGATCTCGCCTGGTTCGACGAGTTTCAGCGCCAAACCTGCTCGCCCGCGAACGCCGTGCGGTTTCAGGAGGCCTTCGGCCTGATCGATGTCCGTCATCGACTGGCGCAGGTGACAGTTCCGACGATCGTTCTGCACTCCAAGTACGATCAGCGCATCCCGCTCGACCTGGGTCGGGCCGTGGCCTCCGGAATCCCGAACGCGCAGTTCGTGCCGCTCGAAAGCCGTAACCACATCCTCGTCGGCGACGAGCCAGCCTGGCGGGTCTGCTTTGAGGCGATTGGACAGTTCCTTGCGGAAAACAGGATCTGAGCGTGACCTCGGCCGCCACATGGGCACGGGAGACGCACCCGGACTTACTGGTTCTCATTCTGTGGTTACGTAATCTGCACAATATTCATTCAAACCAGTTATATGCTCTGATAAAAAATATCAATCTCAGCAGAACCGGCCGCAAGTTAATAAAATCTCGCCCGTCTTCTGTATTATAATCAGATCGATAATTAATGTGATTATCTCGCAACTCAAATTTTACTTTGCCAGAACTCGCACAAGCCTGTGCTGCAGAGCACAGCGCGGAAGCCATCCGTCATATAACGCATGAAACATGATCGGTTTCACAAGGTTGAGCAAGCAATCTCCTAAGTTGCGATAGGGGTGTCGATGTCGGCAAGCGACCGCCGGCTTCTGTTTGTATCGACTTCGAGCATGACGGATCACGATACCGGGGGTTATGCCAATGCTCTGTGACGCTCCGCGCGCGTTGCGCACACTCGTGTCAATCGCTGCAGCCGCGGCCATATCGGCGGCCTCCGCTACGGCCGCAAACACGGCCGATGCCAAGACATCCGGCGCCGCTGCCAAGGCAAAGCCACGTTCTGGATGGCGGGTTCAGTGCAACGATGCTGGTAGCGGCATCCAGTGCAGAATGGTGCAGGCGATCACGATGCGCCGCACGAGACAGCGCCTCGTGACAGCCTCGATCCAGCGCAACAAGGATGGCAAGGGTGCGGCCGTGCTCTATCAGCTGCCGCATGGGCTGTTCCTGCCCGACGGTATTCAAATCGCGATCGACAAGGGTCGGCCCAAGGCGCTACCGATCCAGACCTGCGATCGGCGCGGCTGCTATGCCGGAACCTCGTTGGCCGCTGCCGACCTTTCAAACATGCGCAAAGGAAAAGCCATTTCCATTGCCTTTAAAAATCTCAGCAAAAAATCGATCAAAATCAATCTGCCGCTGCTCGGTTTCGGGCCCGCATTCGACAAGCTGAAATAAACGTCACGCGTCGTCTCGAAAATCTCAAATCTCATCTCCTGCGAGATGGAAAACATGAAGGCCATCACAATGGACCGTCAACAATGCCGTCATGCCTCAGCTGTCGCGCGTGAAGACAATTGGAAAACGCTGCGCTTTCGCAATCTCTTGCTCGCATCGGTCTCTGCGGGTGCATTGCTTGTTGCCGCATCAGGTGCGGCGTACGGGCAAGCGACCGTGAGCAACGGCTGCTTCGAGGTACAGGACGGTCTTGTGGTGTGCACGGGAGACCTATCAGACGGCGTTGAAGTAGACGGGAATGGCGAAGACGTAACGGTCAACGTGAGCTTTATTGACGGCGATATCGCACCCGCCAACAACGTCAACGGAATCAAGGTCGTTAACGACGATGCCGATATCATCATCAATTCCGATACCGGACGGTTTCAGATCGTAACGGTGGGCCGTCATGCTAACGGCATCGAGGCGACCATCGAAGACGCCGATGACAACATCAAGATAGATCATACTGGAAACATCATTGCCGGCGGTAACGGGGTTGCCGCGACCATCGACGGTGACGGCAACATCGACGTGATATACGCCGGCAACATCAAAGCTGCTGGCGATGGGATCGACGCGGAAGTCCATGACGACGGTGACATCAAGATAACGTACTCTGGAAACATCAACGCGGGAGATGACGGTATCGACGCAACCGTCGACGATGATGGCAACAT
>JBCCOV010000237.1:0-6992 GCA_039039985.1 Pseudomonadota bacterium | reverse complement strand
TAAAGGCGCGGCCCGGTGCTGTCACGTGCGTGCTTGGGCGCAACGGCGTCGGCAAGACCAGTCTCCTCAGAGCTATCGTTGGCCAGCATCCAATCTCGTCCGGTGCCATCCGTTGGATGGGGAAAGACATTTCGAATGTGCCGCAACACGCACGAGCCCGCAATGGCATTGCGATCGTTCCGCAAGGGCGCGAGATCTTTCCACTGCTCACCGTGAGGGAAAACCTGGAGACCGGCTTTGCTGCCGCAGGCACTGGACATCGCACGGTTCCGGATGACGTGTTTTCCTTGTTCCCGGTGTTGCGCGAGATGCTGGGGCGGCGCGGCGGTGATCTCTCGGGCGGGCAGCAGCAGCAACTCGCCATCGGTCGCGCAATGGTCATGCGGCCCAAGCTTCTGGTCCTTGACGAACCGACCGAGGGTATTCAACCGTCGATCATCAAGGACATCGGCCGCGCCATATCGTATCTGCGCGATACCGGGGAAATCGCGATCGTACTTGTTGAACAATACTTTGAATTCGCGCGGGACCTTGCTGATACGTTCTGCGTGCTCGACCGCGGCCAAGTCGTCGTGTCGGGCAACCGAAGTGACATGGATGAGGACGATGTTCGCAGCCGACTTGCAGTCTGACGTGGCTGAGAGACGACAGGATCGTCCTTTGCAGCGGATCCGGGTGGATGGCGGCGTTGCCCTGCGCTTTGCCGTTCGTGCTGGCAAAACCCGGGTCACGACCAACCGACAGTCCGATGGCTACAAGGTGCGGTTTCCCAAGCGCGCTGCGGTTTCCGAGGCTGTTGTGATCAATACGGGTGGAGGCTTGGTCGGCGGCGATCGCGTGCACGTCGTGGCGGAACTCGATGCGGCCGCGACAGCGTGCCTGACGACGCCAGCAGCGGAACGTGTTTACCGGGCTGTCGAAGGCAGTGACGCGGCACGAGTCGATGTGCGCGTATCTTTGAGTGATCGCGCCGAACTGGCATGGCTGCCGCAGGAAACGATTGCCTTTAACGGTGCACGCATGCGTCGCGCAATCGATGTGGAGATGGCGGGCACGGCATGCCTCGTTGCGGCTGAGACACTGATTTTTGGCCGCGCCGCGATGGGTGAAACCCTGTCATCCGGATTTGTTTGCGATCAATGGCGCATTCGTCGCGATGGCCGACTCGTCTTTGCGGAAAGCATGCGCCTCGACGGCGAGGTTCGCGCGGCACTCGACAGCTGCGCCGGTGCAAACGGTGGTGCCGTGGTTGCAACCGTTGTTGCAGTTTCGCCGGAGGCTGAAGATCGGCTTTCGGCTATCCGCACGGCAATTGGAGAATTCGACACCTTCGCTGCCGCGAGTGCCTGGAACGGTCTGCTCGTTGTTCGGGCTGTTGCGCCCAACGCGAACGTGGTTCGTTCGGTTCTGGAAAAGACACTGCCGATCTTGACGCGGCATCCTCTACCCCGCGTCTGGGCGAATTGACCTGGGCGCATCCACTCTTGCCAAAGCCATCATCGATGAGGCCGATCTGTGAACTTGACCCCACGTGAAAAAGACAAGCTCTTGATTTCGATGGCCGCAATGGTCGCGCGGCGCCGCCTCGAGCGCGGCGTAAAACTGAATTACCCGGAGGCTGTCGCGCTGATCACCGACTTCGTAGTCGAAGGTGCCCGCGACGGACGTTCGGTGGCCGATCTGATGCAGGCCGGTGCCGAGGTGATCACACGCGATCAGGTCATGCCCGGCGTGCCGGAGATGATCCACGACGTCCAGGTCGAAGCCACGTTTCCCGACGGTACGAAACTCGTGACCGTCCATGATCCAATCCGCTAGAGGAGTTACGCGATGATACGCTTGTTTATGGCGCTGGCAGCCGTGTGCATTGCGCTGACGACGTCGACCCTCGCGCATTCCGGCGTCGTGCCACATGAGCATCCGCATCTGTCCGACAGCTACTTTACGCTCGACAGTTTGCTCTTTGCAGCTCTGGCGGCCGGCACGGTGACAGCCGTGGTCATCGTACTGTCGCGCCGTGCCGCCGCGAAACGCGTCCGGAGGAACGGCAAATGATCCCAGGCGAAGTCTTTCCCCAGGACGGGGAGATTGAGTTGAATGCCGGGCGGGCCACGGTGAGCGTCGACGTGGCGAACACGGGTGATCGTCCGATCCAGGTCGGCAGCCACTACCACTTCTATGAGACAAACCCAGCCTTGTCGTTCGACCGTGAAAAGACACGCGGATACCGGTTGGACATTGCAGCCGGGACGGCCGTGCGCTTTGAGCCAGGCCAGTCCCGCACCGTAACCCTGGTCGAGATCGCAGGAAGCAAGACAGTCTACGGGTTCCGCCAACAGGTCATGGGCCAGCTTTAGGACGCAACGATGCCAGCCAAAATATCTCGCGCGGCCTATGCCGACATGTTCGGTCCAACGACCGGCGACAAGGTCAGACTTGCTGACACGGAACTCATCATCGAGGTGGAGAGCGACCTCACGACCTATGGTGATGAGGTCAAGTTCGGCGGCGGCAAGGTTATCCGCGACGGCATGGGCCAGTCGCAGGTGACACGCGAAGACGGTGCCGTCGATACGGTGATCACTAATGCGCTGATTGTCGATTGTGTCGCCGGGATCATCAAGGCTGATGTCGGCCTCAAGGACGGTCGCATCGCTGCGGTCGGAAAGGCCGGCAATCCGGATATTCAGTCCGGCGTGACGATTGTGGTTGGCCCCGGCACCGAGGTGATTGCTGGCGAAGGCAAGATCCTGACAGCCGGCGGATTTGACGCGCATATCCACTTTATCTGCCCACAGCAGATCGACGAAGCGCTTATGTCCGGCGTCACGACGATGCTCGGCGGCGGCACCGGACCTGCGACCGGAACCAATGCCACGACCTGCACGCCGGGACCTTGGCATATCGGGAAAATGATCCAGTCTGCTGATGCGTTTCCCATGAACCTCGCCTTTTCCGGCAAGGGCAACTCAGCGCTTCCGCATGCCCTGGTGGAACAGGTGCAAGCTGGCGCGTGCGCCCTAAAACTTCACGAGGACTGGGGCACGACGCCGGCTGCGATCGACTCTTGCCTCAGCGTCGCTGACGATCTCGATGTTCAGGTCATGATCCATACCGACACACTGAACGAGAGCGGATTTGTCGAGGATACGATTGCAGCCTTCAAGGGTCGCACGATTCACGCGTTCCACACCGAAGGCGCCGGCGGTGGACATGCGCCCGATATCATCAAGGTCGCGGGCTTGCGCAACGTGCTGCCGTCATCAACCAACCCGACGCGACCGTTCACGGTGAATACGATCGACGAGCATCTCGACATGCTCATGGTTTGTCACCACCTCGACCCGTCGATCGCCGAAGACCTCGCCTTTGCGGAAAGCCGCATTCGCAAGGAGACGATCGCGGCGGAAGACATCCTTCATGACATCGGCGCACTTTCGATGATCGCGTCGGACAGCCAGGCCATGGGCCGCGTCGGTGAAGTCATAATCCGCACCTGGCAGACGGCGCACAAAATGAAGGTCCAGCGGGGCGCGTTGTCGGAAGACTCCGGGCGCGGCAACGACAATTTCCGGGTGAAGCGCTATATCGCCAAGTACACACTGAACCCCGCGATCTCACATGGAATGGCGCAGCACATCGGCTCAGTCGAGGCTGGAAAGCTGGCGGATCTCTGCCTTTGGTCGCCGGCGTTTTTCGGCGTCAAGCCGGACCTGGTAATCAAGGGCGGCGCAATCGCCGCGAGCGTTATGGGCGATCCCAACGCGTCGATACCAACGCCGCAACCCGTGCACTATCGTCCGATGTTCGGCGCGTTCGGTGGCGCCCTGTCGACAACGTCGGTGACATTCGTGTCCAAGGCCGCGATCGAGAGTGGCATTCGCGATCGGCTGGGACTTGCGAAGTCGGTCCTTCCGATTGCAAATGTTCGCGGCGGGATATCGAAAGCGGATATGCTGTATAACGATGCGACGCCGCAAATCGACGTCGATCCGGAGACGTACGAAGTGCGAGCCGACGGCGAGTTGCTGGTTTGCGACCCGGCACAGGAACTACCGATGGCGCAACGTTACTTTTTGTTCTGAGGGTCATTATGAACCGCGCAGGCGGCGTTTTGGAAGCTGGAGATGTTCGTTGCGATGCGACAGCGTACCGGGTCACGCTCACACGCGACGACCGCTATCGCAGGCGAATCGCCATGACGACCGACTGCGGCCGTCAGTTTCTGCTGGATCTACCTGAAGCAACATATCTTCCAGACGGCTGCGGCCTGCTTCTGGATGACGGAGACGTTGTGCGCGTGGTTGCCGCATCTGAGCCTCTGCTTGAAATCCGCGCAGACACGCCCGGAACGCTTGCGAGACTTGCCTGGCACGTTGGCAATCGCCATACACCGGCCGAGATTCTGGAAGACGCAGTCTATATCCAGCCGGACCACGTCTTGGCAGAAATGATTGAGGGGCTAGGCGGGACGGTATCGACTGTCGAACGACCATTTGAACCAGAAGGCGGCGCCTATGGCCATCATGGCACGCTCCATCAGAGCCACCATCACAGCGCGGGCAGTCACCACGTCCATACCCACGACCACGAGCTTTGAGCCTTGTTGTCAGGATCAGATTGACCCATGCAGGATATACCCGACCGTCTCGGCGAAACCGCAAACCAAGGGAGCGGGTTTTACGGAGAGCTACTGATTTGGCTCTCACCGGTTTTCCCGGTTGGTGGGTTTGCCTACAGTCAAGGGTTGGAAACGGCAGTCTCGCAAGGGCGCGTCACGGGGCGCGAAACGCTCCAGGATTGGCTGTCTGCAGTTGCCCGTTTCGGCAGTTTGCACAACGATCTTATCGTCCTCTCGCTTACCATGCACGCGAAGGATCACGCGCGCGTTGCGGAGCTCGCCGAACTGGCGTGCGCGTTACAGCCCGGACGTCAGCGATGGGAAGAGACAACGGTCCAAGGTGCCGCGTTCCGCGACGCCTACTTGGCCGGCTGGCGCAACACTGGCGTATCCGCCTTCGACACGATTGAGGTGGAGGTGCTCCCATTGCCGGTGGCCGTTGCAGTGGCCGCAAAGGAACATGGCATCCCGGCTCGGGCGACGCTTGAGGCCTTCGCCGTTGCCATTCAGTCGAATCTCGTTTCGGCCGCTATTCGCTTGGGCGTCATCGGCCAGTTTGAGGCTCAAAGACTATTGGCGGCCCTTATGCCGGATGTGCGGTATGCCTGTGATCGGGCCGTTGTTGCAACGGAAGATGATCTCGGGGCAGCGACGTTTTCCGCCGATCTGGCATCGCTACAGCATGAAACCCAGCAGGTAAGGCTGTTTCGCTCATGAGTAACTCATCAGGTCCATTACGTGTCGGGATCGGTGGCCCCGTTGGGTCCGGTAAAACAACGTTGACGGCAGCACTGTCTCGCGCGCTCGCCGGCACGATCGACATGTGCGTGATCACCAACGACATTTATACGCGCGAAGATGCGGACGCCCTGCTGCGCTTGCAGGTGCTCCCGTCGGAGCGCATCATGGGCGTTGAGACTGGCGGGTGCCCGCATACGGCCATTCGCGAGGATTGTTCCATCAATCTCGCGGCGATCGCCGAAATGCGTAAGCGTCTGCCAAACCTGGAGCTGATCCTCATCGAGTCCGGCGGGGACAACCTCGCCGCGACGTTCTCGCCGGATCTCGCCGATTTGACGATCTATGTGATCGACGTCGCCCAGGGCGGTGACATTCCGCGCAAACGCGGACCGGGAATCACAAAGTCCGATTTGTTGATCGTGAACAAGACGGATCTCGCCCCACATGTCGATGTCGACTTGGGCCAAATGCGAGCGGACGCGGCGGCGGCACGCGGCGACAAGGCACTGGTGTTCTCCGACGTGAAGTCTGGCAAGGGCGTGTCGGAGATTGTGGCCCACGTGAAGCGCCTGGGCGGACTTGTTGATGTAGGTGAGCATGCGCCGGCGCAATAACTGCTAGCGCTCCTCGCCCAACGTGTTGATGTGTTTGGCCAGCTTTCGGACGGTTGGGTGATCAAACACATCGGTAATGCGAATGCGGCGTTCAGTCGACACACGCGCACCGATGTCCAGCACGATCTCGGTCGCGAGCAGACTGTCACCGCCGAGCGCGAAAAAGTCATCGTCAATGTCGATGTGCGGATCACCAAGCGCCTTAACATACGCGGCGAGAACCGCATTCTCGAGTGCGTTTCGGCCGTTGGAGCAAAGCGCATCGAGATCAACCGTTGGAGTTACGGCGGGCGCCTCATGCTCGCTTGCAGCGACGGATGGTTCGGCGGCGCGGCGCAACACCCAGCGTTCCATACGCGGCATAAGCGGCGTTGCCGAAACCAGCACATTCGACAGAGCCGGCTCGCCAAGAACGGCTTCGATGGCGGCGATGCCTTCGTTGGGCGGGATCGACAACTCGGCACGCGTATGGGCGTAAGCAGCCTGTTGCTGAGACCCGTAGTCAAAGCGCCAGTCGTCCCAGGCGACCGAGATCCAAGGCACGCCGCCCCGCACCGGGTCAGCGTCCACGAATGCATCCTGGAAGCGGTTCGCGGCCGCATAGGCGCCCAGCCCAAATCCACCCAGTACGCCGGCAAGCGACGAAAACAACATGACAAAGTCCGGCGAGACATTCAGGTCAGTTCGGCATGTACGAACCGCGTCATTGAGCGCAATCGTTCCGGCGACTTTCGGCGACAGCTCTGCAGCCAAAGTCTCCAGCGTCACAGCGTCGAGGTCTTGTAGGCCCGCAATGCCGGTCCCGGACACCTGACATTGGTGCAAGGCGACGTTTCCGAGCCGGGCCACATGACGAATCTGCTATGTAACGTCGCTGATCGCCATGGCCGGCTTGGCAGTATCTTTCACGCAGCCGGCATTGCGGGCCTACAAGACCTCGACGCTGTGACGCTGGAGACTTTGGCTGCAGAGCTGTCGCCGAAAGTCGCCGGAACGATTGCGCTCAGTGACGCGGG
>JBCCOV010000236.1:0-6996 GCA_039039985.1 Pseudomonadota bacterium | reverse complement strand
CTCGCCGTGCCATCTCCCGGGCGTACTCGGCGGCGAGGTCCTTGGATCTTGCCGTGACGACAATCGCCGCGAGCCGACCGAATGGCGGCAGACCGCCCATCTCGCGCTGCCGCATTTCCTGCGCGAGGAACGCCTCACGATCGCCGGTTATGATCGCGTTCATGACCGGATGATCCGGTGCGTACGTCTGAACCAGACCGCGCCCACGGTCGCCAACACGGCCCGCACGGCCGGTGACCTGGTGAAGCAATTGAAACGTGCGCTCTCCGGCCCGAGGATCGGCACCTTGCGCAAGACCAAGATCTCCATCGACGATGCCAACCGTTGTCAAATCCGGAAAATGGTGGCCCTTTGCAACAATCTGCGTGCCGATGATAATGTCGATCTCGCCGTCTTCGATTTGACGGATGATGCCGCGCATTTCTGTGAGTGTGGGGATGAGGTCGCTCGACAGAAGAGCCAGTCGCGCGTCCGGAAAACGCTCCTGCACCTCTTCAGCGATCCGCTCGACGCCGGGCCCGCAGGGCACCAACGTATCTTCCTCACCGCATTTCGCGCACTTCTTGGGAATCGACAAAGAAAACCCACAGTGGTGGCAATCGAGGCGCCGCTTGTAGCGATGCTCGACAAGCCAGGCTGTGCACTGCGGACATTCCATACGGTGCCCACACGCGCGACAGAGCGTGAGCGGCGCATAGCCGCGACGGTTCAAAAACAGCAGCGTCTGTCGATTTGCGGCCAGCGTTTCCGCGACAGCATCGACTAACGGTTGGGACATCCAACGGCCGCGCTCCGGTGGATGCTCACGCATGTTGATTGCAGAGATGTTCGGCAATGCGACGCCTGAGTAACGCCCGCGCAGCATCAGGTGGCGATACCGACCGCTGACGGCGTTGACATGGCTCTCAACCGAGGGTGTCGCGGACGCCAGAACAACCGGCACATTGCCCAAATGCCCGCGAACAACGGCCATGTCGCGCGCCTGATAGTGTACGCGGTCTTCCTGCTTGAACCCGGCGTCGTGCTCCTCGTCGACCACAATCAAGCCAAGTTGGGGATACGGCAGAAACAGCGCCGACCGGGCGCCCACAACGCAGCGCACCTCGCCGGATCCGACGCCGCGCCAGATGCGACCCCGTTCTGCGGATGGAAGTGCTGAGTGCCATTCAACGGGTTTCGCACCAAAGCGCGCCTCGAACCGGCCTAGAAACTGGCTAGTCAGCGCAATTTCCGGCAGCATAATCAAAACTTGGCGCCCGGCATGCAGTGCGGCGGCGACCGCCTCGAAGTAAACTTCGGTTTTCCCAGACCCCGTCACGCCGTCGAGCAACGTTGTCGAGAAGGTATTATTGGCGACAGCCGCCCGCAGGCCTTCCACGGCGGCGCGTTGATCGCCATCGAACGCAACCACCGTGTGTGCCGGTTTAGGCTGCGGAAACCCACGGTCGGGAATGGCACACTCGACGAGCATCCCCGCCTTGATCAAGCCGTCGACGACGCCGGTGGTACAGCCTGCGTCCTGAGCGAGTGCGGCTTTGGTCCGGATCAGCCCATCAGCCGCGATATCGACAGCACGTTGCCGGGCCGGCGTCATGCGCGGCGGCGGTGCCGCGCCATCGACAATCGCGACACCAGTCCGGATCTTTGGCGGTTCGAAGGCCGACTGCGCGCCCATCATCATGCGCAAGACCATGCCCAGCGGCGCAAGCGTGTATCGGGCGATCCAGTCTGCAAATCTCAGGGCGACTGGGGGCAGCGACGGCACGTCGATGATGTTCGAGACCGGCTTCAACTTGGCATCCGGCACATCCTTTCCGGTGCCAACAGGTTTGTCCCAGACCACGCCGAGGCGGAACTGCTGCCCAAACGGGACAAGGACGAACTGCCCGGGCCGGAGGTCCGAATCGTCGGGTACGACATAGTCGTAGGTTTGATCAAGCGCGACCGGCAAAAGGACGGGAACGCGCGTGCGCGCCGCCACTTCGCCACCTGCAAGATCCAGACTACTGGCCAAACCCAACCTCGAACCGCTAAGACCACTTTCGAATCGCTCACTTGAAAGTACGCGACGCGCTGAGGCAAGCCGAAGGCAATATCAGATTGGCGCTCCGGCAGCGCAGGACAGGGAGATAGGGGATGAAGTTCTTTGTCGATACCGCAGATGTGTCGGAGATCAAGGCGTTGGCTGCAACCGGCCTGATCGACGGCGTAACAACCAATCCAACTCTGGTTGCCAAGGCCGGCCGCGAGTTTCAGCCCTTGATCGCCGAGATCTGCGAAATCGTTGATGGCCCTGTCAGTGCGGAAGTCACTGCGACGGATGCCGACGAGATGATCGCGCAAGGGCGCGTTCTGGCGAAGATTGCCGACAACGTGGCCGTAAAAGTCCCGTTGACATGGGACGGCCTCAAGACCTGCAAGACGCTGACCGACGAAGGGACGATGGTGAACGTCACCTTGTGTTTCACAGCAAACCAGGCACTGCTGGCTGCCAAAGCCGGCGCTACGTTCGTTTCACCGTTCATTGGGCGCTTGGACGATCTTGGTTTGGACGGAATGGAACTGATCCAGGAGATCAGCCAGATTTTCGACAACTATATAGACCTCCCGACGGAGCTCCTGGCTGCGTCCGTCCGCACAGTCGGTCACGTGAAGCAATGCGCGCTTGCCGGAGCTGACATTGCTACGGTTCCACCGGCAACGCTCAAAGCGCTGATCCAGCATCCGCTAACAGACGCAGGCCTTGAAGCCTTTCTCGCGGACTGGGCCAAGACAGGACAAAATATCAGCTGAATCGATTGATTGAGGAAACGGACATGTCGCTCGACAGATTGGCGTTGATAATCATTCTGATCCCGGCGGCCGTTTGGATCGTCGTCATGCTGGCAGGGATTATTGCGGCCTGGCCCTACGGCATACCCGTTCTTATCGCCTTTGCAGTTGTGGCGTATATCTTTATACGGATTGTCGCGCAGCGTCTGTCCAGCCGAGAAGACGACTATTACGAAAAGAACATACACGAATGAGGGCAATATGATTCTTGCGACTTCGGAGACCGTGCCGGGCTACGAGATTGCTGAAGTTCACGGCATTGCCCGCGGCAATGTGATACGGGCGAAGCATCTCGGCACCGACTTTATTGCGGCACTGCGCAACGTCGTCGGTGGCGAGGTTCGCGAGTATACCAAGCTGATGGCAGAGGCGCGCGAGCAAGCCAAAGACCGCATGGTGGCCCATGCGGAATCGACTGGTGCAAACGCCATCATTTGTGTGCGCTTCTCGACCTCAATGGTCATGGCCGGCGCTGCCGAAATCCTCGCTTACGGAACGGCCGTAACGTTGAAGCCAGCCGGGTCTGCCGACGTCAACGCGCTGTAGCGGCTTCGGTTGGTTCCAGTTTGTCGCTCGTATTCGCCGGCGTCGGCTTGAAGATCGAGTTTCCGCCGTCGACGGTCATGGCGCTCCCGGTCACAAAAGACGACTGATCCGACACAAGGAACAGCGCGGCTTGCGCGATTTCTTCCGGCTCGGCCATCCGCTGCAGGGCGTGCAGGCTTTCGACGTAAGCCAAGGCCTGTGGATCGTCGCCGGCCATGGCCGTTTTGGTTCCACCCGGCAGCAGAGCATTGACCCGGACGCCGTCTGAGCCATGCTCCGCCGCGAGAACCTGGGTCAGGCCGATCAGCCCGTTCTTGGCGGCTGCATAGGCGCCCATGCCGGGCAGGCCAATTGCGTGCCCGACAAACGACGACGTGAACACGATGGATCCGCCCCCGCGACGCTTGAGGGCAGGGATTTGATGCTTGGCGGCGAGGTAGGCACTCGTCAGGTTCGTGTCGACGACATCGCGCCAGTTCGTCGTCGCCATTTCCGGAATCGGCACCAGCTCTCCGACCCAGCCGGCGTTGTTAAAGGCGGCATCGAGGCCTCCGAATTCCGACTCCGCAAGATCAACAAGCGCCTGTGCGTATTGCTCGTCTTTGATGTCGCCAGGCAAGTAGGTCGCCTGACCGCCGGCGTCTCTGATCTCGTCCGCCCGCTTGCGCAGAAAGTCCTCTCGGCGGGCCGCGAGGACGACATTGGCGCCGTGCTCAGCGAAGAGACGCGCGGACGCGGCGCCGATTCCGCTACTCGCGCCGGTCACGATAACTGTCTTGTTGGACAACAGCATGCGTCACAGCTCCATGTTTTCTTGGATTGCTGCTGGGTATGGCTGCACGACGGTCGTGGCGACCCGAAACTTGTCAGCGCGCGATAGCGGCGGTCATGACCGGTTAACGCCTTGCCGGCGAATCATCGCTATCGTTCCTGCTCCAACCCATTGCGCGACGGGACGACACGTGACAAAGCGACAGCAGGACACGTCTCAGACTGAACTTCCGCTCGACGGTGATGTTGCGGTGGCCGTGTCAGACTGGCTCAATTATCTCGTTGCGACGCGTGGGCGGTCAGAAAAGACGCGCGAAGCCTATGAGCGAGACCTGCGTCAGTTTCTTGGATTTCTTCATCGCGATCTCGGCCATCCGCCCTGCCTGGCGGATCTGCAGCGGTTGGACATCGCCCGTATTCGTGCGTTTTTGTCTGCCCGCCGCCGTGATGGCGCACAAAACCGCTCGCTCGCCCGGACTCTGTCAGCTTTGAGAACGTTTTTCAGATGGTTGGAAACACATCTGGAGTTGGAGAACACGGCCATCGCCCGCGTTCGTCGGCCAAAGGTCGCGCACTCCGTACCCAAACCACTGACGATCGATAAAGCGCTGCAAGTTGCGGATGCGGCCACAGCGGACGAAGACTGGGTCGCAGCACGCGACACCGCCGTCTTGCTTCTGCTCTATGGCTCCGGACTGCGTGTCTCAGAAGCCTTGTCGTTGCGCGTGAAAGACGCACCGACCGCACAGCGTGACGTTCTGATTGTCACCGGCAAGGGCGGCAAGGAACGCATGGTCCCTGTTTTACCGGTCACGATTGCCGCCGTTGCACAGTATCTGGACCTCTGCCCGTTTGACCTTGGTGCGGACGACGCAATGTTTCGCGGCGTTCGTGGCGGGCCGCTATCTCCGCGCATCGTCCAGCTGGTGATGGAGCGCTTGCGGGATGTCCTCGGTTTGCCGCAGTCGGCAACCCCACATGCCTTGCGTCACTCGTTTGCGACGCATCTCCTGTCCTCTGGTGCGGATCTGCGCCAAATCCAGGAGTTGCTGGGTCACGCTTCCTTGTCGACGACACAGATTTACACCGAGGTCGACCGTGAACGTCTGCTGGCGATTTATGATGCGGCGCACCCCAGATCTTCGTGAGGTTTCCGCGGCCTCAGTCGTGAATGTTCAGGCGGCCTGGGCAGTGATACGTTGGCGCACAACGCTCATTGATCAAACCACGACCGGATTGAACAGAATGACAAAGAAACAAGCTCTGATCGTCGGAGCCGGCAGCGGTATCAGCGCTTCGTTCGCGCGCTTGTGCGTCGGGGAAGGATACGCTCTCACGCTGGCCGCGCGAGATACCGACAAACTCGCCAGCCTTGCGTCCGAGACCGGTGCGCGGACGGCCGCATGCGATGCCACGAAGATTGACGATGTCGCGTCGGTTTTCACGGCAATTGACCGTGAGCCGGGCGAACTCGACCTCGTCCTTTACAATGCCAGTGCACGCGCCAGAGGTCCGTTTCTGGACCTCGACCCGGCCGAGGTTGCGCAGGCCATCAACGTCTCGGCATATGGCGGTTATCTGGTCGCCCGCGAAGCCGCAAAGCGGATGGTTCCGCGAAATACAGGCGCGATCTTGTTTACGGGCGCATCTGCCAGTGTGAAGGGCTACCCGCAGTCCGCGCCGTTCGCGATGGGCAAGTTCGCATTGCGTGGGTTGGCGCAGTCGATGGCCCGCGAGCTGGCGCCGCAGGGCGTTCATGTCGCGCATTTCGTTATCGACGGCGGTGTCCGCAATCCAGAGCGGGGGCGGATCGAGGGCGACGGCGAGTCACCCGACAAGTGGTTGGACCCGGATGCGATCGCCGACACATACATGCACGTTGCCAAGCAACCGCGCAGTGCGTGGACTTGGGAAGTCGAACTGCGCCCATGGGTTGAGCGATTTTAGGAGGTTGAGCGGTTCTGAGGCACATCACGAGTTCGCTATAGCGCGCTGCCGAGCGCTTTCTCGCGCAGTTGCCTGAGAATAGCATCCTTGTTGGGGAGGAAGGGATTGACCGCGAGGGCCCGCTCGTAGGCTTTTAGCGCGCCCTTCCACTTTCCAGCTGCGGCCAGGATTTGCGAGAGCCCGGACAAGGCGCCGAAGTGACGGGGCTCTCGCGCCAATGTCTGTTGGATATCGCGCACGGATCGCTCGTGTCTGCCGAGCATGAAGTTGAGTGTGGCGCGCCGGTTCCAGCCCTCCGGGTAGTCCGGCGCGATCTCAATGACCCGATCCAGCGCGCCGAATGCTTCCTCGATCCCACCTTCTTGAACCGCAAGACGTGCCTGATTCATGAGAGCGTCGACGTCGACGTTGCCCGACGCGAACCAGGTCTCCCAAATCTGTTTCACGATCGCGGCACCGGCAGCGCTATCCTTTGCGATCTTCAAGCGACCGAAGAGTTCGTCGAGCTTCATCTTGCGCTGCTTGGACTTCTCAGGCGCAATCACCGATTTTTCAGCGGATGGTTGCGCTGTGTTCTGGCTCAGCGCCGGCAGGGTCGCCAGGAGTGAGATGCCCACTGCGGCGACGAATGCGATACCTAAGCGGCTGAGTTGATAAATGGATTTTCGTGCCATGAGACGACCTCCTTCAACCGAAAAGTATACGCGTCGTTAGTGTACCGGCAGCGGCTGAGACCGCCGTCAACACCGTACCCCAGCCCATATCGACAACGGACATCGGAAACGGCCAGTTCCGGATGGTCGCCATGTTGGTCATGTTGTAGGTGGCATAACAAAAGAAGCCGAACAGCCCACCGTAGAGAGCCGCGTGCATCCAGTTTCCTGACGCCAAAGAGGGGCT
>JBCCOV010000235.1:0-7149 GCA_039039985.1 Pseudomonadota bacterium | reverse complement strand
GAGCAAGTCGAAGAGATCGTCATCGGCAAATGCTCGATGTGCCATGCGGCAGAGCCGTTGTGGGAGAACATGCGCGTCCCGCCCGGCAATGTCCGGCTCGAAGACCAATCCAGCATTCTCAAGAACGCCAAGGGGATCTACTTGCATGCCGGGGTCTCGCGGGCCATGCCGCCTGGGAACATCACGGGACTGGAACCTGCCGAGCGCGCCATGCTTGTTGCCTGGTACCTTGGCCGAGAGACATCAGCATCTCCCAAACCGACGCAGTAATCGGCGCGACCACCCGGAGTTTGGCCCATGGCGCATCCCCCATACGCACGTCCGGAAGATGGCCTTCCATCGCAAACCGAATTGCTGACCGACCGCGCCGTCTTTACGACGTGTTACGCGGTCATTCCCCGGCGGGTGATGCGGGACATCGTGACCAGTTTCCTGCCGCATTGGATGAAGACGCGCGCCTGGATCTTAGCCCGACCGTTGACTGGATTTGCTGAAACGTTTTCGCAAACCATCGTGGAGGTTGCCACAGACGGCGGTAGCGACGCGCCCGAGCCTGATCCCGAGGCCGAAGCCGTTCTCTTCGTTGTTGGCGGAACCATGACTCTGACCGTCAACGGGCGGGTCCATAAGTTAACCCCAGGCGGGTACGCGTACTTGCCGCCGGCAACACCGTTCACGGTCGCGAACAAGCATCGCAAGCCCCTGACGTTTCATTGGATACGCAAGCGCTATGAGCCCGTTCTGGGCCTCGACGCACCAGACGTTCTCATCACCAACGAAACAGACGTTGAAATGGTCGCCATGCCGGATACCAATGGGAGTTGGGCAACGACCCGCTTCGTCGATCCTGCCGATCTGCGTCACGACATGCACGTCAATATCGTGACCTTCGAGCCTGGCGGGACGATCCCGTTTGCCGAAACGCACGTGATGGAGCATGGGCTCTATGTACTCGAAGGTAAGGCGGTCTATCGGCTCAATCAGGATTGGGTGGAGGTTGAGGCCGGAGATTTCATGTGGTTGCGCGCATTCTGCCCGCAGGCCTGTTATGCTGGTGGTCCTGGCCCGTTTCGCTATCTGCTCTACAAGGACGTCAACCGCCATCCGCGCTTGTCACTGTAGGCCACGACACAAGCAGACGCCGACCTCTCAAGCGGTCGTGTCTCGCGCGTAAAGCGTCTTCCCAGCCGAAACGGTTCGCCTCACGACCCGGTCGTCACCGAGGATCATGAGCGCAAACAGGACGTCCGAAATGGTCTCGGCCCGCCCGCATCGTTCTGCGAGAACGGGTGTCGCGTTGGGATCAAGCACGATCAGGTCGGCCTCGCGACCCGGTTCAAGACTGCCGACTTTGTCCGTCATGCACATCACTGCAGCCGACCCGACGGTCGCGAGATAAAACGCACAGATCGGATGCAGGCTGATACCGCGCAGTTGCGCGATCTTGTAGGCATCTTGCATGGTCGCAAGCATCGAGAATGACGTGCCTCCGCCGACGTCCGTCCCAAGTCCGACGGGAACCGTATCCGTGTCCGTGCGCAGTCCGGCCAAGTCAAAAAGGCCCGAGCCGAGAAAGAGGTTTGACGTCGGGCAATGCGACACACCAGCGCCGGCGTCGCGCAGAGCATCGCGCTCGCGATCCGTGAGATGAATAGCGTGACCGAAGTTCGCCCCAGGGCGCACGAGCCCTGCGCTGGCGTAAACGTCCAGGTAGTCGCGCGCGTTCGGAAAAAGGTCAGCAACGGTTTTCAGTTCGTCGGTTTGCTCCGACATATGCGTTTGCAGGAGCGCATCCGGATAGGCGTCCCAAACAGCGCCGGCCGCCTCAAGCTGCTCGGCAGTCGACGTTGGCGCGAAACGTGGTGAGACCGCATACGTCAGTCGACCCCGACCATGCCACATCCTGGCTAGCGCGATTGACTCGTCATAACTGCTCTGCACGGTATCGGTCAGGCCGGGTGGCGCATTGCGGTCCATCATCATCTTACCAGTCGCGATGCGAATGCCGCGCGCCTCCGCGGCCTCGAAGAGTGCGCTCACCGACGTCGTGTGAACTGTGGCGTAGACACAGGCGCTCGTTGTGCCGTTTCGGGCAAGCTCATCCAGAAACCGTTCGGCAATCGTTGATGCATACTGCGGATCTGAAAACTTCAACTCTTCGGGAAACGTATATGTGTTCAACCAGTGGAACAGTCGCGCACCATAAGATGCGATCACGCCAAGCTGCGGATAATGGACGTGACAGTCGGCAAAGCCCGGCAGGATCAGGTCGTCGGCAAACCGCTCGACTTGAATGCCGGGCCAAGCTGGCAACACGTCATCGGCTGCACCAACGGCTTCAATTATGCCGCTACGCATAACGACGACGCCGTCGCTCCAAAACTGCATGGCATCCGTGGGCGACACGACAAAAGGGTCGTCGATAAACGTCACGACCTGCCCGCGCAGGGCGGTGGCATCATCGCTGCTCACGTTGACACAACCACGTCAACAACTTCGAACGTGCGGACATCAACGAGACCGACATCCGAGATCCGAAGCTCTGGAATCACAACCAACGCCAGTAACGAATGCTGCATGAATGCGTTGTTCAATGTGCAGCCACACGCGCGCATGGCGGCGCCGAGCTTCTCGGCTTTGGCGGCAACACTTTCGGCGCGGTCATCCGACATCAGCCCGGCAATCGGCAGCTCGATCAATGCGAGTTCCGCCCCGTCGGCAAAAAACGCGACACCGCCGCCAACCGCGCGAAGACGGTTCGCGGCCAGTGCCATGTCGGCTTTCGACGTGCCAACAACGATCATATGGTGACTGTCGTGGGCAACGGTGGAGGCGAGCGCGCACGGCCGATCATAACCAAAACCCTGGACGAAACCGTTCACGACTGTGCCGGACGCCCGATGCCGTTCAACCAACGCGGCATGGCAGACGTCGTTGCTAGGATCAGCTGCGACAATGCCGTTAGCAATCGGGAGGTCAATCGTGCGTGCCTGTGTCGGCGCTTGATTTTCGACTACACCGATGACGTTCACGGTCGCAGTTGTTGCCGAGGCATTGGTTTTCAAATCGAAATCCGAGGCTGACAGATCTCGTGACAGGTTCATCGTCCGTTTGGACCAGTCTGGATAATCATAGGCGGGAACATCGAGCGCGAGCTTGCGCTTGGACGCAGCACGGTGTCCGCGGATGAAGACGTCCTCTGCTTCGAACCGCGCGAGGTCACGCATAAGGATGAAGTCTGCGCGCCGTCCGGGGGTGATGGATCCAAGTTCGCGTTCGAGGCCGAAGTGCTCGGCCGTGTTGAGTGTCGCCATGCGGATGGCGGCGATCGGTGCGACGCCTTGCGAAATCGCGTGACGAACGACGCGGTCCATATGGCCTTCGTTGACCAAGGTCCCGGAATGGCAATCGTCGGTGCAGAGAATGATGTACCGTGGGTCGATGCCCCGCTCCGTCACGGCGCGAATCTGCTCGGCCACATCGTACCAGGCCGAGCCCAGGCGTAGCATGGCGCGCATACCCTGGCGGACCCGCGCGATCGCATCTTCGGCTTGCGTGCCTTCGTGATCGTCTGCCGCGCCGCCGGCGACATAGCCGTGAAAAGCCGTTCCCAGGTCGCGCGATGCATAATGGCCGCCAACGGTTTTTCCGGCCCGCATCGCCGCAGCGATTTCGCCCATCATGCGCGGATCTCCGGCCGCGACACCCGGAAAATTCATGACTTCGCCAAGCCCGATGATTCCAGGCCACGTCATCGCCTCAGCAATCTCATCGGGCCCGAAGACGGCACCGGCGTGCTCAAGGCCAGGCGCTGAGGGCACACAGCTTGGCACCTGGACAAACACGTTGCTTGGTGCAGCGAGGGCCTCGTCGTGCATCAGCCGCACACCGGGAAGGCCAAGCACGTTCGCGATTTCGTGTGGATCAATGAACATGCTGGTCGTGCCGTACGGCAACACCGCGCGCGCGAATTCCGTGACCGTCACCATGCCGCTTTCAACGTGCATGTGCGCGTCGCACAGGCCTGGCACGGCAAACCGTCCCTCGGCATCGATGACGACGGTGTCCGGGCCGACGCGCGGTTCGACATCATCTCCAACCGACGCGAAGCGCCCCGAGGCAATCGCGATCGTCGTGTCGGGCAGCACTTCGCCGGAGTGAACGTTGACCCAGCGTGCATGCTTGACCACGCAGTCCGCAGGTGCCCGCGCCATCGCGACATCGACAAGATGCGGCGTCGCGTCTTCCCGCGCCGTTAGTTGTGGAATAGATCCAGACACATTGGTCTCCCCTGGCCAAAGTCATCGTGTCCGTGGCTGAGGACGTCAGTCATACATGCGTCTACGGCTGCCGTGAGGTCAGATCTCACGACAGCCGCATGTTTCTTGGATTGCTTTGACAGCGCTGCCGATTACTTCGGCAGTGTGTCATCAACCCCTTTGACGTAGAAGTTCATGCTGGACAGGTCCTTGTCAGTCGCGACTTCACCGGCCTTCAGCCATACGGTGCCATCCTGCTTGGTGATTGGCCCCGTGAACGGGTGGAACGTCTTGGACTTGATCGCAGCTGTCGTTGCCTCGGCCTTTTTCTTCACATCGTCCGGCATATTCGTAAATGGTGCCATCACGACGTGACCGGAATCCATACCGTTCCAGGTTGCCTGCTGCTTCCAGGTGCCCGCCAGGACCGCCTTGACGCGCTCAACATAGTACGGAGCCCAGTCGTCAATAATTGACGTCAGCTGCGTCTTTGGACCGAACTTGATCATATTGGACGCTTGACCGAATGCCTTCAGCCCGCGCTCTGCGGCAACCTGCATCGGGGCGGTCGAGTCCGTATGCTGGGTGAGCAAGTCAACACCTTGGTCGATCAGAGATTTCGCGGCGTCGGCTTCCTTACCGGGATCGAACCACGTGTTCACCCACACCACCTTCAGCTTGAAGTCCGGATTGATCGATTGTGCCCCAAGGATGAACGAGTTGATGCCCTGGACAACTTCCGGGATCGGGAAGGACGCGATATAGCCGGCGACGCCGGTTTTTGAGACGAGCGCGGCAATCTGCCCAAGGACATAGCGACCTTCATAAAACCGGCTGTCGTAGGTCGACACGTTCGGGTGCAGCCGCTTGTATCCGGTTGCATGCTCGAACTTCACCTTCGGGTACTTCGCCGCAACCTTGTTGGTTGGGTCCATGTAGCCGAACGACGTCGTGAAGATGATGTTACACCCGGACCGCGCAAATCGCTCGATTGCACGTTCCGCATCTGCACCTTCTTTGACGCTTTCGAGGAAGGCTGTTTCGACTTTGTCGCCGAGCGCGGCTTCGACGGCCTTCCGGCCCTCGTCGTGCTGGTAGGACCATCCGAAGTCACCGACCGGTCCGACGTAGACAAAGCACGCCTTGACCTTGTCCAGGGCCTGCGCGTGCGCGCCGGCCGACAGCGGCATCAGCGCCGCCAGGGCCAGGGCGCCGCCGCACCAGGCCCGTCTCGTGAAACCGGCGACCGAACTGCGTTTCAAAACCATGTCTCTGTATCTCCTTACCTGACGGGGTTGGAACCTGTGTTTTGGCACCGTCACATCACTTTGACGGGACGAAGGCCTGGCCAAGGCATGCCGGCGCCGCGCTGTGTCGCGACAACCTGTTCGCGGATACGATGACCAGGACAATCATAGTTGCCAGATAGGGCAGCGCCGACAAAAACTGTGACGGGATCGGCACACCGGCGGCCTGTGCGTGGAACTGCAGGATCAGAACGGTCCCAAACAGGTAGGCGCCGGCGAGGCAGCGCAAGGGGCGCCACGCGGCAAAAACGACAAGCGCGACGGCGATCCACCCGCGCCCCGCTGACATCCCCTCGACCCACTGCGGCGTATAGACCAGCGACAGGTATCCGCCGGCCAAACCTGCGCAAATGCCGCCGAAAGCAATCGTCGCAAAGCGCATGGCAACGACGTTGTAACCGATTGCGTGCGCCGAATCGTGATTGTCCCCAACGGCGCGGATCGTCAGCCCAAGTCGCGTCCGAAAAAGGACGAAGGACACACACACCACCAGAACAAGCGATAGGTAGAACAAGACATCGTGCTGAAACAGCAGTGGGCCGATCACCGGCAAATCCGCAAGCAGTGGTATTGGAACCTGTTCCAGTTTGATGCCCGGCTGCCCGACGTAGCCTTGCCCGACAAGTCCCGCGATCCCGATGCCCAATAGTGTTGTTGCGAGACCGGTCGCGTATTGGTTGGTTGCCAGCAGCAGCACGAACACTGCGAACACAAGCGAAAGACCGGCGCCGGCGACAGCAGCAAATGCAATGCCGCCATAGGCTGATCCGGTGAGCTGGGCCCCCGCAAAGCCGGCGGCGGCGCCGACAATCATCATGCCTTCGACGCCGAGGTTCAGAACACCTGAACGCTCCACGACCAGTTCTCCAATCGCAGCCAGCAGAAGCGGGGTCGACGCGGTCATCACGGTCAGTGCGATTGCAAGTACGATATCCGTCGACATTACGGCGAAGTCCTTTCGACGGCTGCTGGCTCGGGTGTGTGGACTGCAGACGTCGGGCGTGTCCACGTGATGCGATAGCGAATGAGGACGTCGCTCCCCAAAACAAAGAATAGCAAGGCGCCTTGGAAGACGCGCGTAATCTTGTCGGAAATGCCGATCGCGATTTGGGCCGCCTCGCCGCCGATGTATGTCACGGACAGCACAAAAGCAGCCGCGATCGCTCCGACAGGGTTCAGTCGCGCCAGGAAGGCGACAATAATCGCAGTAAAGCCGTATCCCGGTGAAATCTGAATACGCAGCTGCCCGATCGGCCCGGCCACTTCCATGATGCCCGCCAGCCCGGCCAGGCCTCCCGATAGCGCCATCACGAGCAGTATGGTGCGGTTGCGACTGATTCCTGCGAAGCGCGCAGCGCGCGGCGCCGTGCCGCTGAGCCGAACACCAAATCCGAAGTAGGTGCGGCTGAGCACAAACGCCAGAATGGCGCAGCAGGCTATTGCAATAAAAACACCGATGTTCAAGCGGCTGTCACCGACTATCGGCATTGTCGCCCATTCGTGGAACTGGCGGGTCTCCGGAAAGTTGAACCCGGCCGGATTTCGCCAGGGGCCGCGCACCAACCAGTCCAGGAACAGCTCGG